>CAMVGD010000003.1 GCA_947166925.1 uncultured Clostridia bacterium | reverse complement strand
GCCGGAATATTCGTGATCTGCACGGCCTTCTTTGAACCGATCTCCGTCACGTCAAAGGATGCGTCGTCCACCGTTGCCGAAATGTTGCCGGTATAATTCTTCAAAGCCTTGAACAGCACGCGGATCTCCGTTGCGCTGTCAAACAGAAGCGCGAACGAAAGCCCGCTGATTTCCGCGCCGTTGTTTTCACAAGTGATGCCCTTGTTCTCAACGGCAGCCGCAATATCGCTGATGCTGTAGCTCTCCGTATAGAACTTGTCCATCTCGACATAGTCCGTGCCGAGCGTCCAGCCATTCTGCGCGGCGAGCATCGCCTGTGCATAGTGCCCGTAGTCCGCAACGGATTCGATCAGCGCCTGCGTTTTTTCGTCGAACTGCGTCTTGTTTTCGTCGTACGCCGTGAAGTAATCCTTAACTGCATAGACCTTTTCAACCGTCTTCTCCGTGCCGTTCTGCGTATAGTGGAACGTCGCGGTGATCGGCTCCGCCATCATAACGGCGGTCACATAGCATACGAACGCCTTGGAACCGCTGCTCTTTTGCCTGGACGCGCTGTAATCCACGCGCTCCGTGCAGGTGCCGTGTTCAACGCTGAAGGTCATGTAGCTCGTGTTGTAGTTCACACCGGAAATCTCGGGAAGCTCCATGTTGAAGCTGACGCCGATCAGTCCGTCCAGAATGAGGTTCTGGCTCTTGAAAAACGGCTCGGTCGCGGGGATCGCGAACGTCGCGGTGATCGTAACGTCGCCCGCCGGCATCACGAAGGTGTACGTCTCGTTGTTGACTTTGGTCGTTGCAATTTCCGTCTCGCCGCACATAACGGTGAGCGTATCGAGCACATAGTCGTCCTCCGCTTCCAGATATACCGTGACGGTATCGCCCGCCGCTGCGCGGTTCGTCAGCGTGCTCACAACGCCATGCGCACCGGAAACGCAGGTGATCGCGTAATCCGCCTGAATGTAGAAGTATCCGCCGAACTCCGCCCATGCGCTGTAGTAGGTCTGACGGAAGAAGATCGTAACGCCGCCCGCATGCGCCGCGTCAACCGTGTACTGGTTGTCGAGACCGTCCGGATACCACGCAGTGATCGCGTTGTTTTCGACCTTGACGACCTTGATCTGATCGCCGACTGCCAGTGACGTTTCAAGCATCATTTCTCCGCCGACGCCGGCATTGTCATTAAACATCTGCGCGGCGTTGATATCGTTGATCGTCCAGTCCGGTCCGATCAGGTAGAAGCCGTTGCTCAGTTCGACCGGTTCGTCCTCCACGAGTTTGTAGAGGTAGACGGCGCCGGTGATATGCGAATTCTCCGCATAGCAGGAGAACAGGTTGTTCTCTCCGTTGTAGTGCATATAGCCGCGCGTGTTCTCGCCCTGCGCAACGGGGACTGTCGCGCCGTCGTCGTCTTCATACGCAATGATAAAGATACCGTTGTCGTCAAGCTCAGTCTCGGTGCGCAGCCAGTTCTTCTTGTTTGTCTCATTTCCCGCTGCATACAGATAGCCGCCCGTCACTTCGTCATGGAACGCCCAGCCGTCCTCCGCGTCCTCAAGCGTGAACTCAAAGGCGAGCACATCCGCCGCATTTGTCGCGATCCAGCTGTTGTCCAACGTCAGCGTCGTTCCTTCAACGCCGGTCACCTTGTACTGCGCACGGTTGTTGGAGTCTTGCTTTGACATGAGATACAGCTCGTCGACAAAGAGCTCGCTCGCAATCAGATACGTGCCGCCGTCGACAAGCTCGTCCTCGGAGGTCACAAGCTCGTACGTTCTGGCTTCAAGCTCCTTCCAAAGCGCCGTGAAGGTCGCGTCGTCCGTAAGCTCGATCTCGGTGCCCGCCGCGAAGACGTCGCCGTCCTCCGCTTCCCATCCGTCAAAGACACAGCCTTCCGGCGCCTCGAACGGGCAATCCGGAAGCGTGTAGGGGCTGGTGACGTCATTGATCGTCACGAGATCGCCGTCGGCCTCGCCCGGATCCAGCGTCACGGTATAGGTCGTCTCGGGCGTCGGACCTTCGCCGTCCTCGGAGAAGAACTGGAAGGTGAAAATCGGCGTATTCGAAGTATTCAGGGAATACACGGTGAAATATCCGCCGTAGTATTCGATGTACTGCGCGCTGCCGTTATAGGTCGCGGAGTCGCACTTGATATAATAGTTGTCCGTACCGGCAGCCGCGGTCTCAAGCCGGAACAGCGTGTTCGCGCTCTGCGCGGAAACGAGCTGTACGTTGGTGCCGTCCGCTTCGAGGTACTTGCCGTCCGCAGTTTCGAAGGTGTACTTGCCGTCAGCGACCGAGACCGTCAGGCGGACCGCCTCATCGGGCACCGCAAGGACGTTGTCTGTCAGCGTCGCATCGGCAGCAGCGAGCTCGTACTTCTTGTTGTTGTAATAGTAGCTCTCTGCGGTCATGACCTTGCTCGCCTTCGGATAGTAGATGACGACCGTGTCGCCGTTTGCCGGCACGCGTTTCAGCATCATGTCGGTGTAGTTGACGACCGGCAGGTCCTTCCACTGTGCGATGAACGTCGTGTTACCGGTCAGCGTATAGGAATCGCCGGGAGCATACGTGCCCTCGTCTCCATCGACCGCCCAATAATCGAACTCCTTGCCCTCCGGCGCGGTGAATCCGCAGATCGGAAGCGTATAGGGGCTTGCGGTCGTTACGTTCGCCATCGTGCCGGTGCCGCCGTTGGCATCAAAGGAAACGGTATAGGTCGGCGCAGGCGGCGTGTCGCCGGAAGCGGTTTTATAGAATTTCGCAGCTTTGAATTGGATATACTGGTTGGAGCTGCCCGCATTTACGTTAAAGATGAACTTATAGTACGCATCCGTCCATTCCTTGCCGTCGCTCGGCGTAAAGGTGATCGTGGAGTTCGCAGTTACAGAGGTTACCTCCTTCTCGTCAATGACCGTAGCAAACGAAGCGTCGCTGGCTACGATCAACACGAGCGAGTTGACCTTCGACAAGGTGATTGTGCCGACCTCCGCCTCCACCTTCGTAACGGTTTCATTCATAGCGACGGTGGAATAAATCGGGCGATCCTCTCCGGAAAGATTCTTTCCGCCGATCCGCCACGGGCTCATGGTTGTGTTGCCGGTCACCATCCATGTGATATCATTTTGGGTAATCTCGCTTTCGGTGGCATAACCGTTAGATCCGCCGGTTTCTGTTCCGTCCAAAGTGTAGTACACTTCTTCCTCCGCCGCTGCAACTGCGGGCAGCAGCGCAAGCACCATACAGACCACCAGAAGCAGGGACAACAGCTTTCTGTGTTTCATTCGTAATTCTCCTCCTGAATCCTTTTTATCCTCATTCCGTTACGGAAGCTCTGGCAGTTCAATGGGTTCGTCGTCCGGCGTCGGGGACGGCGTAGGCGGAACCGGCGTAGGCGTAGGCGCTTCCGTCGGTCCGGGGGTCTCGCCGGGTTTCGGCGTCGGCGTCGGAGTCGGAGTCGGCGTGGGCGTCGTGATCGGGATCTCGATCTCAAGCGGATCTTCGGTTGCTTCCGGCGCTTCCGTCGGCTTTGTCGTATCGGCGGGCTTCATCGTATCGGCTGGTCTCGTCGTATCGGTCGGCTTCTGCGTGTCCGTTCCGGTGGGTGCGGAAGCGGTCGGCTGCGCATCTGTTTTGCCGCCCGGATTTGTCGGAAGAATATGCTCCTCCCCGCCCGGATCATTGCCGTTATTGCTCGGCTGCATCGTTGCACGGTTGCCCTGATTCGGATTGTACCTGAGTCCGTCGCAGCCGCCGGAGCATCCAATGAGACACGCCGTCAGCACGAGCAAGCATATAAGCCGGATCCATCCGATTTTCCGTTTCATTTTTCTGTTTCTCCTTTGATCGAAATCCGTATCGGATCGGTTTCCGATCCGTGCGGTTATTTGCAAGCATATGTACCGTGTGTTGGAATGCATATAACTTTACAGTTTTGTATTTTAGCACAATACCTTTCAAAGTGCAATACATATATAAGAGGCATCGCCTTGCTTCGCAGGCAAACTCGCGGGAGCCGGGCGAAAGTTTTTTCGCGCCGTATCGAATTTTTCCTCTTTATTCTCCTCAGATGTGTGTTATAATGGCTGTACGGAGGAGCATTATGAAGCATAGAAAACAAATTCTGTCCCTGCTGTTTGCGCTGCTGCTGCTCGCATCCTTTTTCAGCTGCACAAGGTTTACGGAGCCGGTCAAAGAACCCGCCGATCCCGCCGGCGAGATAGACGCGCCGGTTTTTACCCTTGAACCGACCGGCGTCCCCGTTCCCGATGAGACGTCTGTGCCCGCGCCGACCCAGGAAGCGTCCGTCCCGACAGAAGCGCCTTCCCAAGCGCCGACGCCCGAGCCGACAAACGAACCGACGCCGACGCCGGAACCGACCGATACGCCGTGTCCCGTTTCGGAGGACGGCGAATACTGGACAAAGGACGAGGTCGCGCTGTATATCCATCTGTTCGGGCATCTGCCGAAAAACTATATCACCA
Source organism: uncultured Clostridia bacterium (assembly GCA_947166925.1). Taxonomy (GTDB): domain Bacteria; phylum Bacillota; class Clostridia; order Christensenellales; family CAG-138; genus UBA3792. The sequence continues at coordinate 74,686 of CAMVGD010000003.1, read as the reverse complement.
AGGAAAAGGCGCAATCGCTCGGCTGGACCGGCGGTTCCCTTGAACCGTATGCGCCCGGCTGTTCGATCGGGGGCGGATATTTCGGCAATTATGAAAAGCTGCTGCCGACGAAAAAGGGACGCAAGTATACTGAATGCGATATCGATACGCGCGGTGCAAAAAGCCGGGGCGCAAAGCGCATTGTATTCAGCAACGACGGGCTGATCTACTACACCGACGACCATTACGATTCGTTTACGCTTTTATACGGGGAGGGATGACATGGAGTTTATCATCATCGACGGGCGCCGCATGACCTCTGTTGCATCGACGCACGAATATCTTGCACGGGCACTGCGGCTTCCGGCGTATTACGGGCGCAATCTGGACGCGCTGCACGATTGTCTCACCGACCTTCCCCGCAGCGTGTGGATCATTCTCATCAACGGAGACATGATGGACGAAGCGCTCGGAGCGTATGCAGGCAAGCTGCGCCGGGTCTTTACGGACGTCGGCAACCTGCCCTACGCCTGTCACTTTACGGAGCATCTGTCATAAACCGACATGCAAAAGCCGCCGGGAGATAATCCCTGCGGCTTTTCGTATGCGGCGCGTCAGTCCGCATAAAGCAGTTCATATTGGAAATAATCATCCTGCGAAATGCCGTCGATCCGATAGGGCCAATCGTCCTCATCCATTGTAAACGCGATCATTGCGGTCACGCCGTCCAGCGTGCGGGCCTCGGCGATCGTCCTCGACTCGTGGAACCGGGTCATGTACAGGATCGTCCCGACCGGCAGCACTGACGGTTCGCCGTCGATCGTGCAGGGCAGCTCGCGCTTCAGCTGTAAAAACCAGCCGAAATCGCCCAAATGCTCTTGATAGTTCTTGAGATCCTCCTCGGTCGGCAGACTGACGTCGAGCCACACGTCGTCGGGCGTGAAGCTCTCCCCGTGACAGGACCGGCTTCCGGTTTGCGTGCCGAGCAGATCGGTGCCTTCGCTGCGGTAAAGAACACCGTCGCTTCCGACGTGAATCGAGACCCCTTCCAAAGCTTCGCCGCGCACAAACTTGCCGCCTTCGATATGCAGCGGAATGACGATATAGTCGTCCGATCCGGCGTCGATCGTAACGACCAGATCCGTATACGGCGTGGTCGGATCGAGATCGATCAGCATTGCGCTGACCATTTCTGCACCGTCCTTCAGCGTGATCTTGATCTTGCCCGCCGTGATCGTCGTTCTGTTCTTCTTGTGGTCGAGCTTGAACGAGATCTTTTCCGTCTTGCCGTCGCCGTTCAGGTCGAAGGTGAACATCTGCGCTTCCTTCTTGCCCTTCGGGTTCATTTTGTACATGTTATACACGACCGGCAGATCGGACTGATCGAGCTTTTGGGTCGGCTTGAAGCTTTGGGGCGCGCCGTAGATCTGCTGCGGTGTGGGCTTCGGCGTCGGCGTGGGCGCTTCGGTCGGCTCCGGCGTCGGCGTGGGTTCGCTCGTCGGCTCGGCCGTCGGCGCGAGCGTCGCTTCCGGCGTGTTCTCAACGGTTCCGCTCTCTTCCGGTTCGCTCGTCTCCTGCTTTTCCGGCTGTATCTGTATGTCTTCCTCTGCAGGCGACTCCGTCGCCGGCTGTGCCGCTTCCGCTGCGGACGTATCCGGCGTATTCTCCGTTTCCTGTCCGATCATGTCAGGCTGCTCTGCATAGCAGGCAACGCCTAAAGCCATCATCAGGCACAGGATGAACACCGCTGTCTTTTTCATGCCGATCCTCCCGGTCTCCGTGATACTTCTGTCCGTGACGCATAATACGCCAAAGGTTCCGAAATCAGTATATCATACCGACCGTTCAAATGCAAACGAATCGTTCCTTTCCCGTTTATCGGACAGGTTTACCGATATCATCAAGGTGTAAAAAGCAAAACGGGAGGACAGAAAGATGATCGAACGGATCCGGTATCGGCTGCTGATGCGTCGGCTTCGCGGAGAAATTGCCGAAGTCGTGAGCGGGAAGCGCGGAACACGCCGCGCGGAAAAGATGAAAACCGCCGTCCTGACTGCTTGCAAAGCGTGCGGAAGTATTGTATAATAAATGCATGAGATCGCTGCTTCGTCCACTCGCGCTGATTCTGGCGCTGCTTTCGCTGCTCGGCTGTTCGGCTCTGCACGGCTGTCTGCACGCAGACGAGCCTGCGGCTGCGGACGCGGAGAAAACGGCTCTGAGGCAAGCGCTTATTTCGGCGCGTCCGACGACGCAAAGCACGGGCGAACCGTCGCTTGACGTCATCGTGATCGACGTCGGGCAGGGAGACAGTATTCTGCTGATCTCGCCGGAAGGCAGGACGATGCTGGTGGACGCAGGTCCTTCGGACGCGTTCGACCGCATTCGCGACACGCTCAGCGCGCACGAGGTGACGTCCCTTGACGTCGTTGTCGCCACGCATCCGCATGAGGATCACATCGGTTCCATGGCCGCAGTGCTGGACGCTTACCCCGTCGATACCTTCGTGACGATCCCGCAGGAACAGTCGACCTATCCGGTCACGTCCATGTACGCGTCGCTTGCGCAAAACGGCTGTACGGTCTGCTATGCGGAGGGCGGCACGACGATCCCGTGGGCGGACAGCTGCACCGTGACGGTGCTGAACCCGATCCCGTCCTATCGTGAGGATCCGGAGGATCTCAACGATCTGTCGATCGTTCTGCACGTCCGATACGGAGATACCGCCGTGCTTCTGACCGGCGACGCCGAGGAGCTTGCCGAAAAGCGCATGCTCGATACGTTTCCGCAATCGATGCTCCGGGCGAACGTTCTGAAGCTCGGGCATCACGGCTCGTCAAGCTCGACCGGCTACGGATTCTTCCTTGCGGTCGATCCGGATTTTGCGGTCTGCTCATGCGGTTCGGACAATGATTACGGTCATCCGCACAAGGAAACGCTTTCGCTGCTGTACGATACCCGCACAGCGTTTTACAGCACCGATACAGACGGTACCGTTACGTTTCATCTGGACGGAGAAACGGTTTCCGTCGATCTATCTTGAAAGGAGTAGCCAATGAAAACCTGTCCCGTTTGTCAAAAAGTCCTGACCGATCAGGCAAAGTTCTGTTTTTTCTGCGGCGCATCGCTCTTGAACGCCGATGCGGAGCCGATCGCTCCCGCAGCCGAGCCCGCGCCGGAACCGATCGAAGCCCCTGCTTTTGAAGCAGCGGAGCCGGAACCCGTATCCGAACCGATCGAAGCCCCCGTTTCGGAAGTGCCGGAGCCCGAACCTATGCCTGAACCGGAGCCCGCGCCTGAATTGGAGCCTGTGCCTGAACCGGAGCCTGTGCCCGCACCCGAGCCTGTGCCCGAACCGGTCGCAGTGCCGCAACCGGAGCCTGTGCCGGATCCCGTCCCCCCTGTTCCCGCTCCTCCCGTTCGCGAAGAACCGAAGCCGGAACAGCCGATCGTTCTTGCAACCGATTCCCGTTCCCTGATGACGACGGCGGGCTATATTTTCACGACGATCCTGTTCCATATCCCGTTGATCGGACTGATTTTCATGATCGTCTGGGGCTGTGGAAAAACAAAGAACGTCTCCCGCAAGCGCTTCTCTCTCGCATGGCTGATCATGCGGCTGATCGGCTGTATCGTACTGCTTGCCGGCGCGGTATTCATGCTGATCTGCTTCTCCGGCAAATTCCCGATCCTGACCGAAGCGTTCGCAAAATTCTTTTCCTAAAACCCGAAAAGCCTTCCGTCTCCGGAAGGTTTTTTTCATACGAAAAGAGACGGGATTTCCCGTCTCTTTTATGACAGATCCGATTATTTGATTTCGCAGGTTGCGCCGACTGCCTTGAACGCTTCGACGATCTTCTCTGCGTCTTCCTTGGAGATGCCTTCCTTGACAGCCTTGGGCGCGTTGTCGACGACGTCCTTTGCTTCCTTCAGGCCGAGACCGGTCTGCTCGCGGACGACCTTGATGACCTTGATCTTCTCCGGTCCGATATCCTTGAGGATAACGTCGAACTCGGTCTTTTCTTCGACTTCTTCAGCTGCGGCAACGGGGCCTGCGACTGCGACTGCGGTAGCTGCTGCGGACACGCCGAACTCCTCTTCGAGAGCCTTGACGAGTTCGTGGAGTTCCAAAACGGACATTGCCTTAATATCGGCGATCAGTTGTTCCTTATTCATGATATTTCTCCTTTAAAATTTTGATTTTTGATTTTTTGTTTTGTTGTACGGCTATGCCGTTTCGGTTGTTATGCTTCCGCGTTTTCTGCGGCCGCGTTGGGATCCAGCTTCTTTGCGAGCTGGTCGAGCACGATTGCAAAACCGGAGATCGGCGACATCATGCTGCCCAGCATGCGTGCGATGAGCACTTCGCGGCTCGGGAGATCTGCGATCGCTTCGACTTCTGCCGGCGACGTGACCTTGCCCTCGACGATACCGCCCTTGAATTCGCACTTCTTTGCCTTCTTAATGAAGTTCTTGAGCACTCTTGCGGGAGCTACCGCATCCTCGTAACCGAATGCGAAAGCGTTGGTGCCGTGAAGCATATCGTCTGCGCCCTCAAGTCCGAGCTGATCAAAAGCACGGCGGACACAGTGGTTCTTCAGAACGACGTACTCAACGTTTTCCTTGCGCAATTCGGCACGCAGCGCGGTATCCTCGGCAACAGTCAGCCCGCGATAGTCGAACAGGATAACGGACTTTGCCTTTTTGACTTTATCCGCAACCTCTGCGACCTTTGCAGCCTTCATTTCGAGAATCTTTGCATTTGCCATGGTTGCACCTCCTTGTAATGTGAAAAGCCCTCCGTCGCAGGAACGGAGGACTCGAAAACAAAAGGCGCTTTCTTGTCTACCTCGGCAGGATTTACACGCAATGCGACACCGGCTGTCTTTGGCGACGGAACTTAACCTTGGATATAATACACGTTCCCCGCCCCTTTGTCAAGCATTTTTTGCAGATTTTTTCAGCCTTTTTATGTGGATGCCCGCTTCGGTCCGCCGCAAACGCAGATATCCCTTCGTTTGCTATTCTGTCTTCTCGCGTCTTTCACGGCCGCACAGCTTGCAGCGATACACGTTATACGTGATCGGACGCGTCCAATCCTCATCGTTTTCTTCGGTTTCCGTATCGACAAAGACGTCTTCGTGCATCCCGATCTCGCATTTGGTGACGACTTTCGGATCATAGATCCGATATCGGAGGCAGATCTCCCGCTTCCGGTCGTCTGTAAACCCGGCCCTGGAAACGGCAGCTTCGATCTTCTTTTTCCCGGCAGAGCACAGATCCCGGGGAAGCTCCGTCACGTGTCTGAGAATGAACGGCTCCGTCAGAAGCGGTCCAATGCCCGCGTTCAGCAAGCGGTCGATCTCGGTTTCCCGGGTCGCCCGGCGTTTTGCCCAACGGAAAAGGATCTCTGCAAGCAGCGTTTTGTCCTCATCTGTCGGATCATAAGTCTTGGAGAAGTATTGGATCTTCCGATCCAGAATATCTCCGGTTTCGCCTTCCGTGTCCATCTTGACGATATACGCAAGCGCACACTGCCTTTTCTTCTCCTGCTGCTCCGCGCGTTCGGCCTCCGCCTTGTCGTCCATCTGTCTGACGCGGAAATAATACGGATGCGACGGATCCTGCCGGATCATCCCGATCAGGTTCGGATACATGACTGTATGCCCGAGTCTGGCATGCAGCGCAAAGTCAAAGATCTGGTCGCGGATCACGACGTCCTCCCTGCGCAGCAGCGCAAGGATCTCCTCCTCGCTTCTCTCCTTCCAGCGGAATGCAAACCATGCAATCTTCGGATTCTTGCTGTTGATACCGATCATTTGCGTTTTCTCCTTATGTCACCGGATAAATCCGAGCCAGAAATCCAGCGCGTTATAGAGCATGTCGCCGGAGCAGACCTGCACCGAGGCGTCGGTGCCGGAGACCGTCGCGTCGGAAAAGAGATCGCATGTCTTCGTCAGCACAAGCACCGGCACGATCTCATAGCCGTCGCCGAAGATCACGTCGAGGTATTCGCAGTACTTCGCGCACTGGTCGACCTCGTCCTGTTCGATCCGGTCCTTCATCTTGAACTCGAACGAAAACGCGTGGCGCTTCGTGACAAGCAGCACGTCGGCGTAGATGCGGATATGCTTCGATTTTTTGATGCGCAGCTCAAAGACGATCTCCCAGTCGTTACTGAGCTTTTCGGGATAGCCGAATTCCTTGAGGTCGCGGAACAGATTCCGCATGGTCTGCCTTGCGTCCGCAAACGAATGGAACAGTCCGCGCGTATCGTTCAGATTCCTGCCGATGTTCTCGCAGCCGAGCTTTAATAGTTCCAGAAAGCGATGCTCGTCCATGTCGAGAAACTCTTTGACCGAAGAATAGAAGCCCGCAAACTCCGCAAGCCCGTAGTGCGGGCGCGTCTGCGGGATCTGCGCGTGCCAGAGATATTCCTCGTCCTGCCAGCACAGTTCCTTCATAAACGGCGAGGCATACAAAAAGTGATTGACCGTCGACGCGTCCGCACGGACCGCGTGCGCGATGTCGCGCGCCTTGACGCCCTCCTCGCTTTTTGCGATGCACATATAGATCTGTCGTTCGATCGGATCGACCTTTGCCATAACCGTCCTCCCCGCTGTGCAGATTATACCACAGACGTCCCTTCGCCGCAAGCCCGCCGATGCGCCCGGAATCCCTTCTTTGTCCCGCTTCGCCGACCGTCCATCCCCGCGCGGAGGCAGTTTTGCGCCGCCCGTAAAAACTTCACAAGATATGGCTTTTCCGCTTGTATTTTCATACAAGATATTGTATACTAAAGAAAAAAGCTCGGAGGCGGGTATGCGCGTTTTTTGTACGGAGGAGCTTCATTCCTCGGGCGGCGACGGATCGTTTATTCTGGCAAAGGCGGAGGATGCGCTTTCATCGCTTCTTGCGCGTTATGAGGGCAGCGTGCGGCTCATTTATCTCGATCCGCCGTTTCGCACCGGTGAATCGTTCAAAATGAAGATCGGCAAGGGAAAGCAGGCGCAGACGGTCGTTCTCTACGAGGACAAGCTCGACGAGGAAAGCTATCTTGCCTGGCTCAGGCAGATCCTTACCGGCTGTCATCGGCTGCTTGACGCGCGCGGATCGATCTATCTGCATCTCGACTACCGCATGTCGCACAAAGCGCGGCTGCTGCTTGACGAGATTTTCGGCGAAGCGAATTTCATGAACGAGATCATCTGGGCGTACCGCTCCGGCGGGCGCGCCACGCGCTGCTATCCCAGAAAGCACGACACGATCCTCTTTTACCGCAAGAGCAAGAAGGTCTTCTTCAACATCAAGGCGGTAGGTCAGCCGCGCGGACAGGAGCGCCGCAACCACATGAAGCGGTTCATCGACGAGGACGGACGCGTCGGGTTCTCGATCCGCTCGAACGGCAAGACCTATACCTATTATGAGGATTCCCTGATCTATCCGTCCGACGTCTGGTCGGACATCGAGCATCTGCAGCAGAAGGATCGCGAGCGCACCGGTTTCCTGACGCAGAAGCCCGAACTGCTTTTGAAGCGCATCATCGCCGCCTCCTCCGAACCCGGCGATCTGGTGCTCGATCTGTTCTCCGGCAGCGGCACGACTGCGGCGGCGGCGACAAAGCTCAAGCGGCGTTTCCTTGCCGTGGATCAGAGTCCTGTCGCCTGCGCGCTTCTGCGGAGCAGACAGCTCGGCATCACCAGCGAACCGACGCTGACCGAAACCGACGTGCATTCGCTTTCGATCCGTTATCCCGCCGATCACACGCCCTGCCGGATCCAGACGGAGCTCATTGAAAAGAACGGCAAGCGCTTCGTACAGCTCAAGAAAACCTTCTTTTCCTCGAAGGATTCCGCTCCGATGTACGCCGCGACCGGATACGTGGACGGCGCCTGCTTCCATGCGATGCACACGAACTGCGCGCCGAAGCTGCCGATCCAGCTGCCCTTGCCGAAGGAGCATGCACCGGTGCTGCACGTCGTCGGCGTGCACGGCGAACACGCGTTCTTTACACTGGAACAACGATCGTTTTTGTGACCGTTTCCGCCAATCCGCATACAAAAAAGGGAGTCCGTTCGACTCCCTTTTCGCTTACTTGAAAATGTCCTTCAGCGGACGTTTTTTGTTTTTCTGGACGACCGGCTGCCCGTCGAGCGCGGCAAGCTGCTCGAGGAGCGCGCGCGCCTGCGGTGTGACCTTTTTCGGGACTTCGACGTTGACCGTGACAAAGAGATCGCCCTTTCCCTGCTGCTGCAGGCGCTGAACGCCCTGCTCCTTCAAACGGAACGTCGTTCCGATCTGCGTGCCCGCCGGGATATTGTACTTGATCTGTCCCGTGAGCGTCGGCACGACGATCTCGCCGCCGAGCACCGCGGTCGTATACGGAATGCTCATGGTGAGCAGAAGATCGCTTCCGCGGCGGATGAACTGCGAATGCGGACGGACCGAGATCGTGATATACAGGTTCCCGCGCGGACCGCCCTTATAGCCGGCGTCGCCCTCATTGCGCATATTGATCGTCTGTCCGTCGTCGATGCCCGCAGGGACCTTCAGCGTCAGCCGCTTGAGCTTGCGGACGCGTCCCTTGCCGCGGCACTCCGCGCACGGTTCGGAAATGATCTTGCCGGTCCCGCGGCATGCGGAGCACGGACGGGTGATCGTCGTTGCGCCGAACAGCGTATTCTGCTGTATGCGCACCTGCCCCGTTCCCTTGCACGTCTGACAGCGCTGCGGCTGCGTGCCGGGCTTGGCGCCGGTTCCGCCGCAGACGTCGCAGACCTCCTCGCGCGTGACGCTGATCTCCTTCTGCGTGCCGAACGCCGCTTCCTCAAAGGACAGCGTCAGGTTGTAGCGGATGTCGTCGCCGGTCATCGGCGCGTTGCGGTTCTGCGTCTGCTGTCCGAAGCCGCCGAAGATCGTGCTGAAGATGTCGCCGAAGCCGTCGAAGCCCGTCGCGCCGGTGAACGGATTGCCGCCGCCCATCGTCGGATCGAACGCCGCGTGCCCGAACTGATCGTACTTCGCCCGCTTTTCGGGATCGGACAGAACCTCATACGCCTCGTTCAGCTCCTTGAACTCCGCTTCCTTCGCGGCGTCCCCGGGATGCAGATCGGGGTGACAGGTCTTTGCTTTTTTGCGGAACGCGCTCTTGATGTCCGCGTCCGAGGCGCTCTTATCGACCCCGAGCACCTCGTAGTAATCTCTCTTGCTCTCCACTTTTTTACCTCACGATCGGGCAGACGCGCGCCTGCCCGATCCGTTCCATATCAGAATGTGTTTCCTTTAGTCAACGACCGTGTAATCCGCATCGACCACGTCGTCCTTCGGCGGCTGCTGACCGGCGTTCGGATTCGGCTCCGCGCCCGGCTGCTGCTGCGCCTGCTGCTGATAGATCTTGCCGAAGACCTCGTAGCTCACGTTCGTGCACTTCTCGGTTTCTTCCTTGATCTTCGCGTCGTCGGTGCCTTCGAGCGCTTTCTTCAGGTCTGCGACCGCCGCTTCGACCTTTGCCTTGTCGCCCGCGTCGATCTTGTCGCCGAGCTCGCGCAGGGTCTTCTCGGTCGTGTAGACGAGCTGATCCGCATGGTTGCGGTTCTCCGCCGCCTCCTTGCGCTGCTTATCCTCCGCCGCGTAGCGCTCCGCTTCCGCGACCGCCTTCTTGATCTCGTCCTCGTTGAGATTCGTGGACGCGGTGATCGTTACCTGCTGCTGGTTGCCCGTGCCGAGGTCCTTTGCGGAGACGTGCACGATGCCGTTTGCATCGATGTCGAACGTGACTTCGATCTGCGGAACGCCGCGGGGCGCCGGCGCAATGCCCGCAAGCTGGAATCTGCCGAGGCTCTTGTTGTACTGCGCCATCTCGCGCTCGCCCTGCAGCACGTGGACTTCGACGCTCGTCTGTCCGTCCGCCGCAGTCGAGAAGATCTGGCTCTTTTTGGTCGGAATCGTCGTGTTGCGCTCGATGAGGCGCGTGAACACGCCGCCGACGGTCTCGATGCCGAGCGAAAGAGGCGTGACGTCGAGGAGCAGGATGTCCTTGACCTCGCCGCCGAGCACGCCGCCCTGGATCGCTGCGCCGATCGCGACGCACTCATCGGGGTTGATGCCCTTGAACGGCTCTTTGCCGGTGATGTTCTTGACCATTTCCTGAACCGCCGGGATACGGGACGAACCGCCGACGAGGATGACCTTGTTGATGTCGCTGTTAGAAAGGCCTGCATCCGCCATCGCCTTCTGGACGCAGACGCGCGTCTTGTCGACGAGGTCCGCGGTCAGCTCGTTGAACTTTGCGCGGGTGATCGTGCAGTCGAGGTGCAGCGGACCGGCGGGACCCTGCGTGATGAACGGAATGTTCACGTTGCTCTGGGTCATGCCGGAGAGCTCGATCTTTGCCTTCTCCGCCGCTTCCTTCAATCTCTGCAGCGCCATCTTGTCCTTTCTGAGGTCGATGCCGTTGTTGCGCAGGAAGTCGGACGCGATGTAGTCGATCAGTCTCTGGTCGAAGTCGTCGCCGCCGAGGCGGTTGTTGCCCGCGGTCGCAAGCACTTCGAATACGCCGTCGCCGATCTCGAGGATCGAGACGTCGAACGTGCCGCCGCCGAGGTCGTAGACCAGGATCTTCTGGCTGGTCTCCTTATCGAGACCGTATGCGAGCGACGCTGCCGTCGGCTCGTTGATGATACGAAGCACTTCGAGCCCCGCGATGCGGCCCGCGTCCTTCGTTGCCTGACGCTGGCTGTCGGTGAAGTATGCCGGCACGGTGATGACCGCCTGCGTGACGGTCTCGCCGAGGTACGCTTCCGCATCCTGCTTCAGCTTCTGCAGGATCATCGCCGAGATCTCCTGCGGCGTGTAGTCCTTATCGTCGATGTGCACTTTGTAGGACGAGCCCATCTCACGCTTGATCGAGGAGACGGTCCGGTCCGGGTTCGTGATCGCCTGACGCTTTGCAATGGAGCCGACCAGACGCTCGCTGCCCTTGAACGCAACGACGGACGGGGTGGTTCTTGCGCCTTCTGCGTTGGGGATAACGACGGGATCGCCGCCCTCAAGGATCGCGACGCAGGAATTGGTGGTGCCCAAGTCAATACCGATAATCTTACTCATATTCTGATACCTCCGGGTTCTTTGAAGATTTTACTTTTTTATTCTATGCTGACAAGTGTGAAATACTTGTTTTCGCCTTATTCGCTGACCTTCACCATGCTGTGGCGAATGATCTTTTCCTTGACCTTGTAGCCCTTCTGGAAGGTCTGTACGATGTTGCCGCTTTCGAGCCCATCGACCGCTTCGGTCATTACCGCGTTGTGCAGCTCGGGATCGAACGCGCCGTCCGACGGGATCTCCTCAAGTCCTTCCTTTTTCAGGATCTCCGCAAACTTCTTGTGTACGAGCTTTACGCCGTCCGCCCATCCGTCCGCGCCCGGATCGCTCTCCGCGACCCTGTCGAAATCGTCGAGCACCGGCAGCAGCGCTTTGATGCAGTCGCGCTTGCCCTCGTCGTAGCTGTCCGCGCGGACCGTTGCGTTGCGCTTGCGGTAATTGTCGAAGTCCGCCTGGTTGCGCTGCAGAAGCGCGATCGTGTCGTCCAGCTTTTTCTGCAGCTCGTCGATGTGCTTCTTGACCGTTTCAATCTCCTCCTTCGTCATCGTGACGGTTTCGGGTGTCTGTTCTTCGGTCGCCTGCTCCTCTGCGGCTTCGTTGACCGCTTCGGGCTTCTTCTCCGCGTCATGCGGCTTGTTCTTCCTGGAAGCCAAGTTCCTACTCCTCCTTCAAAAACGATTGCAGCACCACGCCGAGGTTGGTCTGCACATTTTTCAAAATACTCAGCACGCGGGCGTAGTCCATGCGGGTCGGTCCGATCACGCCGAAGCTGCCGACCGGCGTCCCGTTCACGCGATAGCTCGCGGTGACCACGCTGCAGTCCTGAAAGCCTTCCTGTTCGTTCTCGCTGCCGATCGTGACCGTGAACTCCATGCTGGACGCTTTTTTCAGCATCCGGTACATATCGTCCTTCTGTTCGACGGTCGCAAGAAACGTCTTTGCCTTCGATACGTCGCTGTACTCGGGGTATTCGAGCATGTTCGTCGTGCCCGAAAGCTCGACCATGCGCCGGTCGCGCGACTGACTGTCGCAAAGCGCGGAAAGCAGGGATTCCACGAAATCTGCCCTGACGGAAAGCTCTCCGCCGAGCTCGCGGACGAGCTTTGACGAGACAGCCGACATCCGGCAGTCCGAAAACCTTGCCGTGATCGCCTTAGAGATCCGGTCCAGCTCCTCCGGTCCGATATCCTCCGGGACGTCGATCACCGTGTTCTGCGAAACGCCCGCGTCGGTGACGACCACCGCCAGCGCTTTGCCCGGCGTCAGCGGAATGAGCTGCAGGTGGCGGAGACGGTTCACGCCGATGTCCGGCATCATCACAAGCGCCGTATAGTGCGTGATCTCCGAAAGCGCCTTTGCCGTGGAACGCAGCACCGCGTCGACGTCGCGGACATGCTCCCGGAAATATCCGTACAGCAGTCTGGACTCCTCATCCGAGAGATGCGCGCGCTGCATCATCTGATCGACATACAGGCGGTACGCCTTTTCGGACGGGATGCGCCCCGCGCTGGTGTGCGGCTGCGCAAGATAGCCGAGCGTTTCGAGGTCCGCCATCTCGTTGCGGATCGTCGCGGACGACCATTTCATGCCGCCGCGGCTTAACGCCTTGGAGCCCACAGGGTTTGCCGAAAGGATGTACTCGTCAACGATCGCACGCAGGATCTGCAGCTTTCTTTGATCCAGCTCCATGCGATCGCCTCCTTTCCTTTAGCACTCCGTTCATCAGAGTGCTAATCACTATGCATAAGATACCACTATCATGCACAATAGTCAAGTGAACATCGGGGCAACAATGTGAAACAAAAGTGAAATCTCGTCGGAGCGCGCTCAACTCTGTTCACGACGATGCTTGTGACAGCATCCGTATCATCCGTTTCGCGAAAGCATTGTCGTTCACCCGTTTCGCCGCCCCTCCTCTCCGCAAAAGGTCGCGCTCGGTACGCCTGTTCATTTGTGAACGCATTCACAACGGCGTACTGTCGCTGCCAACCTTTTGCGGCTTTTCACAAGGAAACCTCATCCACCGCAAGCGGTCCCCCTTCCCCATGCTGTACGCAGGGGAAGGCTTTTGGATGCGTGCAAAGAGGCTTCTCCCCCTTTAGGGTGGAGAAGTTGTCAACGAAGTTGACTGATAAGGGGGCGTATCTTGATTTTTTCCTCCGTCATTTGATAAAATTGCCGCATGCATCCGACAATTCGGCGTCCCCGATTGTATGTATAGTGAAAGGAGGGCAAGGCAATATGAAGAATCCTTTGTTGCGTACGGACAAAGAGATTACGGAGCTCTATGCGCGCCATAAAAGCACGGTCTACCGCGTCTGCTTTGCTTACCTCAAAAACCCCGCCGATACCGAGGACGCCGTTTCGGAGACCTTTATCCGGCTGATCAAGAGCGCTCCCGCGTTCGAGAGTGCAGAACACGAAAAGGCATGGCTCATCCGCACCGCGTCGAACGTGTGCAAAAACCAGTTGAAGCATTGGTGGCGAAGGCGTGAGGACATCGACCGCTGTTACGACCTGCCCGATATGGCAAAGGTTGAAACGAACGAGGTTCTGGAAACGGTCCTGGCACTTCCGGACCGGTACAAAGCCGCGGTGTATCTGTATTATTACGAGGGCTATACCGGCGCAGAGATCGCAGGGATTTTGAAGCAGCCGCAATCGACCATCCGCAATCATCTGCGCGAGGCGCGCGCGATCCTCAAAGAAAGGTTAGGTGATGTTTTCGATGAAAAATGACTGTATCGTTGCTGCATGGAACACGATCGAACCGAGCGGCGCGCAGGATGCGCGGATGCTTTCCGCGATCCTCTCGGCAAACCGTTCCGAACGCAAAAGAAAGGAGAAAACGATGCTGCATACTAAAAAGCTTCTGATCCCTGCCGCCTGTCTGGTGCTGCTTGCCGTCGTCGGCATTGTGGGGATCCGACTGAACTGGTTTACCGCAAGCCGGGAGCCAATAGAAGCGGAAAGCGAAGGCGCCCCGGTCAACGACACGGAATGCAAAGTGCCGAACCCCATTCTGGATGAAGAACTCGACGCCGCGTTCGGGTACCTGTTCCCGACCGAGATCGAAGAAGGGTATGCTCTGACTGAGGACGGCTTCAATTTATACAGCGACAGCGCCGACGCGCTTCACGCCGAGCGTCGCGTATTGAAGGCAACCTATTACAACGAAGAATTGGACGATACACTGCTCATACAAGTCGCGCCGAGCGCCTATTTCGGCGGATACCTCAAAAACATGCCTTACGGCGTCGTGCAATATGGAGACCCGCAGACCGACGGGACGCGGTCCTCCATGATCTTTTTCGAGAACGACGGGATCACGATCCTATACAAGTTCGGAAAAACGGATATCGCCGCATTGGACACGGAAGCCGCCGAACGCTTCTACGCCATGGTCCACTCGGCAAGATACTTCTACCGCGTCTCACCTGCCGAAAGCGAGGAAAACGACGAAATAGATATTAACGGGTGATACGCCGCATTATGATAGCAGCCGCCCGGTCGGACGGCTGTTGTTTTTATCGCAAAAAATCAATCAGCCGCCGCTCGCGGAAGTCGCGCAGGACGGAATCGAGATGATCCATGCCGAGGCGGTTCAGACGAAGATAGGCGGGATCGGAATGGTCCCAGAAGCCGAAGCGGTCGTTTTTGTCGTACGCCTCGCGGTAGGTTTCGATCACGTCGCATCCGAAGCGGTCAAGAAACGCGGCGCGGTCGACGCCTTCCACAAGGCGAAGCCCCAGCATAACCGATTCAAACATCTGCTCGAATGTGTTTACGATGATGCGCTCGGCGCGCGGGAGCTTCCCTTTTTCGAGCTTTTTGAGATAAGCGGAAATGCTGCTTTCGTTTGAAAACCGTGCCCAAAAGCCGTCCTCCTCCATTGAAGAATGCGCGGCGACGCCCAAGCCAAGGTACGGCTCGTTATGCCAATAGATGAGATTATGGCGGCACTCAAAGCCGGACTTTGCAAAGTTGCTGACCTCGTAACGATGATAGCCGAGCGATTCCAAAAGATCCATACCCGCGTCCTCCATGTCCGCGACGGCGTCAGGATCGGGCAGCGTTTCCTTGCCCGCAGTCACGTCGTCATACAGCGGCGTGCCCTCCTCCAAAATCAGCGAATATGCCGAAATATGCGTGGGCTCAAGCGTCGCAACCGTGCGGATCGCGTCAAGATAATCGTCCTGTGTTTGTCCCGGCAGCCCGTGCATCAGGTCGATGTTGATGTTCGTAAACCCGGCGTCACGCGCGGCAGAATAGGTTGCAATAAATTCCTCATACGTATGCACGCGCCCGATGCGAGATAGAAGGTCGTTCTGCGTCGCCTGCAGACCAATCGAAAGGCGGTTGAAGCCCGCATCGCACAGCCGTTTCAGACCGTCGAACCCGATCGTTTTCGGATTGCATTCGATCGAGATCTCCGCGTCCGGCTCCACGGGAAACGCGGTTCTGATCGCATCGAGGATCGCGCAAAGATCCTCCGCGGGCAGGATCGTCGGCGTACCGCCGCCGAAGAAGACGGTTTTCACGCGCTCGTCCGGGTATTTTGCCCGGGACAGCGCGATTTCTTTTTCCAAGGCAGCACGATACCGCCCCGCGGTTTCGTCGATCGGGATCGAACAGAAATCGCAGTAGCGGCATTTCCGGATACAATATGGGATATGTACGTAGACGCCGATCATCCGTTGATGCGCAGCACGCTCATGAAGGCGTCGCTCGGCACGGCGACGGAGCCGACCTGCCGCATGCGCTTCTTGCCTTCCTTCTGTTTTTCGAGCAGCTTCTTCTTGCGCGTGATGTCGCCGCCGTAGCACTTCGCCAGAACGTCCTTGCGGACCGCCTTGACCGTCTCGCGGGCGATGATCTTGCTGCCGATCGCCGCCTGGATCGGGATCTCGAACTGCTGGCGCGGAATGACGTCCTTGAGCTTCTCGGCAACGGCGCGTCCCTTACTGTACGCGCGGTCCTTATGCACGATCGTGGTCAGCGCGTCGCACATTTCGCCGTTCAGCAAAAAGTCGAGCCGCACGAGCTCGCTCCTCGCGTAGCCCGAAAGCTCATAATCGAACGAGGCGTAGCCGCGGCTTCTCGATTTCAGACTGTCGAAGAAGTCGTAGATAATCTCGTTGAGCGGCAGGATATAGTGCAGGTTCACGCGGTCCGCCTCGATGTACTGCATGTCGACGAACGTGCCGCGGTTGTTCTGGCAGAGCTCCATGATCGTGCCGACGTACTCGGACGGGGTCATGATCGTGGCTTTCACGATCGGCTCCTCCATGTAGTCGATCTCCGCCGCGTTCGGCAGGTTCGACGGGTTGTCGATGACGATCTTCTGTCCGTCGAGCGTATAGACGTGGTACACGACCGACGGCGCGGTGGTGACGAGGTCGAGATCGAACTCGCGTTCGAGCCGTTCGGTGATGATCTCCATGTGTAAAAGTCCCAGGAACCCGCAGCGGAAGCCGTAGCCCAGCGCGGCGGACGTCTCGTGCTCATAGCTTAAAGACGCGTCGTTCAGCTTCAGCTTGTCGAGCGCCTCCTTGAGGTCGTCGTAGTGCGCGCCGTCCGCGGGGTACACGCCGCAGAAGACCATCGAGTTCGCCTGCTTATAGCCGGGCAGCGCTTCCTTGGCGGGGCGTCCCGCTTCGGTGATCGTGTCGCCGACCTTTGTTTCCGCAACGCTCTTGATCGACGCGGCGATGTAGCCGACCTCGCCCGCCGTCAAACTGTCCACCGGCTTCCACGTCGGCGCGAACACGCCGACCTCTGTGACGTCGAACTCGCTGCCGCTCGCCATCATGCGGATACGCGTGCCGGGCTTCACCGTGCCGTCAAATACGCGCACATAGGACAATGCGCCCTTATAGTTGTCGTAGAGGCAATCGAAGATCAGCGCTTTGAGAGGCGCGTCCGGATCGCCGGTCGGCGCGGGGACGGTGTCGACGATCCTTGCAAGGACCTCGCCGACGTTCAGCCCCGTCTTTGCCGAGATACAGGGCGCGTCCTCGGCGGGGATGCCGATGACGTCCTCAATCTCCTTCTTGACGCGCTCGGGCTCTGCGGAGGGCAGATCGACCTTGTTGATGACCGGCAGCACTTCAAGCCCGTTGTCGACCGCGAGGTAGACGTTTGCGAGCGTCTGCGCCTCGATGCCCTGCGTCGCGTCGACGACAAGCACCGCGCCTTCGCATGCGGCAAGCGCACGGGAGACTTCATAGTTGAAGTCGACGTGACCCGGCGTGTCGATCAGGTTGAACATATAGGTCTTGCCATCGGTATGGTGATAGAACATGCGCACGGCGGACGCCTTGATCGTGATGCCGCGTTCACGCTCGATGTCCATGGAATCCAGAAGCTGCTCCTCCATGTCACGCTTGGCGACGGTGTCGGTCAGCTCCATCATGCGGTCTGCGAGCGTCGATTTGCCGTGGTCGATGTGCGCAATGATTGAAAAGTTACGAATGAGATTCGGATCGAAATTCATAAAAGGTCCTCCGGGATGGTACGGCGTACCGACGCCGTCTCCATAAGTATTCATTATTGTACATTACCGTTGCCAAAATTGCAAGAAGTGTGATACAATCGAAGCAAGTCAAATCCGGAGGTGGACACATGCAATACGATCTCAATACCGTTGCGAAGCGGCTCAACGAACGCGGCTTTCTTGCCGACGTCTGCAAAACGCCCGCAGAGGCGAAGGAACTGATACTCAACTACATCGGCGACCGCTCCGTCGGCATCGCTGGCTCGGCGACCGTGCGCGATCTCGGGCTCTATGAAGCGCTGACCGAGCGCGGCAACACGGTGTACTGGCACTGGAAGGTCGAAAAGCCACAGGTGGAAGAGACGCGCATCAACGCGATCGCCGCGGACGTGTATCTGTGTTCGTCGAACGCGATCACCGAGGACGGGCGGCTCATCAACATCGACGGTACGGGCAACCGCCTTGCGGGCATCATCTACGGACCCAAGACGGTCATCCTCGCAGTCGGCAGAAACAAGCTGGTCAAGGACTACGACGAAGCGATCGCGCGGATCAAGCGTGACGCGTGCGGACCGAACGCGCGGCGTCAGGGTTTCAAAACACCCTGCTCGATCGACAACGTCTGCCGCGACTGCCGCCCGCCGGTGCGCATGTGCAACGTGACCGCGATCACAGAATACCCCTCGCGCCGCCATCAGGCGTTCCGGATCATTCTGATCGACGAGGACATGGGTTTATGACGATCAACGAATACCAGAAGCTTGCCATGACGACCCTGAACCCGGCGCTTTCCGAAAAGGAAGTGCTGTTGAACGGCGTCATGGGGCTTTGCGGCGAGTCGGGCGAGGCGATCGACCTTGTCAAAAAATGGATGATGCAGGGGCACGAATTGGACAAGGCGCACCTTGCCAAGGAGCTCGGCGACGTCGCGTGGTATCTTGCGGAGACCGCGACCGCGATCGGCTACGATCTGGAAACGATCCTGCAGGCGAACATCGACAAGCTCAAAGCCCGCTATCCCGAGGGCTTTGACGCCTGCCGCTCGATGCACCGGAAGAACGGCGACGAATGACGTTTTGACGAGGGCGGACGATATGAAGGAAATCGAACGAATCAGCATCAATACCGTATACGGAAGCAAGTCGATCTCCGTGCTTGCCGGAGATATCGCGGAACTGGACCGGGAGCTGGACGTGATGACGGTCTCCGCGTTCAAGGGGAGCTATTATCCGTTGTTCGGCACAATGATCTATGCGCTGCACAACAGAGGCATTTCCGTAACGGATCTGTCCAAGGATCCGCAGATCGATCTCCGCTCGGTATGCAGCACATGGCTCTCCCGTCACATTGCCGCTTCCGGTCTTCCGATCCAGCGCATCGGATGCGTGGAAATGCGTCCGCTGCATCTTGTCACCAAGCCCGACGAACACCCGTCGGATGTACTCGTTGCGCTCCGGTCCTATTTCCGCATGCTGGACATTGCATCGCTTGCCGGCGTCAGTATCCAGACGATCGGCATTCCCATTCTCGGTACCGGTCATCAGGGGATTTCCGATTCGTTCGTTGCAAAGCCGATCATCAACGAATGCCTGCAGTTTTTGCAGAGCAACGAAAGCGTCCGCGAGATCATCGTTATCGAATACAATTTCAAGAAAGCCGAAGACTTTGCGCGGACGCTGCGGGAGTCGTATTCCATCAAGCAGAACAAGATGGACTCCGAAAAACAGCAGGAAGCGTCTGTCGGGCGTCCTTTGGCGTTCATCAGCTACTCGAGCTGTGACAAGAACGTTGCTGACAACCTTTGTGCCAAGCTCGAAGCCAACGGTATCCGCGTCTGGTATGCCCCACGTGATGTCGACCGTCCGGTATACGCGACCGCCATCGTCGAGGCGATCGCCCGCTGCTCGCACTTCATCTTGATCCTCAGCAAGGACAGCCTCGCTTCGGAGCATGTTCTGAACGAGGTCGACCTCGGGTTCCAGGAGCTGAAGCGCGGGATCCGCTTCTATCCGCTGAAGCTGGACGACAAGGAGCTCGGACCGTCCTTCCGGTACTATCTTTCCAGACAGCATTGGATGGACGCGACCGTGCCGCCGCTCGAACAGCGTCTCGAGGAGTTTGTCAGAAAGATACGAGACGAGCTGTAAACAGATACGCGATCCAAACGACAAGCGCCGGAGGACGACCCTCCGGCGCTGTTTTGTCCTCAATAGCCTTTTGTCGGGTCGATGATGCTGCCGTCGACCGCGTTGATCACGAACAGCAGATCGTCGTACTCCACGCGCGGCGTTTCATCCGGAGACCACATTCCCTGCAATGTGCCGTAGAAGCAGTACGTGGGAACCAGCAGCCCCTGCCCAAGCTTGTCCTGTTCGGCGATACGCCAAAGTCCCAGCGTGACGCGGTCGATCGAAAGATTCGTTGCAGGCAGCGCGGGCGGGTTCTCCGCTGTCTCCAGCAGCCGGTTCACGTCCTCGACGTATAGAAGCGGCAGTCGGTTTTTGACGATCGAAACGATCTCGTCGAACGGTTTCAGCTGACTGAACGTCGTAAGCGTATCGGCGACGGACAGCGGCGTGCTCCAGCCGAACCAGTAGATCCCGTCGTCGTCAAGATAAAAGAGCATATTTTCATACGACCAGCTCGGCGCGTAGGCTGTCTTGGTGCTCTCGCCGCCGCGGCTTTCGCGCACGTTCGCTTCGGAAACGCAGCACGGCGCGCCGGACACCGTCCGCACGCACTCGACGTGATAGGCGTAATGCGTGGGCTTCGGCACCCTTCCGTCGCCGTTGCGCTCGTACAGTGTGCCCGCGTTGTTCTCGAGCCGGATACAGGCGACCTCGAACTCGTCCGACAGCCCCGCCTGCGCAAGGAACGCGCGCACCTTGTCCGCGGCTTCCTTCGGTGGATAGGACAGACATCCCTTTGCCTCCTCCCTAAGCGGATCGCCCTCCGACACGGCGATCCCGAACGGAATGAACAGCGGCCTCGATCCGGTATTCACATCCGAAACCGGAGAGCTGCGCCGGTAGAGCAGCGTCGCGCGCTTGTCGTTCCGGATCACGTTCCAACCGCCGTCGACGTACTCGTAGATCGGCTCGTCGCTGTCGATTGGGTTATTTACCTCGAAGCGTACGCTGCCGTCCCCGGAGATCGCCCAGATCCCCGATCGTGTCGTTACATCCGGCTGATCGAAGAATCCGACGCCGCGCCGCCGCAGTGTGCCGTCCACGCGTTCGGCGTTCTTCGGCGCTGCGTCCTCAGCGGCTTTGTATTCCGCCTGCAGGCCCGCGATCTCCTCCAGCAACTCGTCGGAGGACGTGTAGAGCTTCGCAGCCATCAATTTCGGATCATCCAGCAGAGAATAGAGATATTCGAGCTCCTCCTTGATCCGTGTCCTGCGGTTCAGGTTCTCCTCGTCGACGATCTCGAACATCGGCGTATCGCCGATCAGCACGTTCCAGATGCGCGCGACGGTCTCCTGATCGAAATCCTTGGCGAACACGCGCACGATCGGCAGCGGCGCGGTCGGGACCTCGATCGGGGCGTCGATGCGCACGGTCACCTTGCCCTCCCGATCGGTAAAAGAATCCGTAATCCGTTCCGGGATCCCGTACATTGCGCGGTAATCGGGCGTTTGCGGTGTTTTTCCGGCTTTACCGCCGTCTGTCGTCACGACGTCGGTCCCGTCGCCCCGCGCCATGTCGATCATGGCGCTCTGATCGCCCTTGTTGACGATAAACTCCGTTTCCGGCGTGGGCTGACAGGCGGCAATCAGAAGCGCCGCAAGCAGCAGTAAAAGCAATCGTTTCATGCCATTCTCCTTTCGGTCTGAAAAGATCCTATCACGCGGATGCAACAGAATTGCGGAATCCGTATGTCCGAACTGTTGCAGAACTGTCATATTTTGATGAAATGCGCCGGAGGACGCTCCTCCGGCGCTTTGTTTCGTTCGGGTTACGGCAGCTTGAGATCGAACGATGCGATCGGCTGCAGGGTTGTGGTCAGGTTGTAGCCGTCCAATCCCGCGCCTTCCGGCATGACCCAGTCTTCGCCGACCGGTTCGTCGTTGAACGCGGTGACACAGCGGAAGCCGAGGCGGAGTTCATAGCCCGCTGCCTTGACCTGCTCGTAATCCGACGGGAAGAACGGCAGGATGCAGGTGTACTCATCGGGTCCCATCGAATTGGGTTTGCCCGGGATGATAACCTCGTTCTCGTCCGTACTGCCCTTCGGCGCGCAGGTCACCAGGAAGCCGGGAAGGCTGCCCGAATCGCTGCATTGGACGAGGAATGCGTTTGCATAGGTAGCCACATACGCTCCGGGCATGGAAGCTTCGTAAAGCGGCTTGAACCATTCTTCCGGCGCGGACTTGATCCGATAGGTCACGTAGACGCCGGTCTTGCGGAAGCTCAGCGTTTCTTCGAGCACCACGCCGTCCAGCGAAACGCGCTCGTTGTGTTCGCATCCGTTGCGGTCGATCAGCGTCAGCACGGTCGAGCCGGACAATGCGCGTTCGGTCACGATCGGCGCTGCGATGTCCGCGCCTGCCGAGGCGTCGAACTCAAAGGTATAGATGATGTTCGCAAGCAAGCCGATATGCGCCATATCGTCAACTCTGGCGTCGTAGATGCCGATCGTCATCGTGATCCGGACCTTCCCTTCGGTCGGGAACGGTTCGTCCAGATCGCATTCGGTTCCGAGCGTTGCGCCGTCTTCGGAAACGGAATCCGGGTTGATCCCCGTCCCGGGATTCAACTCGCCGGTCCTGCCGGTGTCGAGAACGGTATAGTACGCCTCGTCGCACAGCGCGTCCGTCCATTGCCCATCCCCGGAACGGGCATAGGAAAAGCGCATGCCGTGATCGGTGTTGAGGCGCACGTTGAACACCAGCGTGCTCTCGTCGACCAACACCTCTTCGATTTCCGGCCGGATCTCACGGATCCAGCCCCAATCCTCCTCGGAATAGACCGGCTGCCCCATCTTCTGCCGCCACGCGTTGAGCTCCGCGGCGTCTTCCATCTCCGGCAGCATCACGAAGTGGGTTTCGCCGGTTTCCGGCTTGGCGGACGCGATCACTTCCTCGATGTCGGGAACGGCATTCTGATTCTGCTCGCGTGCATCCTTGTCGTGCATCAGATATGAGCTCGGTGAATAGTAGTTCTTTGCGATGATCGTCGCCGCAGCCGCCGTGCCGATTGCAAGGACCAGGATCGCCGCCGCGATCAGGATCGCGAGCGTGCGCCGCCTGATCGGGAGCCGGACCGTTTTCGGCTCCGCTCCCCTTGTTTCGTTCTGCAGTGTCCGCACCATGCGGCTTTTGAACGCCGCCGATGCGGTAATATCGTCATATCCTTTCAGAAATCTGTTCATTTGTTTCTCCTTCCATGATTGCCCTGAGCTTTTTCCTTGCGCGGGACAGTCTCGATCGCGTCGTACTCTCCCGCTCTCCTAAGAGCTTTGCGATCTCCGCCGTCGTGTATTCCTCATAATAGTAAAGGTACACAACGTCGCGATCCTTTTCCGGCAGTTGTCTCACCGTGTCGAGAAGCTCGAAGCTCTCCTCCGAATACGCCGCCGCGATCTCCTCGTTCAGCGGAACGCTCGTGCGGTTCCTTGCCCTTCGCGCTTCGTCGATGCAGATGCGGATCGCGGTTCTGATCAGCCACGCCTTTTCGTGCTCGCGCGTTTCGAACCGCGGTCGGCGCCGGATCAGCCGCTCAAACACGGTTTGTACGACGTCCTCCGCTTCAGCGATGCTGTTCACCCGGTTCAGCGCGATACGCAGCAGCATGTCGGAATACATTTCAACGATCCGTACGATCTCACGGTCGCTTGCCGCCTGTTTGTTTTTCTGCTCCATTGTCTCTCCTTTCGCGTCGCCGCATTCGTCGAGGGGCTTGCCGGTCGTAGGCGCCCTGCCTGCGTTCGCCCTGGTCTGACTTCTGCGGCGTCATCCGTGTTTCAACACTCACCCATAACACGTATGACCGGCGCGATTTGCTGCAATCATGAAAGAAAAAAACCGAGGGAGCGATCTCCCCCGGATTCTATGCTGTATGAACGGCTTATTCTTCGTCTTCTTCCTCGTCGTCGGAGAAGGAGAAGATGCTGCGGCGCTTCTTTTTGGGCGCGGGGCGCTCGTCTTCTTCCTCGTCGTAATCCTCCTCGTCCTCGTCGACTTCCTCGATGCCGAGCATGCGGGCAAAGAAGCCCTTCTTGCGCGTCTTCTTCGGTTCCGGCTCCTCGTCTTCTTCCTCGTCGTCCTCGTATTCCTCCGCGCGCGGCGCCGGCTTCACCGGCTTCTGCGGTGCGCGCTGCGGCTGCTCCTGCGGTCTTCTCGCGGGTTCCTGACGGCGCGGTTCGGGCGTCGGGATCGTGATCGGCGCGGGATCGGGTTCCGGAACGCGGAGATCCGGCGCAACGGGTCTCGGACGAACGTCAAGCTCCTCACGGTTGCCGTTGATCATCTTCATATAGTCGTTCAAATAACGCTGTACATCGGCAAGGATATCGTCGGCATAGGCGCGCGCGCCGTTGCAGATCGAATCGGCGTTTTCCTCCGCCGCCTGACGAAGATCGTCCGCGCGTTTCACCGCTGCCTGATAGACGGAGCTTTCCGTGACCAAAGCTTCGTACTCAGCGATCGCCTGATTATAAACGTCTGCCGCCGCCTGCTGCGCCTGACTGCGCATCTCGTCCGCGTCCTTCTGCGCGTCCGAAACGATCTGATCCGCCTGCTCGTTTGCATCGCGAAGCGTGTTCTCCTTCTCCGCAATGATGCCCGAAGCTCTGCGAATATCCTCGGGGATCGTCGCCTTGAGATCGTCGAGGAGCGCCAAAAGCTCGTCCTCGTCGACGATGCGGCGATTGCCCGCATTGTTGAATCTCGGTTTCGGACTGTCCGCCACCAATTGTTCGATCTTCGAGAGGATACTGAAGATCTTCATAGTCTGTACGCCGTTCATTTCTGCCTTGCCAACCTTTCCCGTAAATAATGATAATTGCAATGCGGTACAAGTTCTTTGATGGAACCGCCCATTTCTCCGATCTCACGCACATTCGAGCTCGAAAGGAACGAATGCGCGGGATTTGCCATAAAATACACCGTGCGGATCTCCGGATCCAGGTGCCGGTTTACGGCGTCGATCTGGAATTCGTATTCGAAATCCGTGATCGCCCGCAAGCCTCTGATGATGTACTGCGCGCCGATCTGCTTTGCATAATCGACAAGCAGTCCGCCGAACGATGCCGCCCGGACGTTTGAAAACCCTTCCTCGGCGATGATGCGCTCCAGCATTTCCACGCGCTCGTCGACTGAGAACACCGGCTTCTTTGCGCTGTTGTTCAGCACCGCGACATACACGGTGTCGAACAGTCCCGCAGCGTTCCTGAGAATGTCGAGATGTCCGATCGTAAACGGATCGAAGCTGCCGGGATACACGCCGATCTTCATTCTCTGTCCTCCTCGATGAGTGAATATCCGCATTTGCCGAACCGCTTGGTCCGCTTGATGCGGTATATGCCCGGCTCCTCCTTCGGCGGAAGATCCGCCGCGTGTTCGAGCACAACGATCCCGCCCGGAAGGATCAGATGCGATCCGAAAAGCCTTCTGACCGCGTCTTCGGAAAGTCCCTCCCGATACGGCGGATCCAAAAACGCCATGTCGAACGCTTCGCCTTCCTCCGAAAGCCGATCGATCGCCGACGCATAGTCCAGGTTCATCGTCCTTGCGACCCCGGAAAACCCGAGCGTCTCGATGTTCCGGCGAATGATCGCAATACATGCCGGATTGCGGTCGTTCAAAACGACGCGTTTTGCGCCGCGCGACGCAGCTTCCAATCCGAGATTGCCGCTTCCCGCAAACAGATCCAGCACCGCTGCATACGGGATCCGAAACTGCAGGGATCCGAAAACAGCCTCCTTCACGCGGTCCAGCGTCGGCCGGGTTTCCATGCCCTCGAGCGTTTCGAGCTTTCGTCCGCGAGCGGTGCCCGCTATGATTCTGACCATAGAAACCCCTATATCTTGTATTGTGTATCCCATTTTAGCACCAAGGTATAGAAATTGCAATAGTTTTTAAATAATTTGTTAACATTTTTTCGATATATTATGTCCGGGTAAAATTTCGGTCAAATCCGACGAAAATGAATTGACTTTTTATATGCATTCTTGTAGAATCTTTTTCGGTAATAGGGGGGTTTATTGCATGCTTCGCAGTACTCATGCGGTCGTTCATCTGCCCGCATTTCTGAAAAACATCCGGCTTGCCAAGCGCAGGCTGAAACCCGACACAAAATTCATGGCGGTCATCAAAGCGAACGCCTACGGTCACGGCATCACCACCGTTGGCGAATACCTGGAGCGATCCGGTCTCGTCGATATGCTCGCCGTCGCCATTCCGGAGGAGGGCGTGCGCCTGCGTACGAACGGCGTTACGCTTCCGATCCTGATCCTCGGCGTTACCGATCCCGATCACATTCCGGCCGTCGTCGGCTACGAGCTGACCTCCGCCGTGTTCACCGCAAAGCAGGTCCGCGCCTTCGAGCGTTATGCGATCGCCTCCGGCAAGATCGCGCATGTGCATATCAAGCTGGATACCGGCATGCACCGCATCGGCGTCACGGACGACGCCATGCTGGAGGAGCTTCTGGACGCGTTCGACGAATGCCCGCACGTTTCGATGGACGGCGTATTCACACACTTTGCCAAGTCCGAATCCGATCCGGAATTCACGCATCTGCAGGCGAAGCGGTTCGACGCGTTCGTCGCAAGGATCCATGCGCGCGGCTATCATCCGATCGTGCACGCCGCAAACTCCGCGGCGACGCTCGATTTCCCGGAGCTGCAGTATGATATGGTCCGGTTCGGCATCGCGCTCTACGGCTACCATCCGGACGCAAAGCGCAGCCCCGGCAGCGGTCTGACGCCGGTCATGTCGCTGATCACGTACATCAGCAATCTGAAAACGATCCCTGCGGGCGAAGGCGTCAGCTACGGCCTCAGGTTCATCGCCTCCCGTCCCACGAAGGTCGCAACGCTGCCCATCGGTTACGGCGACGGATACAAGCGCTGTCTCACCGGCAAAACGGACGTGCTGATCGGCGGGATCCGCTGTCCGCAGATCGGAACGATCTGCATGGACCAGATGATGGTCGACGTATCCGAGGTGCCGGGCGTCGCGATCGGCGACGAAGCCGTGCTGATCGGTCGTCAGGGCAACGAAATGATCACCGCGGACGAGCTTGCGGACAAAGCGGATACGATCTCATACGAGATCCTGCTCTCCTTCAACGACCGCGTCCCGCGCATCTACGAAAAATAACGGCATTTGCCAAACGGAGCGACCCGATCGGATCGCTCCGTTTTTTGTATCGTCCGTTCCGCAGAGGGCGGTTCACTCGTGCAAGTCCGGCGCATTCAGATGCGCGGATACGCAAAACCATCCGTTTTCGTCGGAGATTTCGATCGCGCCGCCATACCGCTTTGCGCAGGCGCGGACATTTTTCAGTCCGTAGCCGTGGATCCCCTGCCTTTTCCCTGCCGTTCCCTTTTCGTACGGATTCGATATCCGGTAAAACAGGACACTGTGCTTTTGCTGCATCGACAGCCGGATCAGCCGATCCTCCATCGGGACCGCGGCACAGGCGTCAATCGCGTTGTCCATTGTGTTTCCGAGCAGGATATAGAGGTCGGCGACCGATACGAACAGCGTTTCCGGGACCTGCACGTGCAGCTCCAGTCTGACATGATTCGCCTTGGCCCGTACACGGTATTCATTCAGGATCACATTCAGCACGCGGTTTCCGACATCGACAAGGTCGGTCGCCTCCGTCAGTACACGCTGCGCCTGTTCGACCGCGGGACTGCCGCCGCTCTCTGTTTCTGCCGCTTTCAGATATTTGGCCATATCATGCCAAAGCGCTTTCGTCTGCTCTTGTTTTTCAACCAGCTCGTCATAATACTGCTCCCGCTCCGAGAAATGCCGTTCAACCATCCGCTGTTCCCGGAATGCGGTCTGCGCGCGTTTCAGTCTGTGCACGGTCAGGGCCGTGATCCCGCCGCAGTAGATGAGCCACAGCAGCAGAAGAACCGCGAGCGGACCGGAATCGTTTCTTCGAAACACCTCAAAGGCGAGGATCCCTGCAGCGGCAAAGCACAGCGGGATCGGCAGAAAGAGCCTGAAGCGGCCGCCGATCTCCCTCGGTCCGCGCAGATATACGACCGTCGGCAGAAGGAGCAGCACGATGTTCAGCGCCATGGCGGCAATCAGCACATACCGCACGGGGTACCTCCGAGATAGGCGTGAAATTGCTGCAAAAACGCCTTCCTCCGTCTCCTGCTGACCGGAATGCGATCGCCGTTCACCATGACGATATCCTGCGGATTTGCAGAACGGATATGCTGCAGATTCACAAGATAGCTTTGGTGCGGCGCGCCGAAGCAGCGTGCCGGCAGCTGTGTCTGAAGCTCCTTGAGCGCAGCGCGGAACGTCAGATTTTCATCCTGCATATGCAGTATCGTCGTGTGATTCAAAACCTCCGCATACAAAATCCGGCGCACGTCCAGCACATACGCGGTTCCGTCAAACGAAACTGTGATCCGGTATGATCGCAGCTCCTCCTCGACGGCTTGCATCGTCTCCCTTACGGCGTCCGTCGAGATCGGCTTCAGAAGATACCGGAACGCAACTCCGTAGCCGCGTACGGCATATGCGCTCGTATGCGTCACAAACACGATCAAAGGATGCTTTTCAGCGGCGGTCAGCGTTTTGGCAGCGTCGTATCCGTTCGGCGCAGGCATTTCTATATCCAGAAAAACGGCGTCATACGTCGCGGTTTTTGCATGTTCCAAAAGCGCGGCTGCGGAAAGGAAGCCGTCGATCGCAGCGCTGCCGTCGTATTCCTTCAGCATCGCCGTAATGGTCTGAACCGTATGCAGATCGTCGTCGCAAACCGCTATTCGCATCCGAACCTCCCCAAATACTCCCAATATGATTATACCCCATTCCCTGCGCGCGTGGCAAGTGCCGGATACGGCGGAATTGCGGCCGATCACGTCAGAAGGATTGCATGCCGCTGCAGGTTCTGTTAGAGTAGTCTTGTCCGAGGATCACCGCAAAGGAGTATGGATATGCTGAAACGGATCTCAATCGTTCTTCTCTCGCTGCTTTTCTGCTTCCTGTCGGCATGTGCAAAGGAAGGGCCTGCGCCGTCCGCGGCGCCGGTGCAAACGCCGGAGCCGACGCCGTCCGAGCCGAACGCAACGCCGGCAGAGACCTTTGCGCCATCTGCTTTTCAGCCCGGATTCAACGGGTATTTCGACGGCGAGATCTATGTCTCTCTCGGCGGACAGGACTGTGATTTCTACGAGGACTGGTACATGGGAGGTCTGAACTTCTGGATCATCAGCAAGCATGCGATCGGCGTTTCAGGCATCCGCGCCGATCTGCCGGTCGGAATGCATTTCGACGTCGATGTGCGTGACTTTACCGAACAGTATCACACGGTTTATCGGATGAACGCCGATCCGGAACAGGCAAGCGCGACCGCCAACGACGGATGCTTCCTTGATCGGCACGTCATGATGCTCGAGGGTGCGGACTGGAAGACGATCGGTTCGGCTAAGAAAGAGATCCTGGAATACTATGACTGGTTTTTCAGGCAGTACGGTGCAATCACAGAACCGACCGTGATGGATCCGGATACGCAGGCGCGCGAGCAGCAGATCGAGGCGTACGAGAAAATGCTTGACGCATGGCGCGATGCATGTGATGCGTTCTCCGACGACCGGATTCCGGTCTTCTTCGTATACCGCGTTGAGCTGCTCCCGCAGGGACGCTTTACCGACGAATCGGCAGACCGTCTTATTCTGACGCTCGGAGACCGAAAAACCGAAATCCCGTTCGGAGAATGGCGCTTCCACAGCACGACGCCGAAGGAGCTGAAGCCAGACGGCTACGGCTTGCGTTCGGACAGTTTCAGCCTGATGACGTTTGAAGGCTCTGCGTTCGACGGCGGTTATGCGGTTTTCAAGGATGCCCTGTCCTTTACGGTCGGGCACGACGACGTGACTGTGACCGGCATGCGTATCTTCGGCTCGGACATCAGCCCCGACGCCGTCCATGTGCGGCGCGAGAATGCCGGCGGCAATACGATCAACGATTTTTATTGGGATCTGCAGATGCCGCTCGACTTTCAGTCCGGTCAGACGGTGCACATCGACGTGATCCTGCACGATCCTTGCTTTGCGGAATACGAGTGCTTCCGCACGTTTTATCTGATACTGGATTATGAGGTCAACGGCTTTGCGCACAGCGACCCCGTCCCCTTCTATGCACATCGGCGCAACGATGTGATCGAGACCTATTTCATACGGTTTATGGGGATGGATCTGACCGACTATTACCGGTACGGCGCATTGTACTACGGCGAGTCTTCGCCGGATTTGCCGGAAAGCTTTCTGCCGCGTGGAGACGCATAAGGAGGGATTCGATTGATACGCAAGTTCGCGCATGCCGTAAAGATGGTACGGCGCAATATCCGAAGCTATCGTCTGCTGTCCGTGACGATCGTTCTGTCCTTTTCCCTGCTCTTGGGGTATCTCGCCTGTATCGATTCTCTGAATTACAACAAATACAAGCAGGTGTTCGCGCGGGATCGGCGATTGGTGTTTTCCGTTGCGGAAACCGACGCATACCGCGACCGCATTTTGCGCGAGAAAGCAGCGGACATCGGCGACACGCAAAGCCTGTTATACTATACGATCACCGGTTTTCGGCTCGATATTCCCAACGTGATCATGGAAACGGGCGAAAAGCCGGACAGCTTCGGCTGGCCGGAAATCGTCTCTCTGCCCGCGCACGTCCCGAAGCTGTACGATGCGGCTTCCGACACGATGTTTTCGTTCGATCCGATCCCGATCACCTGGCTGGACGGAAAGCCGCACGAGGATATTTTCCTGAAACCGGACGAGATCATCGTCGACGAGCCGCTTTATGAGGCAGTCGGCAAGGCGTGCGGCGGCGTTCTGCGATGTACGCTCAGCTCCGACTGGTCTCCCGATGTACATTTTGAAGGAGCATTCCGCATCGTCGGCACGATACCGGGCGAAAACGCCATCGGAATCACGCACGGCGAAGGTGCGCAGGAGGGCAAGGCGTTTTTGAACATCACGCAGTATCATCCGAAACTTGTGCTCTCATCGGCTGCCGTAAATCCGAAGGATTACCCCGATCTTGTCAGCCGTACGTTTATCATCTTCGTTTCCGACCGTCCGGAATCAATTGCAAAGCTCGCCGACTCCATGATCCCGAATCATAAAGCCGGCGCCGTATATGAAGCGCAGGACCGCGCCAACGAAGCTCTGAAAGCAGATACGCGCACAAAAGCGATCATCTGCACGGCGCTGCTCGTCATTCTCGGCATCAACCTGTATGCCTGTTTTGAGAACGCGCTGCATGCACGCAGATTCGAGATCGGCGTCAAGCGTGCGCTCGGCGCATCCGCCGGACACATCGTGATGCAGTTCCTGTACGAGGGGCTGTGCGTGATGCTCATGAATATCCTGATCTCGGTCGCGCTGGTCTTTGATCTCCTGATCGTGTACAAATGCATCTATGACCGTACGCCCAACGAATACGGACAGTATTTTCAATGGACGGTCTATGTATCTCCGCAGTCGTTCATCATGTTCGGCGTGTGTGCCGCCGCTCTTACAGTGGTATTCAGTCTGATCTTCGCCTATCGATCAACGCAGGTACGGATCGCGGATCAGCTCAAATCGGAATAAATGGGAGGTTTGTATGAAAGTCTGGAAAGGCATCGGCAAAGCCGTATTCTGGGTCGTTATCGTGGTTCTGCTGCTTGCGCCGATCTATTGTATCTACCGCATTTCAAGCGACGAAATGAAACAGTATGAAAAGCAGCCCGCGCCTGTCTTCCGCGAAACGGCGTACGGCGAAATCGTTCGGGCGCGCCGTACGGACGTCAGCGAGGTCGTCACGGTCTCCGGCGTCTGTACCTCCGACGCCTATGCGTATATGGATCTCAGGCAACGGGACATCTCAAATGCCCGCTGGTACGTGCGCGAAGGCGACGAGATACAGGAGGGGCAGGCGATCGCACTTCTGAACGGCGAGGAAATCCTGTCCGAGCTGACCGGGATCGTCCGCGAGATCAACCTCTATGTCAAAGCACCGTACATGAGGGTGCAGCTTTTGGAGCCCGTGGAGCTTGCCTGTTTCGTCGATGCAAAGACCCTGAAAACGCTCGAACGCAGCAAAGACACGCTGAAAACCGAGGCGGGCGAAGCGGTTGCGGTCACATATGCCTCGCGCATGAAAAACAGCGACGGCAATACGGCGATCCGGCTTCACATCGATTCCGGATCCTATGTGTACGGCATGGACGTCAAAGCGCTCCGGATCCTGACCGGAAAGCAGTATCTGAGCACGCTTGTCATGGACCCCGGCTGCCTGTATGAAAAGGAGCCCGGCTCGGGTGAATGGTACGCCCGCCGTGTGACGGAGGACGGATTCTTCCTTGATGAGATCCGGGTCGAAGTCGGTTACAGCAACGGCTCTGTCGTCTGTGTTTCCGGCGTCAGCGAGGGCGATTGCTTCGACGCCGGGTATCGCGCGATCACAGGCGGTGACGCAAATGAATGAGTTCTCCATTGACCTCCTGCATCTTCAAAAAAGCTATGCAAGGCCTGTGCTGAAGGATATCAATCTGCATATCGACCGGAACAGCTATCTTGCGATCGTAGGGAAATCCGGCTCGGGCAAATCGACGCTTCTGAACATTCTCGGACTTGTGGAGCGCTACGACGGCGGCGTATACCGCTTCAACGGCAATCTGATCCGCAATCATACGGATTACGCGAAGCTGCGTTTACGGTACATAGGATTTATCTTTCAAAGCTACCATCTGATCCCGACGCTGACTTGCCGCGAAAACATCCTTCTGCCGGCGCTGTATGCGCCGAAATCAAAAAGGCGAAGTCTCGATGCGCTTGCCGAGGCGCTGGATATCAAACCGCTGCTGGATCAAAGTGTCTTAACGCTGTCCGGCGGTGAAAAACAGCGTGTCGCGATCGCACGGGCGCTGATCCTCGATCCGTGCCTGCTCCTTGCCGACGAACCTACCGGCAATCTGGACCCGAAAAACCGCGGGATCATTTTCGACTTGCTGCGCCGGGAGCATGCGCAGGGACGCGGCGTCATTCTGATCACGCACGATATGGCCGCAGCAAAGGAAGCCGACGCCGTTCTGGAGCTGAAAAACGGAGTACTGACCGAACGATAAGCCGGATCGTATCCGGCGTCAAAGCCGCAGATCCATGTGCGGTCTGCGGCTGTTTGGTTTTCCCGTTCCTTTTCCTCCCTCGCGGGCGGTGTTTTTTCTTGACGGATCGAAGCGGCGGGCAGTATAATGACGACATGAAGGAACGAATCAAAAACCGGGGAAACGCCCTGAAACAGCCGAAAACATGGATCGCCGCCGCGATCGTTGTTCTGCTCGTTGCGGCGGGCGTGGTGTTTGCCCTGTGGATACGCCGTCCGATCGCAAAGTACAACGCCGACCGGGACGACGCGAAGCAGGTCTATTTCACGCACCTTGCGCTTGCGGCGGACAGCAACCGTATCCTGTTTGAAAACGGCGCGCTGCCGGAAGGCTATGCGGATTCCGAAGACGCGCTGCAATCGGTCTCCTATGCCTATGCGACGGTGCTTGAAGTGCTCGAGGACGATTCGCACGAGGACGAGCTGACCGAGAACGTGCGGGTCGGCTCGCAGAAGCTTCTGGTCGAGATCACGACCGGCGAATACAAGGGGCAGCGGCTGGAAGTCATGAATTACATGAGCAAGCTGTTTGACAAGCATGCCGAAAAGGGCACGTCGCTGCTGGTTTTCCTGCTTGCAAAGCGTGAAAGCGCATCGGATGCGTCCCCCGCGCTTTCCGTTTCCGTCATGAATTACAACCGTCAATGGCTGCTTGCCGGGCTCGCGGCTATCTTTCTGCTGGTGACGCTGATCGTCGGCGGAAAAGTCGGTTTTCGTTCGATCCTCGGTCTTGCGCTGACGCTTGCCGCCGTCGTCTTCATTCTCGTTCCCGCGCTGCTGAAGGGCTTTCTCGCGATCCCGTTGACGCTGATCCTCTGCGTCCTTGTGACGATCGTGTGCTTCCTTCTGCTCGACGGGCTGAGCCGCAAGACGCTTTCGGCGATCCTCGGCACGGTCGCAGGCTTTTCGGTCGCCTGCGTGTTTGCCCTGATCGCAAGCCGGCTCGCGCATCTTGACGGACTCGAATACAACGTCGCCGAAACCGATACGCTGATCCAGGCGAAGTATCAGGGCACGCTGATCAACATCCGCGGGCTGTTCGTTTCCGGCATCATCATCTCCGCGCTCGGCGCCGTGATGGACGTCGCGATGAGCATTGCGTCCTCGATCAACGAGCTCAAAACGGTCAATCCGGATATGGGCTTCTCCGCGCTGTTCAAAAGCGGCATGCGCATCGGACGCGACGCGGTCGGTACGATGACGAACACGCTGATCCTTGCGTTTACCGGCGGCGCCCTCGTCAATCTGATCCTGATCAGATACTATAACTGGGATATCAAGGCGATCCTCTCCGGCGACTATATCACGCACGAGGTCATTACCGGCATATCCGGCAGCATCGGGCTCATTCTTGCCGTGCCGCTGACCGCGCTGATCGCCGCCGCATTATG
Source organism: uncultured Clostridia bacterium (assembly GCA_947166925.1). GTDB lineage: Bacteria > Bacillota > Clostridia > Christensenellales > CAG-138 > UBA3792. Next base: position 40,374 of record CAMVGD010000003.1, on the reverse strand, counting down.
CGGGCGCGCGCAGACGGCACCGGATCTCCCCGATCCGATCGCGGACAAGTCCGCCGCAAAGAAGAAACAGAATCCCCGATGACTGCGCCGTAAGCGCATCGCCGCTGCCGAGCTCCAGTACGGCGCTGCGGAACAGCATATAATCTCCGATCATCTGAAAGAACAGCATCACAAGAGGCGCCGCGGCGATCGCGAGCGCCTTTGCGTTTACGTCGCGGCAGAACAGCGCGCAGAACAGCAGCGTCGGCGCCGCGGTCAGCCATCCCTGCTCGAAGAACAGCGGAAACGTGTCGCAGAGCTTCCAGCCGACAAAGCCGCTGAAAAGCGCGGCGATCAGCGCGCCGAACGGATGATCCGTCGGGCACAGCAGCGCCGCGGTCAGCGCAAGCGCGCACGGGGCAAAGCAGAGCCGCACGGAAGGCGTGCGAAGCGTCGGAAGAAAGCTCAATCCGAATACGACCGGCGCAAGGCAAAGAAGCGCGATCTTTTCACGTCTGAACAGCATTGCGTCAAACCAGCCTCCGCCGGTCAGCAGCAGCAAAACAAGCAGCAGGGTCCTTGCAGTCCACATAAAATCACATCCCGTCCTTTTCGGATAGGATGTGATTTTCGTTTTGTTTCATGCATTATTTCAATCGTTTTCCGTCGCCGTAGACCGCAACGATGTCCTTTGATTCGGCGATATAGACCGCGCGGTCGAACCGCTCGCGCAGCGTCAGCCGGTCCGTATCCGGGTATTCGCGGTCGTCGATGACTATGGCATGCAGCTTGTCGCCCCGCCGGAACCCCGGTTTCGCGCCGAAGTACAGCGCGCCGGCGGTCGTGCCGAGGTAGTACCCCTCCGCGACGGAAAGGAACGGCAGCGTCCAGCCGCTTTCAATGCGCTTGATCTTGGAAGCGCGGATCGACATCTGGATCACGTTCAGCATCGAAAGCTGCGCGCCTCCCGCGATATCGCTGCCCAGGACCACGTTGATCCCCTCGTCGAGCATCGTGCGGATCGGCGCGACGCCGCTCGAGATATTGGTGTTCGAGTCCGCGCAGTGCACGACGGTCACGCCGTGTTCCCTGATCGCCGCGCGCTCGCGCCCGTCGCTGTAAATGCAGTGCGCCATCAGCGTATCGTTCTTCCAGAGACCGTACTTTGCATAGGTCTCCCAGTACTGTTTGCAGTCGGGATGCAGTTCGCGCACCCATGCGATCTCGCTCGTGTTCTCGGAAAGATGCGACTGCACCGGAAGGTTCCGTTCGCTCGCGATCCTGCCGAGCCATTCCATCAGCTCGTTCGTACAGGACGGCGTGAACCGCGGCGTGATGATCGGGCGGATGCGGGAAAACCGGTCGCAGGCGTCGAGCCAGCGCAGCGTTTCGCGCTTGCTCTCCTCCGTCGTCTCACAGTAATAATCGGGGCTGTTGCGGTCCATATTGACCTTGCCCACATAACCCGAGATCCCGGCACGCTCGAGCTCCTCCATCAGCACCAGCGTCGCGTCCGTATGAAGCGACGAAAACATGGAAACGCGCGTCGTGCCGAAGCTGACCAGATGTTCCGCAAGCGAACGGTAGTGCATCCGCGCGTAATCGGGATCGGCAAACCGCGCCTCGGTGCGGAACGTATAGGTGTTGAGCCAGTCCAGAAGGGGCAGGTCCATGCCCATGCCGAGCATCGGATACTGCGGCGCGTGCAGGTGCATGTCGCAAAACGACTGCATGATGAGCGCGTCGCCGAAGTCCGCGAGCTGTCCGTTTGCGAAGCATTCGGGCAGCGTTTCAAAGACGCCCTCGATCACGCCGTCGCTGTCCAGAACAAGATAGCCGTTCTTGACCGCATCCAGCTCGCCGAGCTTCGGCACGCTCAGGATATTGCCGTGCAGCACATACCAGCGCGGTTCCTCCCTGCCCGGCGTGTCGATGTCGTACAGCTCCGCAAGCGGGACCTCGACGGTCGTCAGCCGTTCCGGATGCCGCGCAATGACCTGACTGCCTCCAACGTCGCCGGTGATCGACATGAGCTCCGAAAACAGATCCTTCGGAAACAGCACCGGATTGCCGCGCCGGTCGTTGGCGATCGGCGCAACGATGCGCGTCGGGTCTTCCGTAAACGCTTCTATCAGCGCGTTGACGGTTTTTTCCGTCACGCGGGGCTGATCCCCTACCGCATACAGAATCCCGTCCGGATCGCCTTTCAGCGCGTCCTCCGTGCCGATCACGACGCTCGACGCGATCCCGCGTTCGGGATCCGGGTTCTCCGCCACGCGGTATTCCATGCGTTCGGCGACCATGCGGCGCTCCTCCGCGCCGGTTTTCAGCACGATCGTACGCGAAACAAACCGGTCCCTGATCCGGTCGTAGAGCTCCAGCGCGTGCAGGAGCATCGGCTTTCCGTCGATCGGATAAGCCAGCTTGTCGCTGCCGAAGCGCTTGCTGCTGCCGGCAGCCGTCAGAACCAGTGCGATCTTCATTTTCTGTACCTTTCCGAGGGCTTGCGGAAGACGTATTTTCCACAGTAAGGCTTCAAGAGCTTTCCGTGCTCCACGACGAGCTCGCCGTTCAGGAGCACGTCGCGCGTGCGTCCGAGGACTTCCATCCCCTCATAGGGCGAATTGTCGCAGGCATGCAGATTCGTCTTCCAGGAGATCGTATGCGGATCGTTCGGATCGAAGATCACGAGATCGGCGTCGCTGCCGACCCGCAGGGCGCCTTTTTGCGGGAACATGCCGAACAGCCGCGCCGCGCGTTCGGAGAGCAGCAACGCCATCTGCTCGAGCGTGATCGCGCCGGTCTTCACTGCGTAGGTATAGACAAGCTCCGCGCGGTTCTGTACGCCCGCACCGCCGTTCGGGATCTTCGTGAAATCGTCCTTCCCCATCGCCTTCTGCGCCATCGTGAACGAGCAGTGGTCCGTGCCGATGAAGTCGATGTCCTTCCGTTTCATGCCGTCAAGGATCGCCGCGCGGTCCTTCGCTTCCCGAAGCGGCGGCGACATCACAAACTTTGCGCCGTCCGGATCGGCATAGCGTTTTACGTCGAGCGTGAAATACTGCGGGCAGGTCTCGGCATAGACCTCGACGCCGCGCTTCCGCGCCGCACGGACTTCACGAAGTCCGTCCCCCGTGGACAGATGCACCACCCATGCGGGCGAATCGGAAAGCTCCGCGATCCGCATCAGCCGCGCCACGCCTTCGGCTTCGACCGCCTGCGGACGCGTGACCGGATGCGCGGTCGGGTCGAGATGACCCTTTGCCTTTTCCTCCGCGATCCGCGCCTGCAAAACGTCGTAGTTTTCGCAATGCACGCCGATCACGCCGCCGCGAGCGCCGATGAACTTCTGCGCGTCGTAGATCTGCCCGTCGTTTACACGCATCGCGTCGTAAACCATGTACATCTTGAACGAGGAGATCCCCGCTTTGAACATATCGTCGACCTCGGCTTTGCGCGCGTCATTCCACTCGGACACCGCCATGTGGAAGCCGTAGTTGCAGCTGCTCTTCTCCGCCTTTTTGTGCCAGAGCCCGAGCGCGTCGTGCATCGTCATGCCGTGGTCCTGCGTCGCAAAATCCAGCACCGTGGTCGTGCCGCCGACGATCGCCGCCTTCGTGCCGCTTTCAAAATCGTCCGCGGTCACTGTCACGCCCAGATCGAGGTCGAAATGCGTGTGCGTGTCGATGAATCCCGCAAAAACATAACAGCCGGATGCGTCGATCACACGGTCCGCTTTTGCGTCCATATGCGCCGCGATCTTTGCAATCTTTCCGTCCTCGATGAGCATATCCGCCTGTTTTCTTCCCGTCGATTTCACGATCGTTCCGTTTTTGATCAGGATCCGCATAATGACCGCCTCCGCACAGATTTTTACGAATATTATATTATCACATCCGTGCTGCTTTCGCAAGCGCATTGCAAAGAAAAGAGGTTCCACCGCCGTTTCGGGAAGAACCTCTTTCGGTTTCGCGGTTGTTATGCTTCCGGAATATCGATCTGTATGATGATCAGTTCGCCTTCGAAACGGGTTCCGTCGCAGCGGTAAACGCCGTGATCGATCGATCCGTCCTGCATCGCGACGTCAACGACATACACCGTTCCCGGCTGAAGCTCCACCGGCATATCGGGAATACAGATGAATCTGTCGCCGTCCTCATCCTGTACTGCCGGGTAGGGCGCAAGATCCTCGAACGCGTTTTCCACGCTCCAGACTTCCAGATACCGGACCCCCAACGAAGGGATTTTTGATTCGAGATCGACCGTTCCGTAATAGTCGCAGTCGTATTCCTTTCCGGCAATTACCATACGGTCCGTCCGGATCGGATCGCCGTACCGCAGATTTTTGACATGCAGCCGATCCCCGTACCGCGCGGCAAGCTGCTTTGCCATGCTGTCTACCTCTCCGGAAGAGTCCATGGCGTCAATATCCGTATGCTGCCAGCCGTAGATCCCCATAATATCCCTGTCGCCGAGCCGGTCGAATTCCCAGATAAAGTTTTCCGCCATGCAGTTTTCCCGGTAAGCGAACCGATGGAGACTGTAGAATTTCTTTCCCTGTTCGATAATTTCCTTCGCGCGGGCATACTCCTCCGAATCCTCCCTGCCCGCCTCCTTCAGCATGTCAAGATAGCGCGCGCCGATGGTATCATACTGATGCCCGACGTCCGTTCCGTGAAAGACGGTTTCCGGATAATCCTGTTTGATCTGCCTGAAAAAGCCGAGATAGTCCGTCGAAAACGCCAGGGTCCCGATCCAATCCCAATAGATACCCTCCAGAATCCGATCCGAATCCTCATGCATCCAGATGTTCAGCAGTTCCGCCGTGTAGTACGGCATCTCAATGAACAGATCCTGGTTGCCTTTTGCATAGAATTCGCCCCAGATCTCGAGCTCTTTATTCAAAAACACGGGATTGGAATGCTCTTCCCCGTATAAGAAGATCTGTCCCTTTGACGGTTCCGGCGCGGGCGTCTCCTCGATTTTGGGTTCCGGCGTTTCCTCGATTTCCGTTGCCGGCGTCTCCTGTGCTGGCGCGGCCGTTGTCTCAAAGGAAGGGTTCGCTTCCGTTTCCTTCGGCGAGGTGCAGGCTGCAAGCAGCAGGCAGAAGATCAGCAGAATCACAATTCGTTTTTTCATGGAAATGCTCCTTTACCGTTCTTTTGATCGGAAACAAGCGCACGTCTTTTCGGGTTCGTTGTTCTCCGGATTGATTATAACACGGCGGATTCGTGTATTCAACCGTGTTCTGTCCGAAATACCGCCTTTCATTTCGCCCGATTCCCGGCATCCGAACCGTCGGAAGCGGAACGCACTGCCCCGTCCGCGTAAAAAAGCACCCGCTTCGAAAAGAAGCGGGTGATGATTGCGAGATAATTATCTCTTGGAGAACTGGGGTGCGCGGCGGGCTGCATGCAGACCGTACTTTTTGCGCTCCTTCATTCTCGGATCGCGGGTAAGGAAGCCCGCTTTCTTCAGCGTGCCGCGAAGCTCCGGATCTGCGGAGAGCAGCGCGCGGGAGATGCCGTGACGGATCGCGCCCGCCTGGCCGGTCGTACCGCCGCCGTAGACGTTCACGTTCACATCGTACTTTTCGGAAAGGTTCGTCAGAACCAAGGGCGCACGGACGATCATCTTGAGGGTCTCGAGACCGAAATAATCGTTGATGTCACGCTTGTTGATCGTGATGTTGCCGGTGCCGGGGAGAAGACGAACGCGCGCGACGGACTTTTTGCGTCTGCCGGTGCCGATATAAGCGATCTTTGCCATAGTCGTTCTCCTTTCCGATTACTTGAGCTCCAGCGCCTGCGGCTGCTGTGCTTCGTGGTTGTGGTTCGGACCTGCATAGACGCGAAGCTTCTTGAGCATCTTGTCGCCCAGCGGGCCTTTCGGCATCATGCGGCGAATGGATTCATAGACCGCAAATTCGGGCTTGGTTTCGAGAAGCGTGCGATACTTGACCTCTCTGATTCCGCCCGGGAAACCGGTGTGATGGATGTGGGTCTTCTGATCGAGCTTCTTGCCGGTCAGACGGACCTTCTCAGCATTGATGATGATCACATGGTCACCGCAATCAACGTGAGGCGTAAAGATGGGCTTATGCTTACCGCGAAGAATCGCAGCGACCTGGCTGGACAGACGGCCAAGGACCATGTCCGTCGCATCCACGACATACCAGCTGCGCTCTACGGTTTCGCCCTTTGCCATATAGGACTTCATGGCGATTCCTCCAATATATAAATTTTATAAACTTTTGCTGCATTGCGGGGTTCTTATGTCGGGGCTGTGACGCAGTTCCACCCAATGGCACTTGGTTATAATAACAAAACAGCGCAAGTCTGTCAAGCAAAATTTTCAGGTTTTTTCGATATATTTTCACGTTTCCAGGGAGTCGGGCAATCTCTCGCCGTCCTTCGCTCCCTCTCTGCCGAAAATGCTTTGTAACTTCCTGCGCGCGCATGTTATAATACAGCAAATCCTATCGATAATCAAATGATATATGATCATCGACTGTAACGAAACGCACGATCCCGACATTCACAGTGCAGAAAGGAGGTGAGCGGGTCATGGATCTGGAAGCCGTCTATCGCGAGCATTCCGCGTCCGTCTACCGGTTTCTGTACGCAAAGACCGGTAGTTCGGAGCTTGCGGAGGAGCTGACGCAGGAAACGTTCTTTCAGGCGGTCAAGTGCATCGATCGGTTTGACGGATCCTCGAAGATCACCACGTGGCTCTTTGGCATTGCAAAGAACGTCTGGTTGAACGAATACCGCAGGAGAAAAAAGGCGCCTGTCTCCCTGGCGGAAACCGAAGAAGCCGCCGTCGCCCCTTCCGCCGAAAGCGACGTCCTCGGCAAGATGGGCCGGGAAGACATCCTGCGTTCGATCCACGGCATTGCGGATCCCGGTCGGGAGGTCCTCTATCTTCGCCTGCTCGGCTCGCTCTCGTTTGCGGAGATCGGCTCCATCCTCGGGCAGACCGAAAACTGGTCCCGCGTTACCTTCTACCGCGCGAAACAACAACTGATGAAGGAGAGTCAAGACAATGAAAAGTAAACTGGACTGCGAGATCGTCAGGGACCTGCTTCCCTCTTACATCGACCGTCTGACCTCGGAGAAAACGACCGAGGCGGTCACCGCGCATCTTTCCGAATGCGAATCCTGCCGCGCCGTCTACCGTGAAATGACGAACAGCGAACCGCCGATCGCGGAGCAGCCGGAGGTCGATTATCTCAAAAAGGTCCGCAATTCCCGCCGTCGAATCCGCAATATCGCGATCATAGCCGTATGCGGTCTGCTCGCAGCTGGGGTTGCCGCGTTCACGATCGCAAAGCATGCACAGAAAAAGTCCGCACAGGACGCGCAGACGATCAGCGCGCTCGAAGAACGGTCGGAAGCCGATGCGCAGACGATCACGGAGCTCTCCGAGGCCGCGGAAGCGCTGCAGGAGCAGATCGACCTGCCGACCGTGATCTACGACGCGGAGACGCGCGCGCTTGTCATCACCGGCACGGACCGCTATGACGAGGCCATCATTCCCGACGAGGCGGAAGAAGCGCTGACGCTCGACGTACAGGACGATCAATTCCATATGTCCGTCTTTATTCCGTTGCTGCAAAACGGCAGTGAACCGTTGAAGACGTATCTTCCCGCGTATATCGATCGAACGGATAAAAGCCTTCACTTCCTTCGCAGCTACCTGAAAGGGAACGCAGGAGACGCCTACCCGACGAACAGCGCAGACAAGATGGTGGAGATCAACATCCGCACGGATGACAAATACCTTTATCGCAACGAGCCGGACCGCATTCTGCTGAACCTCCGCAACGCATACTGGCACCGCGATGCGCTTTATATGTATGCGCTGATGGATACGCCGCACACCGCATGGGGTCAGATCGGTCTTGCATGGTATACGGCGGTCTGCGTCAATCCGTATACAGAGATGCTGACAATGCTCGATCCCTCCGCATCCGCGCCGTATGACGATCTGTATTATGCCGCAGGCGGCACATGCGAGAACGCAACCAACGACGATCTCCGTATTCAGTTCGACGTCATCTCCCGTTACTGCTTCGAGAAGGGATTCCCAAGCAAACGATGGGGCACCGTATTTGAAAGCGTTCCGCTGAACAGAACCACGCCGTTTTCCGGTTCGCCGGAGACCTATGAACAGGACTCCTCCATGAGCGTGATCATGGCCGCTGCATTCGTCGGCTGGCTGGACCGACAATACGGTTTTGAAGCGGTCAGCAATTACTGTTTTGAAAAAAGGACGTTTGACGAAGCGTTCGGCACGGATTTTGATACGGAGTTTGCCGCATGGAAAGCGTGGATCATCGAGACGTATCCGATGAATTGAATCAAACAAATTAATACCCGAAGGAGCACACACCCTTCGGGTATTTTTATTGCCATTTTGCACACAGTAACATAAAGTTCAATTCTTCGGAGGTATCTATGCCCCATCATACCGTGATTTATCGCATCAATCTGCACGGCTGCGGCGGCGAAAAGCTGCCCGCGGACCGCGAAACGCGCGCACCGGAACAAAAAGAGAAAGGCGTCCGCCCGTGAAGCAGACGTTTGACGCAAAGGCTTATCGAAAGGAAGTCGAGCGGCGTGCGCCGAAAAGCCCCGCCGCGCTGCAATGCCTGAAGGCGTTCCTCGTCGGCGGGCTCATCTGCGTGCTCGGACAAGGCATACACGATCTTGCGCTTCTGATCCCGCTTTCCGACGCCGACGCGTCGACGGTCAGTTCGGTGACGCTGATCTTTCTTACCGCGCTTCTCACAGGTCTCGGCGTGTTCGACAGGATCGCGTCGTTTGCGGGCGCAGGCACGGTCGTGCCGATCACGGGCTTTGCGAACTCGATCGTCGCGCCTGCCATGGAGTACCGTCCCGAAGGGTTCGTGCTCGGCGTCGGCGCAAAGCTCTTTACAATCGCGGGTCCGGTCCTCGTCTACGGCATCGGCGCTTCGATCATCGCCGGGCTGATCTCGCTCCTGTTCTGATAAGGCGGTTATCCGACGGACGGGCAACGCTCTTCCCTGCGGTGCAGATCGAGGATCCTTGTCGCCGTATTCAATGCCGTAAGTCCTCTGTAAATGACGCTCGGAAAATCACCGTACACGGTATTTTGCGGAAGTCCTATCAGCGCTTCGATCATCCGTTTCGTCTCCGGCAGAACGCTGCGATCGTAAAACGCGTCGTAGTCCCGGTTGTCGGGCATTTCTTTAATCCGCGCTGCGACCGCTTCGGGATCAAGCCGGCGAAGGTTGCCGAGGCATTCCGTCTCAGCACCGGAGTTACCCATGTACAGCAGGCAGTCCGGGTGCACCGCAAGATACTTCTCCCCTTGCGGCGCATCAAACAGTGTCATAAGATCCTGTCCGTTTATCAGCTTCTTTACCGCAAGACCGACACTGCTTTCACGCGCTTTTTCGATCAGCTCGGCGTCATCCTTCCCGAGCGTTTTGAACCATTCGCCGAGCGTTTCCACATCCTGCACGGACGCGCGGTACGGCTCGTAATCCAAGCCGTTTTTGTGCGGTGTGAAGATCGGCAGTCCGATATAGACCCAGTCCGGTCTCAGCCGATCCAGTATCGCGGAGATCTCGTTTTGCTGCTCCGGGAAAAACCTGTTCACCATCAGCGATACCTCAAGCTCCGCGCCATGCGCCTTGATAAACTCGCCGAACGCGATCGAAGACGTGAACGCGCCCTTTCTGCGCACGATCTCGTCATGCAGCGCTTCGCCGCCGTGGATCGTGATCCCGAACGAGTCGAATCCCGACGCTAGATATCGGTCGAGCACCGCTTCTTTGTCGTCCCGGCGCATGATTCCCAGCCCGGTCGTCATGCCGTGGTGATGATACCGGATATGCTTCGTGCCCGCCGCCGCGCCGATGATGCGTCCGATCTCCGGATGCCCCATCGGCTCGTGATCCAGCGTAAAGTTCGCTTCGTCCGGAAGATATGCCGCGATCGCGTCAAGCCGTTCGACGCAAAGAACGGCGTCGTCGCCGTCCATGCGCTTTAGCGGTCCGCCGTTGACGTAGCAATGTTTGCAGCGGGTATCGCATCCCGCGACCAACAAATCAAAATTGATCATGACATCCTCCTTATGCGCCGATCATCACTCCGACGTTGCCCAAGAGGAGCATACGCAAAACGCCGACGGCAACGAGATGCGCAGGATAATAGATGTAGAAAAACCATTTCATGCCCTTCCATGTGCCGCGCTGCCCGTTATACAGGTACAGCAGCGGGATCGAAAGCGCCGTGCAGAGCTGCAGCACGCCGTAGACCTTATCGATAAAAAAGAAGAACACGATCGCATATGCGGCGCTCCAGACCATCATCCAGAACATCTGTTTTGCAAAGGATCCGCGCTTGCCCCAAAGATACAGGATCGCAAGGACCGCAATGCAGCTCCAGTCCGACGGAAAGCTGACAAGAAGGATCGGTATGAACAGCAGAAATTTCAGCCACGTTTTAAGCTCCGAATCAAACAGGCGGATCGTGACAAGCCCCCAGAACAGCGTCCAGATCACGCTCGTCTGATTGAATATACTCTTTTGAAGCGGCAGAAACGAGATGCCGAACGCAAAACAGTAGGCAAAATGCGAAACGATCGCAAAGAGCAAAAGACGCAGCGCGTACTTTTTGAAATCGTGCGTATGCAGGTAGCCCTCCGCGATAAAGAACCACATGATCGGCGCGGTGATGCGTCCGACCGCGTGCAGCGCAACAAGCCACCACATATACTGATAGCCCGGGAACAGGATCCAGAGCACATGATCCAACGTCATCGCGGCGATCGCAATGAGCTTCAATGCGTTTCCGGTCAGTCCTCCGCCGTTTTCCGCGCATGTTGTCGTTTGCATTCCGTTTTCTCCCGTGATCCGTCCTCTGTATGTGAGGTTCAGCCGTTAAAAATCGTGCCTGAATCCGTCGTGGATGGTCGGCGTTTCGGGCGACGGCACATCCTCGCTGTAGCCGAACATCATCGCGTCGGTCCAGGGGCGCTGCGTATCGGACGTGCCTCTCTTGTAATGGCGGTTCAGCGCCTCACCCATAAAGACAACGCCGACCGAGGATCCGCCGTCCATGTTGTAGGCGACCGTGCAGCCGCGATCCACGAACAGCTGCGCAAAGTATTCCAGCGTGATGCTGTACGAAAAGTCCGTCTGCCGTCCCTCCGTTGCGATCGCAACCCAGTGTCCCGGCTCGATCATGCCGATGCCGCATCGCGGATTGGGATGATCGACGCGGTTCTGGATGGTGGAATCGCTGACCTCGCCGTTTTCGACCAGGATCGGACCGAAGCCGTACGTGTCGCGGATGCCGTGATCCATCAGCACGCGCTCCGAGCCTTCTCCGCGGTGGATGACGCTGAGCGACATATCGTTCTCTATCACGAGCGTGTCGGCCTGTCTGGCATTCCAGTAGAACTTACCCTGCCGCAGGAGACAGCCCTTGAGCTGTTTTTCCGCCTGATCCAGATTGTCGCCCGTGATCGCGAAAACCGCTTTCTCATACCGGGTATAGACCCACGGCTGTACGAAGGGACGAACACCGGAGCGATAACTCGAAAAATCGCGCATGCGGATATCGGCAACGTAGTAGATCAGCGGATGATCCTGCTCCATCTTGATGTGTATCTCCTCGATGTCGATCGAAAGCACATTGTTCTTGTACCACCAGTGCCCGTTCTCAAAGTCGAGCGCATACTCCTCTCCCTCGCCCGACAGGAAGTATGCGTCGTTCGGATCGGGGGTGGGTTCCGGCGTCGGCGAAGGCGTCGGTTCTTCGGTCGGTTCGGGCGTCGATTCCGCCGTCGGCGCAGGCGTCAGCTCGATCGACGGGATCTCGGTCGGTTCGGGCGTCGGCTCCGCGGTCGGCGCTTCCGTTGTCACTGCCGGCACTTCCGCCGCTTTATCCGCCGCTTTCTTCGCGTCGATCATCATGAACACCGAGATCACAACGCCCGCGATCAGCGGCAGCAGGCAAAGCAGGATCTTTGCAAGCGAACGCTTCGGGATCAGGAACCATGCCGCGACCGCGCAGACAGCGCCGATCGCCGCGGGCAGCCACCAAAGGGACGCCTTTTTCGGCGTTTCCGCATTTTCAGGCTTCTCTGTCTGCTTCTCAGACTCTGCAGGCTTCTCCGTCGGCTCGTCCGCAGGCTCCTGCGTCGGCGCCGCAGTAAGCTCCTGCGTCGGTTCCTCCGTCGGTTCCGTGGTCGGTTCAGGCGTCGGCGCGGGCGTCGGCGTCAGATCGCGATAACCGGCGAACGACTGCAGCGAAAGATTCTCCAGAAGGTCGGTCCCCTTCCGGTCCTTCCCGACATGGCTCGCCTCCAGATGGAAGCGCACTGTATCCGGCATATCCCTCCGGAATACGCGCTCCTCCAGATAGGTCTTGTAGAGCTCGTCCGCAAGCGCTGCGGCGCGGACGCCGTCATATGCATAAAGAAGCTGTTCGCCGGAACAAACCGTTTCGCCGGATTCCGAAAGCGTATACAGCTTGTTGACCTTGATCGTATCAAAGCCCTTGTAGCTGCCCGGATCCGCTGCAAGGTCCACGGCTTTGATGACGGAACGCGCAATGAACCCGTCTATATATACCGTTTGTTCGACCGCCGGATCGAGCGTGATCACGATCTGCGGACGGCAGGTGCGGATCTGCGTCGTCAATGTCCGCATCAGCAGGTCCTGCGTCGTCTCCAGCACGTTGATCGCCATGTTGTCGCTTCTTGCGACCGCATCCCTTCCCTTGCCGAAGATCGGCGCTCTGGTGATGCCCATCTTCCGAAGCACCTCAAGGCACTGCGTCGAACGGTAGCCGTCGGCGGCGGTCATATACATGACCTGCGCGGAAAGACCGTGCTCGCCGCACAGCATCGGCAGAACGGCGCCGAGCTTTTTGAGTTCATCGCCCGGGCTGTTCAGCACCACCAGCACATCGGCTGTATCGCCCGTATCCGGGAACGGAAGCAGGCTCTCGTTCGCGGCGGCGTACCACTCGCTGATCGCCAGAAAACGCGTCCCGCTGACCAGCGTCGCCGTCACGGCAGTCCCATCGAGCGGAACACGCACAAACCCGCTTGTCGTCGTACCCCGGATCGAATCGATCATGCGGTTGTCCGCGTTGAAAAGGTTGAGCGTATAGACCTGATTCGGCTCAAAGAACTGGAAAAACAGGACTTTGGCCCCGGAGGGTATGCTCATTGCAATGCTCTCGTTGCCGTAGAGCGTCACCGTCGTAAACGGATCGCCGTCATACAGATGCCAGACATAAGATTCAACCTCCTCCGGCACCGTATACTCGCAGGGAAGCGCCCCTTCGGCACGGGCAGGCGCATCCTCCGCAAGCGTAAACGTCGGAATTGCAAGCAGCAGGATCCATACAAGCAGTAAAAGGCGTTTTGTTCCCTTCATTCCCGTTATTTCGACCTCAAATCCATTTTTTATCAATAGTTGATGTAGAATTATATCACAAAGGCTTCCATAAGTCAATTTTTACACAATTTACCAGATAGTTACATCTTGTTGGTTCTTTTTTGACATTTTGGACGCATTTGCACGATAATATATGGGTATCAAAAGCACGAGGTTTCTTTATGACATATCTGAATACCGCATTCCGTTTTCTGCCGTTCTCGGCAATCGCCGCGGCGATCCTGTATCTGCCGCTTGCCGTGTTTCTGCATGTAAAGCGCAAACCGTATCCGTTCATCCGGCAGCTTGCGAACTATCTGCTGATCGGATACTTCTTTGCTTTGATCTACGTCACGTTCTTCTGGGCGTCGACCGATATTCCGCTGACGCTCCCCGAACGTCTGCATCTGCTGCCGGGCGATTCGTTTCTCTACGCTCTGCAACGGGACGGCGGGCTGTGGTCGAGCCAGATCATGTGGAACGTCTGTCTCTTTATGCCGCTCGGCGGTCTGCTGCCGAGCGTGTTCTCCCCGCTCCGCAGGGGCGCGTGGAAGACGGTGCTGATCTGCCTTGCCCTGTCGCTCTGCATCGAAACGCTGCAGTTCTTTATCGGCCGTGTCGCGGACATGGACGATGTGATCTGCAACACCTTGGGCGGCGTCTTCGGACGCGCGCTCTATACCGCCGCGGCGTGGGCGTTTAAAAAGGTCAAGGCATTCGAGCCGATCTTTACCGACCGCGCAAAAACGCCCGGGCACGTCGCCGCGATCATAACCATGATACTGATCCTGATCGTCCCGACTGCGCTCGATCTATTGAACGCCGCCCTGCCATACGGTCTGTTCCCGATCGCCGGCTGATCGTTCGATCTTCGCAAGTGCTTACAGAACAAACGAAGATCCCAAATGATTACAATTTCGTTACCCTGACGTTACACTTCTGTGACGTTTCGGACGAAAGTGGAATGTATGATGAAATTGCCACAGGAAAAGAAAGGAAAAATGAGATGAAACGGATTATGATGCTGATCCTTGCGCTTTGTATGCTTTGCGCCTGCGTTCCAACGCCGGAGCAGGAGTTTGTCGTCAACAAGGGCGACGACACCGTGGAGCAAAAGCTGAACGAGCCGCAGGGCGACGCCCAAAAAGGCGTCGGGCGGCAATCCTTCCCCGACCGCTGGGACGAAGAACCGCTGAAAGAAAGCGAACACCTTGTCGTTCGCGCGCACGCCGACGTCCGCACCAAAGCGGACGGGCTCTACCCTGTCTACCGTACGCGTGAAACCGAGATCACGGCGGATACCGTCGAAAACATTGCGGTCAAGTTTTTGGACAAGCCGACGTCGTCCTCGGAATCGCTGATGACCAAGGAGGACTATGAACGGCAGCTGCAGCACTTTTTAGACGAGCGTGCACGCTATGACGAATGGGTCGCCGCGGGCAAGCCGGACGACTGGAACAACGTGAATGAGTTTGAATATTCGCCGGAGGAAATCGAGGAAGAGATGAACCGGTACAAGAAGTGGATCCAAAACGCGCCGGACAGTTTGACCTCGCAGGCGGTCAACGATTATTCCGGGCTGCAGGAGAACAAAACCTTGGCGTTTACGCTTGCTTCCGGCGGGGATGCAAGCATCTGCTTCGAAAAGGGCTTCTATGTCATCACAAAGGGCTGCCGTGACTTTCCCAATCTCTACTCCGTGTATGACTATCAGGAGGACCTCAAATGGAAGGAAGGCAGATACGCAGAATGGATGGAGCCCGAAATCTCATATGAGGACGCAAAGAACATCTGTCTTTCGGAAGCGGAACGGCTCGGATTTGCGGGTTTTTCGATTGCAGGCAGCTACGAAGCGACGCTGTTTGAAAGCAAACACCCGGACGCAGCAATCGCGGGCGGCTGGTGCTTCGGGCTCAAACGCGACTTTGACGGCTATCCGCTGCTTGCAAGCGACGTGCATGCGACGCAGGTTCTCGAATATGACAGCGGTGACGACTATATCGTCAACAAGCATATTCCGCAGGAACAGCTCCTGATGTTCGTCACAAAGGACGGCCTTCAGATGATCCGGTATGACGGCCCGAAGGATGTATCGGGACTTGTCAATGCAAACGTCGAATTGCTGCCGTTCGACGAGATCAAGGGACGGATCGCAAACGCGCTTATCACGTGCTTCCCCTATGAAATGATCCAGCAGTGCACGCAGGATTACGAAGAAAATTGGCCGCGGTTGGAGCTTGAGATCTATGACGTCATGCTTTCGACCTTCACCCTGCGCGTGAAGGACTCCTCGGATTTCTATGAGATGCCCTGCTGGATCGTATCCTACGACTGGTGCTTTCCGTTGAACGGCGAAGCCAGCTGGGAATACCTCAAATCGACGCGGGACCAAGAACTGAACAATCCGGGCATTTATCACGATGTGCTGGTCATCAACGCGGTCGACGGCTCGATCGTGCGCCCGGATTATGGATATTGAAAAACATCTGTCACACTTCAGGAAAATCGCCTCTCTTACAGAGTGAACCGGCAAAGCCCGAAGGAAAGGAGATTTTCATGAAACGAATCATTGTTGTCTGCCTGCTTCTCGCACTGGTTTTCGCGCTGTTTCTCGCCTGCGTTCCGACGCCCGAGCAGGACTTTGTGGTAAACCGCGGCGAGGAGGATCTCGAAACGCTGATCCGTACAACGCCTGCGCCGGACGCGGTTCCCGTGCAAGAGGCGGTCGCCGCCCTCCCCGCTGGCAACGCGCCTGCTGACGGGATGATCGTCGGGCATCTGTATCTTGACGATATACCCGACATAGGCGGCGCGGATGTGCTGTTCGATGCGGACGTTATCGTGCCGGACGTCGCCGCATGGCCCGTGTATGCAGTTGAAAAGAGCAAATGGAGCGCTGCGGACCGGATCGCGATCCTGAAAGCCGTCGCGAACGGCGCGCCGATCTATGCGCCGGGCATGTATCTGCACGCGTCAAAGGCGTACTTTGAAGCGGTGCTCGACGAAATGAAGGACAGTGCGCGCGTGGCGGCCGTCGATCGGATCTATGCCGAGGACCCCGACATCGAGCTGACATGGACAGCGCAGGTGCAGGAATACTACTACCGGAGCGCGCCGGAGACGGTCGAGCTTGCCCCGTTCGACGAAGCGGCCGCAGGGAGCGGCGATTATACCGCCGCCTTTTACCGGCCGGACACGCCGGACGCTTACGTCGATTTCTATGCTGACGAGACGCATGTACAGCTTTCCGTGTTCGATCGGCATATCTATGACGAAAATCATGTCCGGCAGGGCGAATGGCCCGGCGCTGAGCCCGGCCGCGAGCTCAAAAATCCGTCCCTGACACAGGAGGAGGCCGAACAAACGGCGCACGCGCTTTTGACCCGGATCGGCTTTGCAAACGCCGCGCTCGCCGACGTGAAAAAGGCGCAGCGCAGCCACGCGTTTACGCTTGCGGACGAATCGGAGGGATGGCTGCTGGTCTATCGCAAGGGGATCGACGGCGTCCCGATGCTCGCGCCGACGTATCCGGAAGCGGTACGGCAGGACGATTACACCGCGCCATGGCCGCAGGAGCGCGCGGAGCTGTATGTCGACAGCGAGGGCGTCTGGTCGCTTTTATGGCAAAACCCGGCAAAGGTTACAGACCGGATCAGCGACTCTGTTGCGCTTCTGGATTTTGATACGATCCTGCGCATGGTCAAAACACGGCTTGCCGCGGAAAACGGCGACGCCGCATACCGGGCGATCAAAGAAATCCGCGTTACGAGGCTTCGGCTCGGCTCGTGCATCGTTCCGAAAAGGGACGCGCCTGATGCGGGATATGCGCTGCCGGTCTGGATCGCGGATTATGAGGTACGGTTTTCGGACGGATACGCCGTCTCCTACTCGTTTACGCTGAACGCAATGAACGGCGCCAACCTGCATCTGGATATCGGAAGCTGAAACAGGCGGTACGGAATGACATATTTCGTCGGCTTTGCTGCTCTTATCTATGAACACATGTTTTGCAATCGAAAAGGAGAACCCTATGAAACGGATTTGGAGCACTGTCGCACTGCTGCTTGCGCTATTACTGTTCGCCGCCTGTCAGCCGACGCCGGAACAGGAATACGTCGTATACAAGGGTGACAAGACGCCGCTTCCGAAGGTTCCGGAGAACACGGTTTCGGCGTCCGTCGTCGAAGGAACGCCCTCGGCAGAGGAAGCGAGTACCGCGCCTTCCGACGCGCCCGTATTCCCTGCGCGCTGGGAGGAGGTGCAGGAGGTGCGCGGCGCAACCGTCACCTACCGCGCGGACGTCATCACAAGGGCGGACGGGCGTTTTCCGCTGTATCGTCTCCGCGAGCTGAAACCTGACGCCGCCTGGCGCGAGCGTATTCTGTCCGCCGTCCTGCCGCGTCCCGTCGCCATGCAAAACGACGGCATGACGCGCGAGGACTACACCGAGGCGTTCCGGCAGTATCTTGCGCAGGCCGACCGTCAGCGGGACTGGATCGAGCACGGCTTCCCGGAATGGGACGATGTGGACGAAGGGCTGACCGACCTTGACGAGCTCGAACAGCAGCAGCAGGAGATCGCTGCGCTCTATCAGGATCGCATTCTGAACGCGCCGGAAACGCTCGAAACGGTGAAGAAGACCGACTACCGCGACGTGCCGATCGGAACGATCCGCTTTGAGCTGGAAACGGGCGAAAACGCATATGCGGTCGCCACGGAACGCGGTCTCACGGTAACGCGTTATCGGACATGGCTGTTTGAACATTCCGAATACCGGCACCTGCATCCGTATCCCATCTGCAAGCCTTACGACGAAAACTGGCAGGACGTCACGATGCCGGAGGATGCCGCAAGGGAAGCGCTGGATTCGCTCCTTGCCACGCTCGATCTCTCCGATTTTGCGATCGCACGCGCCTACAAGGTCAATCTGTTTGAGGGCGACATCGACCACCCGAGTACGATTCGTCGGATCGCGGCGTGCTGGTGCTTTGAGCTTTCACGCAGCTTCGGCGGCTACCCGGTGGAATCGCAGGTGCTTGTGGACGATCGATTCCTTTCCTATGAGGGCAGCCGCGATGCGTATTCCGCGCCCGTTTTTCAGGAATCGCTGCGGATCATGCTGAATGAGGACGGCGTACAGTACCTCTCCTGCAGCGATCCGAAGGAGGTCGTGGGGCTGGACGCCGCAAGCGCAGCGCTTTTGCCGTTCGACGAGGCGCAGCAGCGCATCAGAAACGCCATGTCGATGTCCCTGAATGTGGATGCGCTTCACGTCGGGTATTTTCAGGGAAAGGACCCCGCGATGCAGGTGTTTCGGGTCATGCTGACCGCTTTCCCCGTCCGTCTCCCGAACAGCGACGAATACAGCGCCGTGCCCTGCTATCTGGTCTTTTTCGATTATGACGAGGACTGGCGCACCGAAACATGGACGGCGCCGGACGCAAGCTTTCAGGTGCTGGCCGTCAACGCGATCGACGGCAGCATCATCCATCCGGGACATTGGTACTGAGCGGCAGGAGGCTGTGCAGCAGTGATATGTTCCGTGTTCGCGGAACGTGATATATCCCTTCGGGATGTGATATACGCCTTAGGTGTGTGATATATTCCCTGCGGGAATGTTCAGGTGGATTCTCCGATGGAGAATCTTGGATGATAACACCTCATCCGTCACTCCTTCGTCGTGACACCTTCTCCTCAAGAAGAAGGCTTGTGAGGGGCTGATGAGGTCCCCTTCTCGCGTCGCAGGCGCATATCGTGCCGTCAGGCATATCACGCCTCGAAGATGCTGACGCAAACACCGCCCGTGAAGAACTCACGGGCGGCGTTTATTTACGCTTGTTCAGTTGATCGGCTCGAAGTCCGCGGCGCCGTGCTTGCACAGCGGGCAGATGAAGTCCTCGGGCAGCTCGTCGCCCTCGTAGACGTAGCCGCAGACCTTGCAGACCCAGCCCTTCTTGCCTTCGGTCGCGGGCTTCGGCTTGACGTTCTTCTGGTAGTAGGTGTAGGTCATCGTCTCGACGCGGTTGATGACGCGCGCTTCGGTGACCGAGCAGATGAACATGCCGTGCGTATCGAGGTCGATGTACTGTTCGACCTTCAGCGACATGAACGAGTTGATGTAATGCGGCAGGAACACGAGCCCGTTGTCCGAGCGCATCGGCGTGCAGTTCGCGAACTTGTCGACGTTGCGGCCGCTCTGGAAGCCGAAGTTCTCGAACACCTTGAACGGCGCCTCGATACTGAGGCAGTTGACGTTCATGATGCCGGACGACTTCACGACGTGGTGCGTGTAGTTCTGCTTGTTGATGCAGACCGCAATGCGGTTCGGCTGGTTCGTGACCTGCGAGACGGTATTCACGATGCAGCCGTTGTCCTTCTTGCCGTCGTTGCTCGTCACAACGTACAGACCGTAGCCGATGTTGAACAGCGCGGTGAGGTCGTTCTTGTTCGCGGTCTCGTTGTTGCGCGCTTCGTATTCCTCGCAGAGCTCCTCCGCCATCGTCTCGATCTGCTGCTTGTTCTCGTCGTTCATCGCGCTCATGATCTTCACGCTCGCGTTGGTGTACTTGATGTCCTTGCAGGGCTCTAAGATGCCCTTCATGACCTTTGCCGCCATCGGCGCCCAGCTGCCGTTTTCGATGACGCCGATCGTGCGCTTCTTATAACCGCGCTCGACAAGGTGCTCGAGGAACGTCCGCATGAACGGGAACACGTCGGCGTTGTAGGTCGTGGACGCAATGACGAGCTTGCCGTACCGGAACGCGTCCTCCACCGCCTCCGCCATGTCCTCGCGCGCAAGATCCGCAACGGAGACCTTCGGGCAGCCCTTTGCCTTCAGCTTGTCCGCCAAAAGCTCGACCGCCTTCTTGGTGTTGCCGTAGACCGAGGTATAGGCGATGAACACGCCGTCGCTCTCGACGCCGTAGCTCGACCAGGTCTGATAGAGGTTCAGGTAGTAGCCGAGGTTCTCCTTGAGCACCGGTCCGTGCAGCGGGCAGATCGTCTGGATGTCGAGGTTTGCCGCCTTCTTGAGGACCGCCTGCACCTGCGCGCCGTACTTGCCGACGATGCCGAAATAGTACCGCCGCGCTTCGCATGCCCAGTCTTCCTCAACGTCCAGCGCGCCGAACTTGCCGAAGCCGTCCGCGGAGAACAGGATCTTATCCTTGGCGTCGTAGGTCATCAGGACCTCGGGCCAGTGCACCATCGGCGCGGTCACAAACGCAAGCGTATGTTCGCCTAAGACGAGCGTGTCGCCCTCGCCCACCACGACGCGGCGGTCCGCAAAGTCGGTGCCGAAGAAGTTCTGCATCATCGTGAACGCCTTACTGGACGCGACGATCTTTGCGTCCGGATACTGGTTTGCAAACGTCATGATGTTTGCCGAGTGATCCGGTTCCATGTGCTGCACGATCAGGTAATCGGGCTTTCTGCCTGCGAGCGCGTTTTCGAGATTGTCGAGCCATTCGTGCTTGAAGCGGGCGTCGACCGTGTCGAACACGGCGATCTTTTTGTCCATCACGACGTAGGAATTGTATGCCATGCCGTTCGGAACGACGTACTGTCCCTCAAAGAGGTCGATCGCATGGTCGTTGACGCCGATATACAGCACGGTGTCGGTCACATGATTCAGGTTCATATCCTGTCCCCCTATGGTTATTTTTTACCATCTTAACACAAACCGCCCGCCGGTTCAACACCCGCGGGCGATTTTGATGCTTTTATTTGATGTTCCGCCGGTCGGTCATTACATCACGTAGTCCGAAGCGTTGATGACCTTGAACTCGGGGTTCAAATGCAGCGCGCCGGTAAGCACGTCTTTCATGCTTTCGTCCGCGCCGCCGATCGAAGCGACGTCCTTCGAGACCGCGCCGACCGCCGCTTCCTGCTCCCCGGTACAGAATACCTTTGCGCAGTCGGCAATGGTGAGCCGTTCCAGAATCAGCTCGGACGGTACGTCCTTCGCGATGTGCACCATGGCGCAGTCCGTCACCAGGATCCCGTCCGCGTACTTTTCGAGCAGCGCCTTGTCCACGGTCACGCGCACATGGTCCTCGATGATCTTGCCGGTCTTCTTTTGGATGACAAGCTCATCATAGTGCGCGTCGACGTCCTCGAACGCGTCCGCAAGCGTCTGCGGGATCTTCACGTCGCCGTTGACGTACAGATATTCGATCTCGGGAAGGATCTCTGCGGCGTCTTCTTCGACGGTCAGATCGCCGTTGATGTACGCCTTTGTCCCGAACTTCTTGAGGAACCGCTTATTCATTCTTGCGTCGAAGCCGAAGAACTTCGTTCCGTCCGGAACGATCAGGATATCCGTGTCCTCCGAGAGCATCGGCACGACCGTCTCGGCAAGCGATTCCGCGATCAGCGCGGTCTTTGCCGCAAACCGCACGTTCCGGTTGCGCAGCTTTTCCGTATCGAGCGCGAGGTCGGTGAAGATCAGCCTGCGAAACGCCCAGTAGAGCGCGTTCTCTTTTGCGCGAAGCGGGAAGGTCCTGTCGATCTCGGCGTTGCGGTTCAAACGGATCGCGCCGTCCGGATAGACGTTGACCGACCCGTTCACGTTCAGATTATTGAGCCTGCCCGAAATGCTTTTCGGCATCGTGACCGAGCCGTTTACGTTGATCTGATAATACTTCTGAGCCGCTTCCGCAGCGTCGGCGTCGATATTCAGCACGCCGTTGATAAACAGGATCACCGTCTCCCCGTCCTGCGGCGCGCGGTCCGCCGTCAGCTCGTACGAACCGTTCTGACTGATGACGCGCACGTTTTCGCCCGCGGGCACCTCGATCACGTCCGCCGCGTTCATTGTTACATTGTACCGGTTGATCAGTTCCTTTTTCTCCGGCGTCACGATCACCGTCGCCGCGTTGACTACGATCTGCTCATAGCTTTTCAGCGTTTCCTCCGACACGCTCCGCATGTCGCATACCGCACAGTTTACCATCATCTTTTTCATGATTCTCTCCTCCGATGTTATCTTCTGAATAGGTCTGACGCTTCATATTCCGCAGGCGGCAGCGTGTCGCCCGCCGAAAAAGCGAAGAAAGGTTTATGGTGTTCCCTCATCTGTCTTTTCAATTCCCGTTCCTCCCGAAACTCGGAAGGAATCCGCTCCCGTTTCAAGGTCTTCATGTGCATAGCTCCTTTTTCAATAATTGTCTTGCGCGCGCGAGCTTCGTCCGGACGGTCGCCGGGGGCATATGGTACAGCTCGCCGAGCTCCTTGGCGCTGTAGCCTTCCAGATACCGGAGCCGGATCAGCGTCTGCAGCTCGGGCGGAAGCTTGCCCAGCAGCAGGAAAGCTTCTGTCTGCGCATAGCCGGGTTCATCCGCGCCTTCTCCTTCATAGAGCAGTTCCTGACGTTTGAGGAAGCGCGCGTTTCGCCTCATCTCGTCCAGAAACATGTTCTTTGCGGTGCGGTAGAGCCAGGAACGCTGTTCCTGCGGCGACAAGGCCGCAAGCTGTTCCGCATGCTCCAAAGCACGTAAAAAGGTCTCCTGCGCAAGATCCGCGCCATTTTCCGTGTCGCGGCACAGCATGGTACAGAAACGGGCAAGCTCCCCGAAATGCTGCGCATACAATTCGTTCATTTCCTGCCCTCCTTTCTCATGCCGTTCACCTATATAACGAACAAGTCGTCCCGTGTGTTTCAAACATTTTCAAAAATTCTGCAAACCGCAAAAAAGTCCGCAGTTCATCCGCTGCGGACGTTTTTTCCGGGATCTATGCACCGAAGATCCAAAGCTTCACCACGGCGACCGCCTCGCGAAGGTACATGCCGAACATGTAGATCGGATATCCGTCCGATCCCGCAAAGCCTCCGGCATGCATGCCCATCGCTTCCGCCATCCTTCTTGCGCGGTAAAGATGGTACGCGCTCGACACGAGCACGATGCGATCGGTCTTCCCGCCGTCCGTTTTGATGACCGCTTTGGAAAACGCAAGATTCTCCCTGGTGGAGGTCGACATGTCCTCGAGCAGAATCCTTTCCTCCGCGATCCCGTGCGCGATCAGATACCGGCGCATACACTCGGCTTCGGAGATGTCCTCGCCCGCGCCCTGTCCGCCGCTGACGACCGCCTTTGTGCGCGGATTCGCCGTAAGATAGCGCGCCGCGCCCTCGAGCCGGTGCTCAAGCGTGATCGAAGGCGTTTCTCCGTACACCGCCGCGCCGAGCACGACGATATAGTCCGCGTCCGGTTCCGGCTGTTCCGAAGCCGCCTTCAGGATCGGGATCTCCACGATCAGCAGTCCCAAGAGCGCCGTCCCCATGAGGATCGACGCTATGATCTTCAGCGGCTTGTTTCCGAAGCGGAACACAAGAAGCATTGCGATCAACGCAAGCGGCACGATCGACGCGATCCTGTACCCTGCCTGCGGGAATGTCCAGAGGAAGGCGACGACGCCTGCCTGCACGATCAGCACGATCCAAAACATCCAGTTCCGCTTCCATGCCGCAAGCACGCCGAGCGCAAGGATCGGCGCCGCAAGGATCCGATACCGCGGATGGACGCCGAACCAGATCACAGCCGCCGCGCAAAGGATCAGCAAAAGGCCCAAAGCGTGCAGGACGGTAAATCTTTGCTTTGCGGGTTTCTCCGTTCGGTTCGTTGGTTCCATCTGTTTGCCCCCTTGTTTTGATACGCCCATGATAAACCGCCGATGTAATCGAATTGCGTTATCTCCTTAAACATTTCGTAAACACGTCAATGACCGCGCCGAAACGCGGTCATTCCGATCTGTGTCTTTATTTTGCGGAAAGCGCCTCGTCGATCGCCTTCGCCGCGATCTTGCCCGCGCCCATCGCCGAGATGACCGTCGCCGCGCCGGTGACCGCATCGCCGCCCGCCCAGACGTTCTCGCGCGAGGTCAGTCCTTCTTCGCTGACGATGATCCCGCCGTGCGAATTGACCTCGAGCCCCGCGGTCGTGTTCTTGATGAGCGGATTCGGGCTTGTCCCGATCGCCATGATGACCGTGTCGACGTCGAGCGTAAACTCGCTCCCGGGGATCGGAACGGGACGGCGTCTGCCCTTCGCGTCCGGCTCGCCGAGCTCCATTTTAATGCAGCGCATGCCGGTGACAAAGCCGTTTTTCGGGTCGCGCGGATTCTCGGGATTGTTGTACCCCAGAATTTCAACGGGATTATTGAGAAGCCGGAAGTCGATACCCTCCTCCATCGCGTGCTCGACCTCCTCGCGCCGCGCGGGCAGCTCGTCCATCGAGCGGCGGTAGACGATATAGACATGCTCCGCGCCGAGCCGCAGCGCCGTTCTCGCGGCGTCCATGGCGACGTTGCCGCCGCCGACGACCGCGACCTTTCCGCCCTTTTGGATCGGCGTCACCGGACTGTCCAGATACGCCTTCATCAGGTTCGAGCGGGTGAGAAATTCGTTTGCGGAATAGACGCCCTTTAAGGATTCGCCCGGGATATTCATGAAGTTCGGCAGACCCGCGCCGGAGCCGATGAACACGGCTTCGTAGCCCATTTCAAAGAGCTCGTCGATCGTCAGCGTCTTGCCGATGACCACATTCGTCTGCACGTCCACGCCGAGGTCCTTCAGCGTTTCGACCTCCTTTGCGACGATGCTCTTGGGCAGACGGAACTCCGGAATGCCGTACACGAGCACGCCGCCCGCGGTGTGCAGCGCCTCGAACACGGAGACCTTGTATCCCTTCTTTGCAAGATCGCCCGCGCAGGTCAGTCCCGAGGGACCGGAGCCCACGATCGCGACTCTGTGCCCGTTCGGCGCGGGTGCGACCGCCTTTTCCGTTACGTTCGCGTTGTGCCAATCCGCGACGAAGCGCTCCAGTCTGCCGATGCCGACCGGCTCCATTTTAATGCCCATCGTGCACTTGCTTTCGCACTGCGTTTCCTGCGGACAGACTCTGCCGCAGACAGCGGGCAGCGACGACGTCTCGTTGATGATTTGATACGCGCCCTCGAAGTCGCCTTCCCTGATCTTCATGATGAAGTCCGGAATGTTGACGTTGACGGGACAGCCCGCAACACACGGACGGTTTTTGCAGTTCAAACAGCGCTTCGCTTCTTCCAGAGCGATCTCCACGGGATAGCCCAGCGCGACCTCGCTGAAGTTATGCGCGCGCACCTCGGGCGCCTGTGTCGGCATTTCATGCTTTTTCGGATTCAGAGCCATTACGCGTTCGTTCCTTTCAGCAGATTGCACGCTGCATCATGCGCGCGCCGTTCAAAGTCAAAGTACATCCGTCCGCGGCTCATCGCCTCGTCGAAATCGACCTCGTAGCCGTTGAAGTCCGGTCCGTCGACGCAGGCGAACTTCGTCACGCGCTTGCCGTCCTGTACGAGCGTCAGGCGGCAGCCGCCGCACATGCCCGTGCCGTCGATCATAATCGGGTTCATGGATACCGTGACCGGCACGCCGAACGGCTTTGCGGTCAGCGTGACGAATTTCATCATGATGAGCGGTCCGATCGTGATGATCATATCGAACGTCTCGCCCGCCTCGAGCATCTCTTTCAGGGGGACGGTGACGTTGCCGTGGCGCGCATAAGAGCCGTCGTCGGTCATGACGATCAGCCGGTCCGAACAGGCGCGAAACTCGTCCTCTAAAATGAGCAGGTCCTTGCTGCGAAAGCCGATGATGCTGGTGACCTCGGCGCCCTGCGCATGAAACGCCTGCGCAACGGGCATTGCGATCGCGCAGCCCACGCCGCCGCCCACGATGCAGACCTTCCCGATCCCCTCCGTGTGCGTCGGAACGCCCAGCGGTCCCACGAAATCCTGAATAAACTCGCCTTCGTTTTTGTGATTCAAAAGCTCGGTCGTCGCGCCGACGATCTGAAAGATGATCTTGACCGTGCCGCGGTCTTTGTCTGTGCCTGCGACGGTCAGCGGGATGCGTTCGCCCGCCTCGTCCACACGCAGGATGATGAACTGTCCGGGCAGCGCCTTGTTCGCCACCAGCGGCGCCTCGATCTCCATCTGCGTGACGGTCGGGTTCAGATTCTTTTTGCTTGCGATCCGATACATGAAACCGCTCCTTCCGGTATTGCTGTTACCCATTGTAAACGATGCCCGCCGTTTTTTCAACCCCCGCCCGCGATCGGCGCCATGTTTTTTGTTTGACAATCCTGTATAAATCCTTTATATTATTTGTGTAAAACATCCCGTGAACCGTTTTGCTTTGCACGGCGTGCGTATCCGCAGAAAGAGGTCTGCTATGAATCGAAATCTCAAGCGTCTGGTGTATGCCGCGCTTTGTCTGGCACTCTGTATGGTGCTTCCGCTGCTTACCGGACAGATCCCGGAAATCGGGAAACGCCTCTCCCCCATGCATATCCCCGTGTTTTTGTGCGGGTTCCTGTGCGGTTGGCCCTGGGGCCTTGCTGTCGGCGCGATTGCTCCGATCCTGCGCTCCGCATTGTTCGGTATGCCCGCCATGGGACCGGATGCGTTCAGCATGGCGTTCGAGCTTGCCACATACGGCGCGGTCGCCGGACTGCTGTATCAGCTTCTTCCGCGCAAGCCATGGAGCGTTTATCTTTCGCTGATCGCTGCGATGATCGCCGGCCGTCTCGTCTGGGGCCTGGCGAAATGGGCGATGCTAGGACCGTCGTTCACGCTTCAGATGTTTCTCGCAGGCGCAGTCGTCAACGCGATCCCCGGCATCATTCTGCACATCGTTCTGATCCCGCCGATCGTGCTCGCGCTGAACAAGGCCGGGGTTACGGAAAACAGCAGGAGGACCGGCTCATGAAGACATTATATCTGGATTGCAGTATGGGTGCGGCAGGCGATATGCTCTGCGCCGCCCTTTTGGAGCTTTTGCCCGATCCCGACGCCGCGATCCGCGAATGGAACAGCGTCGGAATTCCGCATGTCGTCTATACGAAGACGGCTTCGGTTAAAAACGGCATCAAAGGCACGCATGTCAGTGTGCGCGTCGACGGTGAGGAGGAGCATGCGCACATGCACGATCATCACCATCATGCGCACAGCGACCTTGCTTCGATCGAAACGATCCTTTCGCATCTGGCCGTTTCGGATGCCGTCAAATCGAACGCGCTTGCCGTTTATCGTCTGATCGCCGAGGCGGAGAGCCATGTACACGGCTGCCCCGTTGCGGAGATCCATTTTCACGAAGTCGGTACGCTCGATGCGATCGCGGACGTCACGGCGTTCTGCCTTTTGATGGAGCAGATCAGACCGGACCGTGTGATCGCCTCCCCCGTCCACGTCGGCAGCGGCACGGTGCGCTGCGCGCACGGCGTGCTTCCTGTGCCGGCGCCCGCGACGGCATACCTTCTGACGGACGTGCCGATCTACGGCGGCGACGTCAGAGGCGAGCTTTGTACGCCGACCGGCGCCGCGCTTCTCCGGCACTTCGTGACGCAATTCGGGCCCATGCCGATGATGCGCACAAGCAGGATCGGCTACGGCATGGGTACAAAGGATTTCGATACCGCGAACTGTGTACGCGCCATGCTCGGCGAAACGGACGCAGAGCGAACGGAAACGGTGTACGAGTTATCCGCCAACGTTGACGATATGACGGCCGAGCAGATCGGCTTTGCCTCTGAACGCTTGTTTGAAGCGGGCGCCGTCGAGGTGTATACCGTCCCGATCGGCATGAAAAAGAGCCGTCCCGGCACGCTGATCCGCGCGATCGTAAGGCGCGGCGAAAAAGCCGCAGTCCTTTCGGCATTTTTCCGGCACACGTCGACGCTCGGCGTACGCGAGACAGAAACGAATCGCTATGTACTGTCGCGTGTGATCGAATCACACGAAACCCGTTTCGGAACCGTTCACGTCAAACGCTCCGAAGGATATGGAGTCCAGCGGTGCAAGCCTGAATACGAAGACCTTGCGCGGATCGCAAGGGAGCGGGACCTGACGCTCTCCGAAGCGGCGACGCTTTCAAAAGAGGAGATCGAATCACATGGAAAAAACCCCGCATGAACACCCCCATGACGCCGTTTCCGATC
This sequence comes from uncultured Clostridia bacterium, assembly GCA_947166925.1. Lineage (GTDB taxonomy): Bacteria > Bacillota > Clostridia > Christensenellales > CAG-138 > UBA3792. The sequence goes on along the minus strand of CAMVGD010000003.1, from coordinate 11,976 downwards.
GTCATGAACATCTGCATCAGCACACAAACACAAAGGACGTCCTGAACCGTCTCTCCCGCGCGATCGGGCACCTTGAATCCGTTAAGCGCATGGTCGAAGACGGACGCGACTGCTCGGACGTACTCATTCAGCTCGCCGCGGTACGATCGGCACTCGGCTCGATCAGCCGCATAATCTTAAAGGATCATCTTGAGCATTGCATCGTGCATGCGGTCGAATCAAACGATCAGGACGCGATCGAGGAGCTGGAACACGCCATCGATAAGCTGATCCAATGATCGCATCCCCCCGCGGGGCTTCCGCTGCAAACCGTTTTCTGCTATACTCTCTGTGAATCATATACAGGGGGTATTTTTTATGGCATGCTTTTTGGTTCCGATGACGGAAGCGATCGTCGCCACGATCGCGCAGAAGGTGATCAAAAAGAAGGAAAAGAAAGCGGGCGTCCATGCAGTTACGAGCGCCGACGGTTTTGAATATGAGAAAACGCCGTTTTCAAAAAAGCTTGGCTGGCTGAACAAGCTTCTGTGGGGCGGCTCCGCGCTTCTGGCGTTCGAGCACGTATGGCACGGCGAAGTTGTCCCGTATTTCCCGTTCCTGACGGCAGCAGGCGATCCCGCAGACGCCGCGGAAATGCTGCACGAGATGGGGACGGCGGGCGTCTGTATGGCGGCGATCGTCACGGTCGTGTGGATCGGTATGCTGCTCGTTGCGAAGTCGCTTGAGAAGCGCGCGCTGAAAGCCCTTCCCACCGTTCGATAAGGATATCCGAATATGACTCTGCTCGTTACCGTATTTGCCGCGGCGATCACGACCGCGATCTGGTATAAAAAGCAGCCGGACAGCAGCATGAAGCTCGGCATCCTGTCCTGGATGTTCTGGGGCGCTTCGCTGATGTGGCTCATCGATGCGATCTTCGAGTATGCGGAGATCGGCGCGGAATACTTCACACCTGCGCTCAAGGACATGGCGAATGACCTGTTTCTCGGGCTTTCGGTCGTTGCGCTGGCGCTGATCATCTGGATCGTGATCCTTCTCATTTGGGACCCGAAGGATGTCATCAAAGCAAAGCTTTTGAAAAAGAAAGAGAAATAAATCAGGATCCGAAAGAGCTTCCCGCACGGGAAGCTCTTTTTGTTTACCGCATAAAAACCGCTGTTTTGGACATATTGACGGAAAAGGAGGCATCTATGAGAAAACGAATCGGTGAGCGGACGCTTCTGTTCCGAAGCGAACCGCGGGTCAGAAGCGCGGCGGCAATCGTTGCCAAAAACGAAGGCGAAGGCGCGTTTACGGGCATGTTCGATACCGTTCTGGAGGACGACAAATTCGGCGAGGAGAGCTTTGAGAAGGCGGAATGCAAGATGTTCCGCACGGCAGCGCTGCTTGCATGTCAGAAGGCGGGTCTGGAGCCCGGCGAGATCCATGCGATGCTGGCGGGCGATCTTCTGAATCAGCTGATCACGGCGAACTACGCCGCGCGCGATCTCGGGATCCCCTTTCTGGGGCTGTACGGCGCCTGCTCGACGATGGCGGAATCGCTGCTTTTGGGCGGCGTTCTGAGCGACGGCGGCTACTGCTCGCCCGTTCTGTGCTGCGCCAGCAGTCATTTCTCCACCGCCGAACGGCAGTACCGCTTTCCGCTCGAAATGGGTACGACCGCCCCGCCGACCGCGCAGCGCACGGTGACCGGCGCGGGCGCGCTGCTGCTGTCCGCGCAGGACGTGCCGCTTCCGGTTTTTTCGCACATCGCGCTGACCGCCGCCACGATCGGACGCGTGGTCGATCTCGGCATCACGGACATGAACAACATGGGCGCGGCGATGGCACCCGCCTGCTGCGATACGATCATGGCGCATTTCGACGACATGGGCAGCCGCGCCGAGGATTACGATCTCATCGTGTCGGGCGACCTCGGCACGTTCGGCAGCGAAATGCTTCTGGATCTGGCAAAGAAGTACGACCTCGGTCTAACGGGACGATACCTCGACTGCGGCGCAAGCATCTATCTCAAGGAGCAGGGCTTTTCGTGCGGCGGCAGCGGCGCGGGCTGCTCGGCGGTCGTGCTTGCCGCGGAGCTGTTGGAGCGCATCGAACGCGGCGACGTGAACCGCATGCTGTTTTTGGCAACCGGCGCGCTGATGAGCCCGACAAGCGGCATGCAGGGCGAAAGCATACCGGGCATTGCGCACGCGGTCGTGCTGGAACGGAGGGACTGATGCAGTATCTTTGGGCATTTCTGATCGGCGGCGCGATCTGCACGGTCGGTCAGCTTCTTCTTTCCTTTACGCGACTCACCTCCGCGCGGATCCTCGTGCTGTTTGTGGTCGCGGGCGTGGTGCTCGGCGGGCTCGGACTGTATCAGCCGCTTGTCGACTTTGCCGGCGCGGGCGCGAGCGTGCCGCTTTTGGGCTTCGGCAATGCGCTTGCAAAGGGCGCGATCGAAGGCGCAAAGGAGCACGGGATCTTAGGCGCGCTCTCCGGCGGGCTCACGGCAACCGCCGCCGGCATCTCCGCCGCAGTGCTGTTCGGCTGGCTTGCCGCGCTGATCTTCCGCCCCAAAACGAAATAAAAGCGCTCTCCCGGCGCTGCCGATCAAGAAGCGATCCTTTATGTTTCTCGGCTATGATAAATGAATATCGGGGAAAGACACGCTCTTTCCCCGATCCTTTGTTATTCCCTGATATAGTTCCAGCCGCAGTAATCTGTCACAAATTCCGTCAGATCTTCCATATAATCCAAGTCAAGGTCAATAAAGAGAATATACCCGATCTCCCGCGTTTCATCGTTGGTTACAATCAAGAATGATTCCTTGTAAAATTCTGTGTATTGACTGTCTCCATCCTTGGGATAAAGAAACCGGAATTCGTCATTTCCGATGCTGACACGGGGCTCAATGAGCACGTTCTCCGATCCGTTCCCGCGTCCCGTATCCAAAGGTTCTGTGCGGAAGTCGTATCGGGCATCAAGCGCCGCTTTCTCCGCCTCATAGCCTGCGGGATCATATCGGCACAGCAGCGTATAGGAATATGTTTGAAAAACAATAAACCGAATCACATGCTTGTGAAGCACGACGGATTCGGGCGATCCCAATTCCATAGGGACAGGAAGCACTTCGGGGAGAATCGTTTCGACGGTCGCTTCAAATTTGCTTTGCGCATTCGTCTTTATGCTTCGATGGTGTTCTCCGAGGATAAAGAAAAAGAAGAAGCCGAAAAAGCACAGGACGCTCAGCAGGATCGTCCAAACGATGCTTCGCCAGATTTTTGCGCCGGCAGTGCGCTGAGAGCGAAGCAGAAAGATCAGCCGCGACACGATCAATCCGACGAGCAGAAGCATTATAAGGGCAATGACTGTTCTCCGGTTCGGTGTCAATCCCTGTATACAGACGAACGCCAATATCAGGGCGACCGTCGGACAGCACCAGATCAACAGATCCGCCGCCCACTTCGGCATGCGTCGATTGGGTTCAGTCATTTCCATAGAAATTTGCTCCTTGTTTCAGATCAGTTTTCCGATGCTTACGCGGCCTGCCGCTTGGTTTTTACGCGCGCGTACAGGTACAGGAACAGGACCATCAGGATCTCGCCGAACATGCTGATGAAGAAGATCAGATCGGTGTTGCCGGTCGCCGGACCGAGCGCAGAGAACGCGAACATCAGCAGTCCCGACAGGAACAGGTGCGGCGTCTTTTCCTTGATCCACACGATGATCCCGACGATCATCATCGGAATGACCGTGCCGAACGACAGCGCCATGCTGATCGTTTCCGCCCATTTCGGCGTGCCCTCGCCCGCCTTCATGCGCGTAACGTTTGCGATCGTTTCCGGCACGAGTTTGGTTGCCAGCGCCTGCGCGACGCCCGCCGCCATCAGAAGCGCGGTAAAGATCCACACGCCGATCATGACCGGCTTTTTCAGGTTTAGCGCGTACCCGCAGATCGGGAACAGCAGCGGGATCAGAAGCCCGTGCGCAATGAACCGTACCGGGCTGACCGCAGCAAGCGTTTCGGGCGTCAGCACGAACCCGAGTCCGATGATCGCCGCGTCAAGGATCAGCCCGAGCGTCAGAACGCCCGACCACAGCGCGACCTTGGATCTTTTCTTTGCCGCATGCAGAAACAGCAGCGCCGCAATCAGCGCTTCGCCCGCAACGATACACCAGATCGCGACCGGGCAGATTTTGATCAGGAATTCTCTCATGGCTTTACTTCCTGTTCTTTTCTTTGGCACGTTTGTCGCTGATGATCTTCATATGCTCCGCGGTGACGAGCGTGACGTCGTTCTCCTTCGCCCAATCGACGCAGCCCTTCAGCACGAGCGGCAAGAACACGCGCGGCACGTTCAGGATCGTTTCCAGCGCGTCGTCGGTGAACTTCACCTTGTCGTCGGCGCGGTCGGCGGCGTAGCGCACGGATTCGAGCGATTGCTTGCGGATCGCGAGCAGCTCCGCGCGCATCCTGCGTTTGCGGTGGAACCAGAAATTCTTGGAATCGCGGTAGCCGTAGTCGACCGGCAGCGGCGGGAAATCCTTGGCTTTGACGCCGTTGATGATCGCGTCGCTGTATTTCTTTTTCATGAGGATCCTGTCGATGCGCAGGATGAAGTGCGCGCCGAACTTGGAGGTGATGCCGTTGAAATCGTGATACGGCGGCTCATAGCCGGAAAGATTCCCCGGCTGATCGTTTTCCGCGCCGTCGAGATTCCGCATCCAGGTGCATTCGATCGCCTGGATCGCGTCGGAGAGCACCATCGGGCGCTGTTCGCCGGTCTCCTCCTCGATCAGGCTCTTTTCAAGACGGAAATTGCATTTCGGCATCTTATCGGAGGGCTTGTCCCCCGGCCAGGAAAGCTTTACCGCTTCCTTGAACGATTTCGGATCGTCGTCGATGAAGTTGATCGCGCATCTGCCGTCGCGCAGGATGTTCTGCGCCGTGTTCGACGAATTGCGGCAGCACAGCAGCATGGCGTAGTAGTCCTTGCCCGCCACATAGTACGGCTGCACCAGCGAATACGGTCCGAGCGTTGTGCTGCCGTCCTCGCACAGCGTGCTGATGATGACGGTCGGCATCGGGAAAAACAGGGACGTCTGGTAAAAATTGTCCACAATACGCAGGTTTTCAAAGCTGCTCATCTTTTCTCCTCACTTTCGTTTTTCAATCTTCAATCGGCGCTCGCGCCGGATGAAACGCTGTTGTTCAGCCAGTCCGTGATCGCGTTTGCCGTGATCCGGATCTGCTCCGCATTTGTGATCGAGGGCGTTCCGTCGCCGTTCTGCGCGCCGTACATGCCGAAATACGCATGACAGCCGCCGTCGATCACGGTTTCCGTCACGTTGTCCGGCAGCAGGCTTTTCGCCTGTTCGTATTTGTCGCGATTCAGCACGCGGTCCTCGCTGCCGTAGACCGAGAGAACACGGATCGGTTCGTCCCGAAGATCCTCGTTTGAGAACGAAGCAAGCAGGATCATGCCCGTATAGACGCCGGGATGCGCCTTCACCTCGATAGAAGCGACCGCGCCGCCCAGGGAATGCCCGCCGATATACCATTGCCCGATCTTCGGAAACGCGTCGCGGACGCCGTCTGCGGCATGGGCGTCAAAAACCGCCAGCCGGAACGGCATTTTGCACAGCACGCACAGGACGCCGTTTGCGGAGATCTGCCGCATCAGCGGAACGTACGCTTCCTGCTCCACCTTACCGCCCGGATAGAAGATCAGCCCGATCTTCGCGTCGTCCGGACCGAATACCAGTTCGCCGCTTTCAAGCACACGCTCCTCCACGGTCCGGTCCGCGGAAAACGCCGCGATCGCATCGTCGTCGGCGTGATAGTAGCTTTCGAGCCAGATCAGGCTTCCCGCAAGCAGCAGCGCAAAAACCGCGACCGGGATCACGATCCAAAGGAACCGCCTTTTATTTTGTCTGCCGTCGTGTTTCATACAGCCTCCTGATCAAATGCGTGCATCAACATTGTATGCCCGGGTTCCGAAAAAGTCAATCGCGCATCGTGTCAAAAAACGCCCCCGGACGGAGCGTTTTCCATGCAGACGATCACAGCGACAGGACCCGGATACCATACAAAGCAAGCAGGTGCAGCGGGTAAAACAGGTAAAAGGCGTATTTCAGAACCGGTCCTTTGATGAACCCGCGTTTGCCGTTATAGAACGCGAGCGGAACGAACGCCAGTCCCGCTTTCCAGCGCGAGCTCAGGATCATGATCCCCGCAACGTCGCGCAGCAGCTCACGATCGCGCAGCGCATACATCAGCATGATGAAACAGAATCCGGAAACGCCGTAGTCCACGCGCAGGAAGAATGCGGTCAGCAGCAGCGCAAGGATCGCGCCGACCTGCAGAAGCCGTCTGTTTTCCAATTCTTCATAGGCGCACATCCCGAGGTACCCGAGAAGCAGCGTAAAGAATACATTTTGTCTGCCGGCATGAAACCACGTGTTGAACAGGAACAGATCGAACGGGATCTCGGAAAGCAGTGCAAATACAAACAGCATGATCCCGTAGCGGACTCTGCTGCGCGTATGCCGGTGCCCTTCCACGATCAGAAATGCAAAGATCGGGAACGCCATCCTGCCGATCAGCCGCATCAGGGTGTACAGCGAAGCCTGACGACCGAACACGGTAAACAGCAGGATCCGGTCCGGATTCAGAAGCACGCCGAGATGATCGATCAGCATTGTGACCACGGCGATCGTTTTCAGAGCGCTTCCGCTGAGAATATGCCACTGTTCGGGAAGAATCCGTTCCTTCATCGTATTTCGCTCTCCGGGTCGTTCAGCCACCGATCCGCCTCGCTGCGGGTGCGGAAAATCAGAATCTCCCTGCCGTCCGCATACCGGTCCAGAAGCGTCAGGATCGCGGGACGCTGTTCGGTCCGAAAGCCCTTTACGAGCGCAACAAGCTCCGGATCGAGCGTTTGTTCTGTCCACGGCATGTCCGGTCGCTGCTCTCCGACGCGCGACGCGATCCCATCCATGCAGGTCTGTTCGTCGTAATCGAGAAAGATCACCGTTTCGCAGGCAGCGATGCGCGGCTCGATCGTGCGGCTGTAATTGCCGTCGACGATCCACTCGTCCCTTGAAAGGATCGCAGCAAGCGCGGCGTCGAATGCCTCGCGCGTGATGTGCGTGCGGTCCGGCCTCCACCAGATGTTGTCGAGCGGATAGAGCGGCAGCCCCGTCTTTTCCTGCAGCTTCCGCGCAAACGTGCTCTTTCCGCTGCCCGGACAGCCGATCACGGCGACGCGTTTCATATCCACCACTCCGGCGTCAGCTCGCCGAGCGTCACCACACGCCCGCTTGAATAGTCCATCATGATCTCGACGGTCCTGTACGTCTCCGGCATCAGCTGCGTCATCAGTTCCCGGCAGGCGCCGCACGGCGCGCCGCAGTGTCCGTCCGGCATGATGGCAAGTACCTTTCGGATCTCGTGTTCACCGTTTGTCAGCATGTTGAAAATCGCGTTTCTCTCCGCGCAAATACCGAGCGTACAGCAGGTATCGACGCAAACGCCGGTGTAGATCCGACCGGAAGCCGATTGGATCGCCGCAGCAACGCCGCCTGCCGCCACGTATTCCGAGATCTGCCGTTCGTTCTGCACTCCTTTCGCTGCAAGATACAGGTCTCCCCACTCATCATTCTTCATCTTCATCTTCCTCTTCGTCCTCGTCGACCCAGTCCGGATCCTGCTCGACCAGCAGCCGCAGGATGCGCATGCGCTCCTTCTTCGTGACCGTCACGGTCAGATCCTCATAAACGAAGCTGTCATAGAGCTTCGGATAGCCGCCGAGCTGTTCCACCGCCCAGCCTCCGACCGTGGCGTTGTCGTCGTCGAGGTCTTCCTCCTCCTTGTCGAATTCGTCCAGGAAATCGGAAAGGCGCATGTCGCCGTCGACCTCGTAGCGGTTTTCGCCGATCTCCACGAATTCCTCCTCGATCTTGTCCGTCTCGTCCCAGATCTCGCCGACGAGTTGTTCGAGCACGTCCTCCATCGTGAGGATGCCCATCGTGCCGCCGTATTCGTCGGTGACCACCACCATGTGGCTCTTTTTCCGGCGCATCGTGTCGAGCACGTCCGGCAGCGGCATGGTTTTATGCACATAGGTGACCGGCATTAAAAGCGATTTCAGCGGCACGTCCGGGTCCTCGACCATCGCCTTGTACAAATGATTCAGATGCAGAATGCCGACCATGTGGTCCGGCGTCCCGCGATAGACCGGAATGCGCGTAAACGGCGACGCAAACGCGACCTTCATCTGCTGCTCGCGCGGATCGTCCAGGTCGATCGCCACAAGGTCCACGCGCGGCGTGATGACCTCATACGCCAGCACCTCGTCGAAATCAAATGCCGACTGCAGAAGATCCGCGGTGTCCTCGTCGACCACGCCCTCGTCCTCCACGGTGTCGAGGATCGTTTCCATATCGTCCTCGGTGACGACGTCGTCGCTTTCGTTGTTCTTCCAGATGCCGGAGATCAGCTTCAGAAACCGTTCCAGAAGCCAGATCAGCGGAAACAGCAAAAGCCACAGCCCCGTGATCGGCAGCACGACGAGCTTCGCAAAGCCTTCGGCGCGCTCCGCCGCAAAGATCTTCGGCAGGATCTCGCCGAACGTGATGATGAGCACGGTCATGATCGCCGTTGCGACCCACGCGCCGCTCTCGCCCATCAGTGCGATCGCCAGCGCCGCCGCGATCGACGACGAGCCGATGTTCACAAGATTGTTGCCGATCAGAATCGCAATGAGCCCGGAATCGAATTTTTCACGGAAGCGCAGCGCGAGCTTTGCAAGCCTGCTGCCCTTTTCCTCGGCCTCATGCCGGAGCTTCGTCGGATTCAGCTGCATAAACGCGATCTCCGCGCCGGAGAACATGGCGGACAGCACGATGCAAAGGGCGATCAGAATATAGCGCAGGGTGTTACTCATTGACTTCACCCCCTACGTCGTCCTCGTCGTAGATCTCGCCGACAAGCTCCTCGAGGATGTCCTCGACGGTCAGAATGCCGAGCACCTTTTTGTCGTTGTCCCGGACGATCGCGATATGCGTTTTCGCCTTGCTCATACCGGCAAGCTGCTCGTCGATCGGCGTGCCGACCGTGACGTAATACGGTTTATCCATCACGCGCGACAGCGATACGTGCCCGCTGCGCTTGAGGTATTCCTTCAAGTATTTACGGATCTGCACCACGCCGCAGATCTCCCCCTCGCGGTCCACGACCGGCAGACGGCTGTGATTCGTCTGCTCGATGATCTTTACGACCTCTTTCGGGTGCATGGCAAGCGACACGGTCTGCACGTCCTTCAAAGGAACATAGACCTCGCCGACCGGCGTTTCCGTAAAATCCAGTGCGGACTGCATCAGATCCGCCGTATCCTCGTCGATGTCGTCCTCCTCGTCGAGCGTTTCGATGATGTCGTGCAATTCCTCCTCGGAAACGGTCGGCTCCTCCTCGTCCTTCACGCGGAACAGTTTTTTGATGCCGTTCGTCAGTGAGGTGAAAACGAAGTTCAACGGATACAGAACGCGCATCAAAAACCGCAGCGACGGTGCAACAAACAGCGCAAAGCTCTCGTTGCACGCCTTTGCGATGGTTTTCGGGATCATTTCGGCAAGCAGAAATACGATCAGCGTCGTCACAAGCGACGTCGCCGTCGCGCCCGCGCTGCCCCAGCTTAAGCGCGCGGCAACAAGCGCGGTCAAAGACGCGCAGCCGATGTGCATGATGTTGTTTCCGATCAGAATGGTCGTGAGAGCCGCGTCAAAGTGATCCAATATATACAGAACGCGCTTTGCCGATTTCGATCCGTTGTCCGCGCGGCTCATGATGCGGATGCGGTTGACGGACGCAAGCGAGGTTTCCGCCCCCGCAAAGTACGCGCCGCCGAGCAAAAGCACGAGGAAAAATACAATCAGCCCGATCACGCTCCGGAAGTCGCCGGCCTTGATCTCATTTGCCGCTTCTTCCGAAAGCCATCGTATAAGAGGACTTGGACTACTGTCCACTTCCTAACCACCTGCCTTGTTTCATGGAATAGATGTATTATACGCGATATCAAAAGAAAACGCAAGGGAAAAGATAGGAAAAGCGGCTGCGTTGCAGCCGCCTTGACACAATCATTAGCTTACTCATAGTGTAAAGCAATGACTTTTGGAATAGTAACAGTCGCACCCATTACCGTCGTATATGACATTAAGCCATCAAAAATACCGTATACCGTAATCCTATCATCCTCTAGGATTCTTACCCCTGTACCATAATTATCAACACATAGATAGATGACATCATTCCATCTTCCGCTAGTAGCGGCACGATATGTTGAATAGTACAACGAAGATGTTGCTTCAGACGCAACTTGAAGGATGTTGCAACTGAACTTAACATATTGACCTTTATATAGATCCGGACTCCTTGCAAGATCGTTATACATCCCTGCTTTACAGTGCTTCTTCAGCCATGTTATCTTTTCCTGTGCTGACAAATCATAGCTTTCACGTTTTAGTTCTTTGCCGCAAACTTTGCATTTTTGAATACGTGTGCCGGAATCATTATAGGTTGCTTCCTTGATAATCTCCCAGTTTCCTGCTTGATGAGATGCCATGGGAATATCTCGCGTTTCTTCTATTTTACAATTCTTACATACCCTTTTTTCAATACCTTTTTCAGTGCATGTTGCTTTTTTTGTTATCTTCCAATCGCTAAATTGGTGTTCCAACAATGCCAAAGCATGTGTTTGTTCTTCTCCGCAGATTTCACAAACTCCTGTTTCGGTCCCTTCTTCGGTGCAGCTTGCTGGTTTAGTTATTGTCCATTCGTGAACGACATGACCGTTTGCCTCGCCTTCTGTTTCACCACAGCGCGTACAAGTTTTCGGTTCTGTACATGTCGCTTCTATCCATTCATGACCAAGTGCTTCTCCCTCTGTTGCACCGCAACGATCGCATGTTTTCGGGTTTGTGCAGTTTGCATCCAGCCAGTTGTGTCCAAGTGCTTCACCGTCGGTTTCGCCGCATCTGTCGCACGTTCTCGGCTCTGTGCAGGTTGCTTTCTTCCAATCATGACCGAGCGCTTCACCTTCGGTTTTTCCACATCGAGTACATGTTCTGGGAGACGTACAAGTTGCATTTGTCCATTCGTGTCCTAACGCCGCACCTTCCGTTTCACCGCACAAAGCACATGTCCTCGGTTCTGTGCAAGTTGCTTCCTTCCACTCATGCTTACAGCCACAGCCCGCTAACAACAGAGCAACAAAACAGCACAGAATTGCAGTAACGACGACCAGTTTTGCTTTTCTATTCATATTGTCCCTCCATAATCTATTCCGTATTGACTATACTCAATTATTGAGTTTTTGTCAATACTCAAACATTGAGAGTGTTATATCGCTCGCAAGTGAGGGTGTTATGAATTATCGGACAAGAATTCGGGCAGTCAGAGAAGATCGCGACCTGACGCAAAAACAGATCGGCGAGGTTCTGCAGAAGTCCCAGCAAGGGTATAACCATATCGAGGACGGACGCGCAGAGCTGAAGATCGACGATCTGAAGCGATTGTGCCTGTTTTATAACATGTCTGCGGATTATCTTATAGTACTGACCGATATCGAAAAGCCTTTGGAATAGAGATCGACATGCTGTCGGTCTTTTCTATTTGTCATTCTAAGGCGCAGCCGAAGAATCTATAAGATCCTTCGTCATCCCTGCGGGACTCCTCAGGATGACAAAGCATAAGATTCTCCGGAAGGAGAATCGATCTGCACGCGTCGAAGACGCAATTCACGTACGAAGTACAATTCATGCGGCAACGCCGCAATTCATGTGCTTTGCACAATTCATCAAAAGAAAATGAATTGCCTTCGGCATGAATGAATTGTCCTGCGGACATGAAAAGAAAGACGCTCATGTGAGCGTCTTTCTTGGATCCCGGCAGCTGCCTATCTTCCCGGGCCGTCTCCAGCCAAGTATTGTCGG
>CAMVGD010000002.1 GCA_947166925.1 uncultured Clostridia bacterium | reverse complement strand
CTCTTGCCGACGTTCGGCCGTCCGAGGATGATGAGCTTCAGTCCGTCGCGCAGGGCCCTTCCCCGTCTGCCTTCCTCGATCAGCGCAGAGATCGCCGTCTCCGCTTCGCGCAAATCGGTGTGCAGGGTCGCATAGGCGGCTTCCTCCGCTTCATCCGGATAGTCGATCGCGGCTTCGATCGCGGAACGCAGGTCCAGAAGCCGGTCCTCGACCGCGCGCACGCGCCGGCTGACGCTGCCGGTCAGCTGTTCCAGAGCGGATTTCAGGCTGTTTTCCGCCTGCGCGTTGATCACGTCCATGACCGCTTCGGCTTCCGAAAGGTCCATTTTGCCGTTCAGAAACGCGCGCCGCGTGAATTCGCCGGGACCCGCCGGCACGCCGCCCGCTTTTGACAGCGCGGAAAGCACGCAGCGCACGGTCATCATGCCGCCGTGGCAATGGAGCTCCAGCATGTCCTCGCCGGTATAGCTTGCCGGCGCGCGGAAAAAGACCGCCATGCAGTCGTCGATCATGTCTCCGTTCAGCAGGATACGCGTATGCCGCATGCGGGCGGGCGTTTCCCATACAGGCTTGTCCAGCAGCCGCTCCGCGATCGCGCGCGAGCGGTCGCCTGTGACGCGGATGACTGCGATCGCGCCGCCGATCGCGCTGGACGGGGCAAATACGGTGTCAAAGGATTCGATCATAAGATAAAGATAAGGCCGCAGATCATGCGGCCATCGGTTCAAAGGTGTTATTTGTCCGGCGTGATGATGACGCGGCGGTTCGGCTCCTCGCCCTCGCTGTGCGTCGTGACGCCCTTGAAGCCCTGCAGCGCGGAATGCAGCACGCGGCGCTCGTAGGGATTCATCGGCTCCATTGCAACGGAGCGTCCGGTCCGCGCGACCTGCGCGGCGTTCTTGCGGGCGAGGCGTCTCAAAGTTTCCTCGCGGCGCGCGCGATAGCCCTCGGTGTCGACGGAGACGCGGCGGTAGCCGTTCTCCTTGCGGTCCTTGTTCATGTACAGCGAAACGATGTACTGGATCGCGTCGAGCGTTTCGCCCCGTCTTCCGATCAGCAGTCCGTCGGTCGCGGAAACGATGTTGAGCCGGAGCCCGTCCTCGGTCTCCGCCGCTTCGACGGTCGCTTCGATCTTCATCTGCTTCAGAAGCTCCGTCAGGAAGATCGCGGCGTCGTTCTCTTTTGCAAGCTCCTCGCTGTATTCGATCGCGGGCGCCTGCGGCGTCTTCTCACGGCGTTCGCCGTTCTCGCGCTTCGGCTTGTCTCCGCGCGGCTTGCGATCGCGGCGTTCGCTGTTTTCACGTTTCGGACGGTCCGCTTTGCGCTCGTGCGCGGCTGCCCGCTCGGCTTCAAAATTCGGAACGACGGGCACTTCGCGCTCGGTCAGACGCACGATCGCGTTCTTGGCGCCGATGCCGAACAGTCCCTTGCTTTCCTTCTGTACGATCTCCGTATCGACCTCGTCGATCGTCAGTCCCATCTCGTTGAGACCGTGAAAGATCGCTTCGTCGATGTTGCGGCCGGAGAATTCCATACTCCTCATTTTTTGATTACCTCCACAGTTCCCTGTTGCATTTTCTTAAACACCGTTGCGTTCAGGATCAGCGTGATCGCCAGCGAAATGACGTTCGAGAAGATCCAGTAGCACGCAAAGGTCGAGTCATACTGATAGCAGAAGAAGATGGACATCGCGGGCATCAGATACATCATCCACTTGCCCATGTTCTGTGTCTGTGCCGCCGGATCGTCCTTGTCGGCTTCCTTCTTCGTGTTCATCTTCTGCTGACGCTGCATGATCCACGAGGACAGGAACGTCGTCGCGCCTGCAAGCAGCGGCAGGATCGCAAAGCCGTTGGACATGTTCTCGTACACGCCGCCGATCAGCTCGGCATTGGACGTGATCGGGGAAACGAACGACTGATATGCCTGTATGAACGCCGTGCCGCCGTCCTGCGCCAGCACATACTGGATCGTGCCGTCCTCCGCGACCGTCTGCGTGAAGAAGTGCAGCTCATAAAGGATGCGGGACAATTCCGCCTCGTTCTTCGAGAAGAAGATGAAATCCTTGATGTTGTTGGTCACCGCGAACGTGTTCCAGAATTCCTGACCGGTCATCAGCGTGCCGCCCGCCTTCAGATTGTCCGGACGCCAGATGTTGGTGATCCAGAGGAAGCGGGAGTTCGCAAACGTCTGAACGCCCTGCCCCGCGTCGATCCGAAGCATCAGATTGAGCGTCTGCTGGTTCGACCATGCGCGGAACGCCGCGAAGAACATGAACAGCAGCGGCATCATAATCAGCATCGGAAGGCAGCCGCCGAACGTCGAAACGCCGCGCTCCTTCATGAGCTTTCTCTGCTCGATGCTCATCTTCTGCGGATCGTTGCCGTATTTCTTCTTGAGCTTGTCGATCTCCGGCTGGATTGCCTGCATCTGCATGCTGGACTTACGCGACTTGATGTCGGAGAAGATCGTCAAAAGCTTGATCGCAAGCGTAAACAGGAAGATCGTCAGAACGACGACCCACCCGCCTTCCGAAAACATGCCGCACACCTGCCGATAGACCCAGTCCATCGCCATGAACAGCCATTTGACGAGGAAAAAGGATGAATTCATGAACGGTTCTCCTTGTGTTTTTTCGGTTCGGGAACAGGATCGTATCCGCCCTTTGCAAACGGATTGCAGCGCAGGACCCGCCAGATCGCAAGCCCCATGCCCTTGATCACGCCGTGCTTCTCGATCGCTTCCATCGCATACTCCGAGCAGGTCGGCGTATAGATGCACGCATCCGGCAGATGCGGCGAAATGTGCCGCTTATAGAACCGCAGGATCGCGATGAACACGCGTTTCAAGCTTCTGCCCTCCATAGCCCCGCGCGCTTCAGAAGCGATTCCATCTCCTTGGAAAGCTCCGGAAAAGGCGCGTCGAGCACCTCCGGCCTGGCGATAAAGATCACGTTGAAGCCGCCGGAAATGCTTTGGAGCATCGGCGTCAGCGCTGCGCGCATGCGGCGTTTCGCCCGATTTCTCTGTACGGCATTGCCGACCCGCTTCGACACGGAAAAGCCGATGCGGACCGATGCGTTCCGGCTCCTTGCGTATACCAGCGTAAACAGCGGAAGGCTCTGCGAGCGCCCGCGCGCGTAGGTATAACGGAATTCCTTATGCCGTTTCAGAGAATACGACCGATTCACCGAATACGAGTTCCCCTAATAAAGCAACATACGGCAAGCGAAATGCCTGCCGCAAGCGCTCTGTCTCATCATTTTGGACAAATAGAAACCTGCCGATGCGATTACGCGCTCAGCTTCTTGCGGCCCTTTGCGCGTCTGCGCTTCAGAACATTACGACCGTCCGCAGTCGCCATACGCTTGCGGAACCCATGGACCTTGCTGCGCTGTCTCTTTTTGGGCTGATAGGTACGTACCATATCCTACACCTCTTTCTTCCGAATATAGTGATGGCGCATAACGCCAAATTAACCTTACCCATTATAGAGGAAGCGCCCCCGAAATGTCAAGGGGTAATTTTCACACATTTCCGCCGCACGGATGCGCGGGGCCGTTCCGCATCCGAAGAACGCGCAGTTTCGCGCGGGACGCTTGCGGATCGGATCAGTTTCCGTCCTTCATCGCGTCCTGCAGCACCGCCGCGATCCCCCTGAACCACGTGTACCACCGGTGACCGGACTGCATGGTATAATACGGGAACCGGCTCAGCGTTTCGTTCTTTTTGTACTGTTCCATGATCTCATAGGAGCTTGCCCGGGAAATCCCTCCGGATACATCCAGTTTCCCGCCCGAAACGAAATACAGCTCGTTCGTATTGTCAGGCGACATAAGATAATTCTTTGCGATTACCCTTGCGTCCACGAATGCGGACATGATGATCTCGTGCCCGAATCGTTTGCCGAGTTTGCTTTTCGAATCGGCGGCATACAGCGAAACGAACGTCGCCCCCTGCGATGCGCCGGCAATGGCAAAATGCGCTTTTGCGGCTTCGAGATCGGATTCCGCAGACGATTCCGCATACGTTCCGCCGAACGGGATCTCAACCTCATTTCCGTCGCTTTTCCGGCATACGCCCCTGCCGTCAACGATCATCGGGAGCCAGTCGTATACGATAAGATCCGCGTATCTGCCGTAAGCGCTTGAATAGCTGCCGTTATACGGCTGCATTTCGATGGATACGGCAATGAACGGAGCCGCCTGTCCCGTATAGATCAGCCAGTCGAACAGCCGTTTTCCGTTGATCGTTCCGTATTCCTTTCCGAGCGGAACGCTCATTTTCAGCGACAGCTCCATCCAGTCGGTTATGTGACCGTCGGATCCCGGCGCCAGGAACAATACATTGTATTTCTCTGTATTCCGGTACCCGTACGGAAGATAGACCTGGACCGGCGCGTTGAGTACGTCCCCGTTTTTCAGCTTCGGACAGACCGTAAGCAGCATGCCTTCCTCCGGGCATTCCGAACGGTAATACAGCTCCGGGATCCCGGACGCGTCATAGTCGTGTCTGACCGCACCGCAGCGTTCGCACTTGTCCCCGCCGTGATACACATGCACATGCTTCTCCCGCAAAAGCCGCAGTCCGCCGTTCCAGTCCAGCCGAAGCGTATAGAAGGCTCTTTCCGCCGGATCGGTTTCCCGTCGTTCCGCGTCCGATTCGTCCCCTTCCGCCGCCGCAGTCAGCGGTACGGCAAGCGCCATCACGATACATAGTAGTACGATCAACCATCTGCGCGTCATCGTTCTTTCTCCTCCCGTCAGCCCTTTTCGGTCTCTTTTGACGAATAGGATTATTCCCGATGCCGTTCGGTTTTATAATAATAAAAATAAGGATGAGCGTTTGCTCATCCAAAAGTGAAACCGTTATTCGTTATTGATCCTTATGAAAACAAAACGGATTTTCGATGCGGTCCTTCTGCCAGAATGTGATCGCATGACGATAAAGCGCATGCGCATGGATGCGGTCGTGCCAGAGGATGCGGCGCAGAAGCTTTTTCAGCGTCCAGAGCTCGCCGTCGCGCGCGGTGAACACCCTCGGCGAAAGGAAGTCCGGCATGGACTCCAGCGCGCGGAAAAACCGTTTGCGGTCCTCAAGGAAACCGTCCTCCGTCTCGAACGAAACGCCGACTGCGTCCGCATAGTATTCCAGCGTGTTGTTCGTATGCTCCGCCATCTCGCGCGCCGAACACGGGATCTTTCCGTAGAACGTACGGCGGGATTTACGGAGTGCGCGATCCTTCTGCGGGATCGAGGCGACAAGCTTTTCAAAGTCCATCGCGGACCGGATGCACAGCTGCTTCTTCTGCGTGTACTCGGTCATATCCATCGGAAGTCGTTCGGACGGAAACAGTACGTCGCTGTCCGCGTCGTCGACGCGAAGATCCGTCTGATACGCGTGCGTGACCACAAAATCGGACTCTGCAAGGTCCGGCATCGGCGCGCCGTTCGCCCATTCGGCATACTCGGACAGTGCCTTCGGAAACTTCTCCAAGGCCTTCGACACCGTTTCCCCGCGCGAATACGCGCCCGGGTACGAATCCGCCCAGAGCATTGCGCCGCGCTCGTTATATTCCGCTATGACCTCGATATGCGCCATATTTATCTTCCTTCCTGTCTGCGGATGCGCGCAATGATCGCATTCGCCTTTGCATACACTTGTTCGGGATCGACGTCGAACGTATACTGCCCGCGCTCATAAAGGATCTTCCCCGCGACCAT
Organism: uncultured Clostridia bacterium; assembly: GCA_947166925.1. Taxonomy (GTDB): domain Bacteria; phylum Bacillota; class Clostridia; order Christensenellales; family CAG-138; genus UBA3792. The sequence continues at coordinate 79,344 of CAMVGD010000002.1, read as the reverse complement.
CGTCAGCGCGACGTTTGCCTTGCTGCCGCTGTATACGACGTTCTTTGCGACGTTGTTGATCGGCTGCATGTTCGGCATATGCAGATCGAGCATAATGAGGTCCGCCTGCTTACCCTCCCTGAGACAGTCGCAATCGGAAAGCCCCATCATTTTCGCGCCGACGGAGCAGGCCGAGTGCAGGACCTTGATCGGATCCGCCGCGGCGGCGCCGACGATCAACTTCTGCAGTCCGGTCATCAGGAACATCTCGCGGAACATATCGAGGCAGTTGTTGCTCGCCGGTCCGTCCGTGCCGATCGCGACCGGGATCCCCTCCCGATAATACGTCTCGATCGGGGCGACGCCGCTCGAAAGCTTGACGTTCGAGGCGGGATTGGTGCAGACGTACAGACCGCGCTGCTTCATGATCTCCAGATCGCCCTCGCGCGGGTGCACCATATGGAACCCGCCGCCGCCGTAGCTGAACATGCCGAGCGAATCGAGGTAGGCGATCGGGGACATGCCGGTGCGCTTCATACAGTCGTCGACCTCCGCCGCCGTTTCGGAAAGGTGCGTGAAGACCGGCTCTTTGAGCTCCTGCGCAAGCGCTGCGAGATCTTTGAGAAGCGGTTCGCTCGTCGTATACTCGGCATGGAATCCGATCCGGCAGTTGACCAGCGGATCGAATCCGTTCAAAAGCTCAAAATCCTGCTTCGTCGATTCCGCCGTTCCGCCGAAATCGTTCGCCGCGCCGCAGATCGTGAAGCGAAAGCCCGTGTCGCGCGCGCATTCGGCAATACGCTCCACGTGGTAGTACATATCGAACGCCGCCGTAACGCCGCCGGACACGTATTCGAGCACGGCAAGCTTGGTGAGATCGTAGACGTCGTCGCCGGTCAGATGCGCCTCCATCGGGAACACGTCCTCGTGCAGCCAGTTGTGCAGCGGCTTGTCATCGGCAAACGAGCGCAGAAACGTCATTGCGGAATGCGTGTGCGCGTTCTTGAAGCCAGGCAGCAGCAGGTTGCCTTTGCAGTCGATCTCACGGTCGAACGCGGGCAGTTCGCGCCCGTCCGGATCGCCGACCAGCGCGATGCGTCCGTCCCGGACCCAGAGTTCGCCCTCGATCACCGTTCCGTCCGCCGTTTCCATCGGCAGGATGCGCGCGTTATAAAATCGGATGTTCATGCCGTCCCCTCCCCGTTGTTTGTATCTTTTAGTATAACACGGCAATCACGACTATTTCGTGTCGGATACATGAACACTCTGTAAACACGCACGCGACAGCGCGCAGTCATTATATATTATCGAAAAACCCGCCCGCCGGTTTGACACCGTACGGCGCAAATGATATCATAAATAAGTACGGTCAGGCTTTGACCGAAACTATTTGTATCGGGAAGGAATGTGCATGAATCATCTGACAGAAAACATTCGTCACGTCACCCTGGACGGGCAGACGCTACGCATCGAACAGGTCGTCGCAGTCGCGCGTTTCAAGGCGCGCGTTTCGCTCTCGCCCAAGACCTTCGAACGCATCGACGCGTCCCGCGCGCTGGTGGATCGGATCGTCGCGGAAGGCCGCACGGTCTACGGGATCTCCACGGGCTTCGGCGAGTTCAGCAAAATCACGATCAGCAGCGACAAGAGCGCGCAGCTTCAGGAAAATCTGATCCTTTCGCACTGCGTCGCGGTCGGCGAACCGCTCAATGAGGAGACCGTCCGCGCGATGATGCTGCTCCGCGCAAACGCGCTTTCAAAGGGCAATTCCGGCATCCGCCGCGAGATCATCGAAACGCTGATCGGCATGCTGAACACGGGCGTGACCCCCGTCGTTCCGGAGCAGGGCTCCCTCGGCGCGTCCGGCGACCTTGCGCCGCTTGCGCATATGGCGCTCGTTCTGCTCGGCCGCGGCGAAGCGACCTACAAAGGCAAGCGGATGTCCGGCGCGGAAGCGATGGAAAAGGCGAAGCTTAAAACCTTCCATCTGCTTGCAAAGGAAGGACTTGCGCTCATCAACGGCACGCAGTGCATGACTGCGATCGGCACGCTCGCGTGGTACGATCTGAACCGCGGCGCCGCGCTTGCGGACATCACGGCTTCGATGACGATGCAGGCGCTGACCGGGCTTCTTTCCGCGTTCGACCCGCGCATCCACGCGGTGCGTCCGCATGCGGGGCAGGCGCTCGTCGCAAAGAACATGCGCACGATCTGCTTAGACAGCCCGTCGATGGAACGCAACCGGAATCTGCGCGTGCAGGACGCCTACGCGCTCCGCTGCATCCCGCAGGTGCACGGCGCGGTGCGCGACGCGCTTGCGCACGTCCGCAAGGTCCTCGAAACGGAGCTCAATTCCGTCACCGACAACCCGATCCTGTTCCTCGACGACGAAAGCGTCATCTCCGGCGGCAACTTCCACGGCGAGCCGATCGCGCTCGTGATGGACTACATGTCCGCGGCGGCAAGCGAACTCGCGAACATCTCCGAGCGCCGCATGGAGCGCATGGTAAACCCGGCGCTAAGTAACGGTCTTCCCGCGTTTTTGGCGCCCGACGGCGGCATCAACTCGGGCTACATGATCTGCCAGTATTCGGCGGCGTCGCTGGTGAGCGAGAACAAGGTCTTTGCGCATCCGGCAAGCGTCGACTCGATCCCGTCCTCGGCAAACCAGGAGGACCACGTTTCGATGGGTACGACCGCCGCGCGCAACTTCCGCCGCATTGTGAACAACCTCTACTCCGTCCTCGCGTTCGAGCTGATGGCGGCGGTGCAGGGCATCGACCTCCGGAAGAACGTCGAGCTTTCCCCCGCGCAGCAGACCGTGTACGATAAGGTCCGCGCCGTCGTGCCGTTCTACGCGAAGGACGAGGAGATCCACCCGATGATCGAAGCGCTGAACAAGCTGATCCGCACGGGCGCCATCGAAAACGACGTAAAGATGATGCTGCCCGATTTTCATTGAATTTTAAGGAGGATTGTATGGACTGCGTATTGAAGCTGGACCGGCTTCCCGAAAAGAAGCCCTTTATCGAAGGCATCCGCCGCGCGCCGCGGCGTGACTCCGTGCTTTCGGAGCATGACATGGAGATCGCGCTCAAGAACGCGCTGCGCTACATTCCGGAACAGTTCCACGAGGAGCTCGCCCCGGAATTCATGGAGGAGCTCAAGACCCGCGGCAGGATCTACGGCTACCGCTTCCGTCCCGAAGGACGGCTGTGGGGCAAGCCGATCGACTGCTATGAGGGCAAGTGCATCGAGGGCAAAGCGTTTCAGGTCATGATCGACAACAACCTCGACTTCGAGGTCGCGCTCTACCCCTATGAGCTCGTCACCTACGGCGAGACCGGTCAGGTCTGCCAGAACTGGATGCAGTACCTTTTGATCAAGCAGTACCTCAAAGAGCTCACGAACACGCAGACGCTCGTCATCGAGTCGGGACATCCGCTCGGCGTCTTCCGCTCGCACGAGAACGCGCCGCGCGTCATCCTTACGAACGGTCTGATGGTGGGGCTCTTTGACAACCCCGCCGATTTCAACCGCGCCGCAGCGATGGGCGTTGCGAACTACGGGCAGATGACCGCCGGCGGCTGGATGTACATCGGACCGCAGGGCATCGTGCACGGCACGTTCAACACGCTCCTGAACGCGGGCAGATTGAAGCTCGGCATTCCGAAGGACAAGGATCTTGCGGGTCGTCTGTTTGTGTCCGCAGGTCTCGGCGGCATGAGCGGCGCGCAGGGCAAGGCTGCGGAGATCGCAGGCGCTGCCGCGATCATCGCGGAGGTCGACTATTCCCGCATCGAAACGCGCTATAAGCAGGGCTGGGTCTCAAAGGTCAGCGACGATCTGAAAACCTGCGTCGAATGGGCGCAGGAAGCGCAGAAGGAAGGCAAGCCGCTTGCGATCGCATATCACGGCAACGTCGTCGACCTTCTGCACTACCTCATCAACAACAACATCCACGTCGATCTTCTGAGCGATCAGACCTCCTGCCACGCGGTCTACGAGGGCGGCTACTGCCCCGTCGGGATCAGCTTTGCGGAGCGCACCAGACTGCTTGCCGAGGATCACGAGGCGTTCAAGGCGGCGGTCAACGCTTCTTTGAAGCAGCACATCGCCGCGATCGACGAGCTGCACCGCCGCGGCACGTACTTCTTCGATTACGGCAACAGCTTCCTGAAAGCCGTCTATGACGCGGGCGTCACCACGATCTGCAAGAACGGCGAGAACGAGAAGGACGGCTTCGTTTATCCGTCCTACGTCGAGGACATCCTCGGTCCGCAGCTCTTTGACTACGGCTACGGTCCGTTCCGCTGGGTGTGCCTGAGTGGCAAGCCCGAGGACCTTGATAAGACCGACGCGGCGGCGATGGACTGCATCGACCCGACGCGCCGCTATCAGGACCGCGACAACTGGGTCTGGGTCCGCGACGCGAAGAAGAACAAGATGGTCGTCGGAACCCAGGCGCGCATCCTGTATCAGGACGCGATGGGCAGACTGAAAATCGCGCTGCGCTTCAATGAAATGGTCAGAAACGGCGAGATCGGACCGGTCATGCTGGGCCGTGACCACCACGACACCGGCGGAACGGACTCTCCGTTCCGCGAGACGAGCAACATCAAGGACGGCTCGAACATCATGGCGGACATGGCGACGCAGTGCTTTGCGGGCAACGCCGCACGCGGCATGAGCCTCATCGCCCTGCATAACGGCGGCGGCGTGGGCGTCGGCAAATCGATCAACGGCGGCTTCGGCATGGTGCTCGACGGCAGCGAGCGCGTGGACCGCATTCTCTCCTCGGCGATGCCGTGGGATACGATGGGCGGCGTCGCGCGGCGCGCGTGGGCTCGCAACGAGAACGCGATCGAGACCTGTCTTGCATACAACCGTGACAATGAAGGCACAGACTGCATCACGATCCCGCACCTTGCGGACGATGCGCTGGTGCATGCGACCGTAATGAACGCATTGAAAGACTAAAGGAGAATAAAACCATGGCAAAATTGATGGAATGTATTCCGAATATCAGCGAAGGACGCCGTCTCGACCTCGTCGAGGAGTTTGCGGACATCGTGCGCGCCGTTCCGGGCGTGACCCTCATCGACTATTCCTCCGACGCGAGCCACAACCGCTCGGTCTTCACCTTCCTCGGCGATCCCGATCAGGTGATGGAAGCGGCGTTCCGCTTTGCAAAGCACGCGGTCGAGAAGATCGACCTCCGCGTGCATGAGGGCGAGCATCCGCGCATGGGCGCGGTCGACGTCATCCCGTTCGTGCCGATCCGCGACATGGACATGGCGGAATGTGTGGAGCGCTCCAAGGTGCTCGGCGAACGCATTGCAAACGACCTGGAGCTGCCCGTCTTCCTCTATGAGGAAAGCGCGTCTGCGCCGCACCGCAAGAACCTCGCCGCGATCCGCAAGGGTCAGTTCGAGGGCATGGCGGAGAAGGTTCTCGAGGACCAGTGGCATCCCGATTTCGGCGGCAACCGCATCCATCCTTCCGCGGGCGTCGTCGCCGTCGGCGCGCGTCAGCCTTTGATCGCGTTCAACATCAACCTCGACACCTCCGACGTGTCGATCGCCAAGAAGATCGCGAAGATCATCCGTGAAAAGGACGGCGGCTTCCGCGCGGTCAAGGCGCTCGGCGTCATGCTCGAGGAGCGCAACATCGCGCAGGTCTCGATCAACATGTGCGACTATAAGCAGACGCCGCTGTACCGCGTGCTTGAGTTCGTCCGCTTCGAGGCGGCGCGCTACGGCGTGCACGTCGTCGGAACCGAGATCATCGGTCTTGCGCCGATGATGGCGTTCGTCGACGCGGCGGACTATTATCTGCAGATCGAAAAATTCGACGCGGCAAAACAGGTATTGGAGTGCCACCTTCTGTGAAACAAGTCTTTTGGAACATCGGTGAACTGAAAACGGCGACCGGATCGGTCGCCGTCAAAGGCAAAGCGCAGGGCGAGCTTCTGACGCTTCATAACGCATGGCTTTTGGAGGAAGACGGCGTGATCGCCGCGACCGGCACGGGCAAGGCGCCGCAGGCGGACAAAGCGGTCGACTGCAAAGGCAATCTCGTCACCGCAGGACTTGTCGACTGCCACACGCACCTTGTGTTCGGCGGCTGGCGCGAGCACGAGCTTGCGATGAAGCTCGCCGGAAAAAGCTACCTCGAGATCCTTGCCGCAGGCGGCGGGATCCTGTCCACCGTGCGCGAAACGCGAGCGGCTTCGGAGGACGCGCTCTTTGAGAAGACGCGCGGGCTGTTCCTTGAAATGCTCATGAACGGCACGACGGCGGTCGAGATCAAAAGCGGCTACGGGCTCGATCTTGAAACGGAGAAGAAGCAGCTTCGCGTGGTGCGGTGTCTCCGCGAGGAGTACGGCGACGTCGCGGCGACGTTCCTCGGCGCGCACGCGTTCCCGGAGGGCATAGATCACGAAGCATACGTGAGCTGGCTCTGCGAGGAAGCGATCCCCGCGATCGCCGAGGACGGGCTTGCGGATTTCTGCGACGTGTTCTGCGACGACGGCGTATTCACCGCCGAGCAGTCCGAACGCATCCTTCTTGCCGGCAAGCGCTATGGGCTGATCCCGAAGCTGCATGCCGACGAGATCAAAGAGATCGGCGGCACGCAGGCAGCGGCGCGCGTCGGCGCTCTGAGCTGCGATCATCTGTCCGAGACCGGCGAAGACGGCATTCGCGCTTTGCGGGACGGCGGCGTGATCGCGGTCATGCTGCCCGCAACGTCGTTCTACCTCAAAAAGCCGTACGGCAACTTCCGCGGCATGATCGACGCAGGCGTACCCGTTGCGGTCGCGACCGACATGAACCCCGGCTCGAGCCCGAATCTCTCGCTGCCGTTCGCCATGACCGCGGGCTGTCTGTATGGGCAGATCACGCCTTCGGAGATGCTGACCGCGGCGACCATCAACGGCGCGGCGGCGATCGGCATGGCGGAAAAGCTCGGCACGCTGGAGCCCGGCAAGCAGGCGGACCTCGTCGTCTGGGACACCGAGAACCTTGATCGGCTGATCTATCGATACGGAACCAATCGCGCAGTCGCGGTCTTCAAGCGCGGCGTGCGCATGACAGGAAAGGAGAACCTATGGAACGTTTGACCGACCTTACCGTAACCGCGTTTACGGACGTTTTAGCGAGCGACGCCCCCGCCCCCGGCGGCGGTTCCGTTGCCGCGCTGCTCGGCGCATGCGGCGCATCCCTTGCCGTCATGGCCGCGAACCTTACCATCGGAAAGAAAAAATACGCAGATCACTGGAAAAATGCGGAATCCGCAAGAACGGTCGGCGAACCGCTGATCACGCAGTTTCTGAAGGCAGTCGACGACGACACGCTCGCGTTCAACAAGCTCTATGAAGCAATGCACCTGCCGAAGGACACCGACGAGCAGAAAGCGGCGCGCCGCGCCGCCATCGAGGAGACGACCAAGGAAGCGGCGAACATGCCGTTCCATACGCTGTCGCTCTGCGCGCGTACCGTCGCCGTTCTCGAACAGCTTGCCGGCCGGATCAATCCGAACTGCGCCAGCGATTTCGGCGTAGGCGCGGCGTCGGTCGTGACCGCGGCGCGCGGCGCATGGCTGAACGTCTGCATCAACCTGCAGGGTCTTTCGGACGAAGCGTTCGTGAAGGATCTGTACGCCCGCGCAAAGGCGATCTACGACGACGTGACGGCGCGCGCGGACGCGCTCTATCAGAAGGTCGACGAGCAATGCCGCCCTGTTTGCAACCAAACCGAGGGATAAGCGGTATTATTGGCAAACAAGGAAAGGAGCAACGCCAATGAAACGCTTGCTTTGCATGATACTCTCCGGGCTGATGCTGTTCTCGGCAGCGGCCTGCAGCATCGATCACCCCTCCCCCAGGGCGGAGGTCCCGACGGATGCGCCGGAGAATCCAGCCGAAACGCCGGAACAGCCGACCGATGCGCCGGAGGATCCCGCCGGCACGCCGGAAGAAACGCCTGTCCCGCTGACCCCGATCGAGGATCCGCCGATTCAGCCGGGCGAATCGCTCGACAAGCCGATCGATCTCACCGACCCCGTGGAGCCGATTTACGCGCCGCAGGGTGAACCGGTGACCGTTGGCGGCTACGGCGATTTTGCCAACCTGCTCTCCGCCGCCGTATTGAGCGGCAGCCGGAATCAGAACCTTTCGCCGATCAGCGTCTACCTCGCGCTTGCGATGGTCGCCGAAGGCGCAAAGGGCGACACGCAGGCGGAGCTTCTCGCGCTTCTCGGCTGCAAAAGCCTTGAAGAACTCAGCGCGATCTGCGGCGCAATGCTGGAAACGCTCTCGGTCGACGAGCAGAACAGCACGCTCGACATCCACAATTCGCTCTGGATGGCGGACAACATCGGCGGAAACGCAGTTGCGTTCCATCCCGAATATCTGTCCAGGCTTGCGGACGTCTACCGTTCCGAAGCGAACGTCGTCGATTTCGGTTCCGAATCCGCATCGAAGCAGATCGCGGACTGGATCAACAAGCATACGCGCGGCAAGATCAACGTGCGTCCCGAAGCGCTGACGTTCGATCCCTCGACGCTTGCCGTGCTGATCAATACGATCTATCTCAAGGGCGCCTGGAGCGAAACGTTCGATCCCGCATCCACCGAGTCCGATACGTTCCACGCGTACGACGGCGATATGACCGCCGATTTCATGCGCCGCTTCGACCGGAACTCCTCCGTGCGGTTCGGCGACGGCTGGATGGCATACCGCGTCTGGCTGAACCGAATCGGCTACGTCACGTTCGTGCTGCCGGATGAGGGCGTCGAGCTTTCTAAACTGCTCGGCACGCCCGACGCGATCGACAAGCTGCTTCATAAGGGCGTCGACAAGAAATACGACGTGAGCCTTCGGATCCCGAAGTTCAAGTTCCAGGACAAGATGGAGCTGACCGGCGTGCTGGCGGCGCTCGGGCTGAATCTCAGCTTCTCGCCCGCCGCCGATTTCTCCGGCATGTCCGACGCGCCGTGCTGCATCGACAGCGTGATCCAGGAATCCTACATCGGCGTTGATGAAAACGGCGTCGAAGCCGCGGCGTACACGATGATCCAGATGCGTACCACCGCATTCAATCCGATCCAGCTCGAAAAGCTGGACTTCCACCTGACCCGCCCGTTCTTCTACGCGATCGAAGCGAACGACGGCACGGTGCTGTTCATCGGCACGGTGACGAATCCCAACGCGGGACAATAACGATCATACAATCAAAGCGCCTCTCCTGTCCCGGAGGGGCGTTTTTGCAACCGAACGACGCGATGTCCGGTATTATATGCAAATGAGGAAAGGAATGATCCAAATGAAGCGACTGCTTTGCATTCTTTTCGCGCTGCTGTTGCTCTGTGCCTGCGCGAAGCACTACGAACCCTCCCCGGCGCCGCTTCCCGAGCTGTTTGAAAGCGAAAAGCCGCAGGCGGATGCGGAATCCCCCGTCCCGGAGATCACGGATTATGCAGGCTTTTCCGACGTGCTTGCCGCAAAGCTGATCGACGGAACGCAGAACCGCAATCTCTCGCCGATCAGCGTCTATCTTGCGCTCGCCATGACCGCTGAAGGCGCAAAGGGCGAAACGCAGGCTGCGATGCTGAAGCTGCTCGGCGCAAAGGACCTGAGGGAGCTGCGCGGCGTCTGCGGCGCCATGCTTGAGACGCTCCCGATCGACACGGAGGATTCCTCGCTGACCTTTGCGAACTCGATCTGGCTCGCAGAGCGTGACAGCAAGCTGCAATTTAACGAGAGCTTCCTCGATGCGCTCGCCGGCGTCTACCGCTCCGAAGCACATGCGGCGCGGTTCGGCACGACGGAGACCGCGCAGCAGATCGCCGACTGGATCACCGAACACACGCACGGTAAGATCCGGATCTCGAAGGACGCGCTGGTATTCAGTCCCGACACGGTCGCCGTGCTGCTCAATACGATCTATCTGAAGGACGCATGGCGCGACGAATTCTATGAGGGCGCTACCAAGCCCGGTACGTTCCGTGCGCCGGACGGCGAAATGACCGTCGATTACATGAACCGCACGGACCCCGGCGTCACGATCGTGAAGGGCGACGGATACCTGCGCTATTCGCTTCCGCTGCTGCGCGTCGGACGCATGACGTTCGTGCTGCCCGACGAGGGCACGGATCTTTCCGAACAGTTGGGCTCGCCGGATAAGCTGCATGCGCTTCTCCGCGAGGGCGAAGCCGTGCGCGCGGACGTCCGCGTCAAGCTGCCGAAGTTCAGTTTTCAGGACAAACTGGAGCTGGATCAGGTGCTCGCATCGCTCGGGGTCGGGATCGCCTTCAGCAGCAAAGCCGACTTTACGGGCATGGTGGAAAGCAACGCCGCGATCACCCGTGTACTGCAGGAATCCTATATCGGCGTCGATGAAAAGGGCGTCGAAGCCGCTGCGTACACGATGGTTGCAATGAACGACGGCTTCGCGATGCCGGAGGATCTGCCGAAGATCGACTTCCATCTGACCCGCCCGTTCCTCTACGCGATCGAATCGTACGACGGCACGGTGCTGTTCATCGGTACGGTGACGAACCCGACCGCGCACGAATCCTGAACAAAACGGCAAAGCCGGAGGCTTGTACCTCCGGCTTTTTTCTTACGTTCGGTTTCGGATGATCTCCTCGAGATAGGCAAATACGGCGTTTGCGACCTCGCGGCGGTACGGACGCTCCTCCGACACGACGCCGTCGTACACCGGCGGAATGCCGGCTTTTTCCGCAAGCCGGTTCAGGATCCCGACGTTTGCGATCACGCTGTTGTGATGGATCGTCCGCGTTCGGTCAAGCGATACGATGCGATCGCGGTACGCTTCGGCGTCCTCTGCCCCGCTCCCGCAGAGCATGCGCCCGATCTGTTCTTTGAACACTGCGTTGTGGTACGCCTCGAAGGATTCGAGGATCTCCTCCAGAAACTGCATGGTCGTCGGGTCGTCCCGGTACAGAAGCAGCAGCTTCCGGATCGATTCACGGTTCAGCATTGCGCGTCCTCCCTTGATAGAATTGCTTCCTATTATACCAAATTCCCGTCAAATAGCAAGAAATCCGTGTAAATTGTTGTTGAAATCTGTCAGATCGGACGCTATACTTATTGTTAACTTGCCAAAAAAGAGAGGAGGATCCGCCTTGCAGTTCAGAGACCGTATTGCCGCGAACCGGCGCAGATTCTATGCCGGAAAGCATACCCCGGACAAGCTTTATGCCATGCACGGCTCCCGTTCCCATGAAGATTCGGACGCCGTCACGGTCTGTTTTTCGCGCCTCGACGATCCGGGCTGCTGCTACGTCGGCAGTTTTTCGGACAGCAGGATCGTTCCGCCCGGACCGGACGAGGAAGCGGCCGCGCTCGATTTTGCCGAAACGCTGATAAACCGCGGCAAGCTGCAGGCAAAGACCGTCCTGCCCGTCAGAACGCCGCTCGTGACGGCGATCACGTCCGATGAATACTTTCGCTGCCGCACCGGAGCAGACATGCGGCGCCGCAGAGCGGTCCGCAGCCTGAGGACGTCGCTGCACCGCTTTCCGCCGAAGTATCGTCTCGGCTTTGCGCTGCTGGTGATCGGGATCGCTTCCTTTCTGACGCTCAGCTATTCCCGCTGGATCGTCTGGAGCGAATTCTTTCTGCTGAACGGCAGCTACGTCAACGAACACCGCGCGGCTTGGATCTACTTTGCATGGAGCGTTCCGCTGACCCTGTTCAACGCGTTCTTCGTCGACAAATACCATGGGTACTATTCCATCCTGCTTCTGAGCTTCGCGCCGATCGCGATCCGGCATGTTTCCCTTCTGCGCAACTACTCCGTCGCGCTGATGCTGGTCGTCGCCGGCGTTCTGATCGCCGCCGTATGTCTGGCGTTCCTTCTGAAGCGGAAAAGCGGCGCACCGCTGTTCGCCTCGGTCGAAACGGCGAAGATGGTCGGCGCGACACTGCTGATGGCAGTCTTTTCCTTCTGCATAGTCGTCGACCTGCTCCTGCCGAACAGGGCGGAGACCCTGATCCGATCGCAGGCGGCACAGACGGAGAGCATGGCGGAGGACGAAAGCCGCGCCCTGTCCGCAGAGGAACTGCAGCTTCTGAACTCGCCGGAATGGGATTCTCTGTCCGCGGAGAAGCGCTGTGAGCTGCTGCTTTCGATCGTGCAGACGATGTCTCCCAAGCTCGGCGTCGATACTCCCGCGCTGTCGCTTGACGCGCAGATGCCCGGCAACGAAGCGGGGTTCTACGATCATTCGGAGCATGCCATCCATCTCTGGCGGTCGTTTATCGAGCGCTGCTCCGCCGCGGACGCGGTCAACGTCGTTCTGCACGAGCTGTACCACGCGTACGAACACGCCGTCGTATCGTCGACCGCGATCAACTGGGACAGCCCCGATGTCCGGAAGTATCCCTATTTCCGTGCGGCAAGCACCTGGAAAGGGGAATTCGAGACCTACATCTCCGGCGACCGCTGGGACGTCAACACCGAAAAATACCGGGAGCAGGCGGTCGAATCCGACGCCTGCGCATTCGCGGCATATTACCAGGACCGTTTCGTTTATTCCGATTAAGCGGTCCGCAGCAGGGAGGTTTTTCATGGAACAAAAACGCAAGACCGTCCTTTCGGTTCTGACGGCCATCTTCGGCGACGCCCGCGCCTCGCTTTCGATCGGAGAAAGCCGCGGACGCAGGGGCACCTGTTTCTTTTACCGTGTGAAGGACGAACCGTACGTCATGGGGCTTCTGTCCTATCTTCGCGGGCAGTGCGACCCGAACTCGGAGTATCCGTTCGAGGGGCTCCGGCTGAACTATTATGACGGACAGAGCACCGACGCGAGCAGAAAGGACGTCGCCGTGCGCGTCAAAGACGACGGCGAGCAACTGGAGATCCGGTTCTTCACGATCGAGGGCGTTCGCTTCTACCGTTCCTACGGGAAAAAGCCCGTTGCGGCGATCGTGCCGGGCAAGATCCCGCTGTTCACGCTGCGGCTCGACGAAACGCCGGTCGTATATGCCGAAACGAGAAGCGACAGCGGTCCGATGCGGTTCAATTGGTGGATCAATAAGTGCCTGCGGAACAACACCGACGTACAGAGTTTCGTCGTCGCGCTTTTCGAAGCGTTCGGCAGCGAGCATCCGATCCTCCGCGACGTCGCGCGTGCGATCCGGCATGACGCGTTTTTCCTTGCGCCGGTCCGTTTCGACGAGCTTCTGCAGTGTCATACGCCCGCGGACCTCATTGCGATGCTGTTTCAGGCGCGGCGCGAACAGCTGCTGCCGGTCAACTATAACCGCATGGACCTGAACGTCGCGTATTATCTGACCTCCTTTGCGTATCAGTTCGACGAAAAGAGCGTTGCAAAGCTCCTGCAGCTTCCGCAGGATGAGGTCGTCTGGTGCATCCGTCCGCAGGACATCTACGAAGGACCGCGTCCGGAACGCTTTCTCTCGACGTATTATACGCTGCATGAAAACGATCCGGGCGTGGATCCATGGGACGTCCGGCAGGACGTCGCAGACTATGTCGGCATGTGCGCTCAGATGCGTGAGCCGCTCCGGTTCTTCGCCTCATACCGCGCGCTGATGCGGCGGCACAACGAGCTGTCCGACGAGATCAGCCGTCTTGCGGACGAGATCAGCGACAAGCCGATCGTACCCGAAGAAAGCAAATTTGAAAAGCTTGCGACCGATTTCCGGGTTTTTTCGGAGGGCGCGATCGAATGGATCACAAACGGACTGCGGCTGCGCGAGGAGGGCGACCGACAGCACAACTGCGTATACTGCTACCGATCCGGCATCCAGGCGGACGCCTGCGCGATCTTTCACATGGACCGCAGCGACGAGTCCTACACGTTCCGCATTGAGATCGATCATTTCGGCAAATACTTTATCGCGGAGATGCGCGCGCGGTTCAATCTCCCCTACCGCAAGGAGGATTACGATTTCGTGCAGCGGATCGTCCGCCGCTTCAACCGGGAACTGGAGGGATACGGACTGCCCCCGCAGTACAATCTGTTCGGCGAGGAAGTGACCGATCTTGAGGGCTGGGACGCCTGACGCCGATCAGGCATACATAAAAAGGAACCGCAGCCATGCGGTTCCTTTTGCATTTGAAAATCAGAACTCGCGATAGATCGCGACGAGGTTTTTAAGAATCTCGACGGAGGCGTCCATGCCCTCGACCGTGATGTGCTCGTAGGGACCGTGGAAGGCGTAGCCGCCGGTGCCGAGGTTCGGGCACGGAAGTCCCATGAAGCTCAGTCTTGCGCCGTCCGTACCGCCGCGGATCGGCTGAACGCGCGGCATGACGCCCGCCTTTTCCATTGCCTGTTTCGCGTTCTCGATGAGATGCATGCACGGCTCGATCTTTTCCTTCATGTTGCGGTACTGATCGCGGATCGAAAGCGTGACCGTGCCTGCGCCGTACGTGTCGTTCATGACCGCGGCGATCTTTTCGAGCATTTCCTTGCGGCGTTCGAAGCTTTCAAAGTCGTGATCGCGGATGATGTACTGCAGCTTCGCCTCCTCCGTGGTGCCGGAAAGGTCCGTCAGGTGCCAGAATCCCTGATACCCTGCGGTGTCGCGCGGGGTCTGTCCCTTCGGGAGCATGCCGTTGATCTCGCACGCGACCAATATGGCGTTAATCATTTTGCCCTTCGCTTCGCCCGGATGGATGTTGAAGCCGCGGATCGTGAACGTCGCGCCGGCCGCGTTGAAATTTTCGTATTCGAGCTCGCCCTCCGCGCCGCCGTCGCAGGTGTAGCCGAAATCCGCGCCGAAGCGCTTGACGTCGAAGTGATCCGCGCCGCTGCCGACCTCCTCGTCCGGCGTAAAGCCGACGGAGATCCTGCCGTGCGGGGTCCCTTCTTTGATGATCTCCTCGAGCATCGTGACGATCTCGGCAACGCCCGCCTTGTCGTCCGCGCCAAGAAGCGTCGTGCCGTCGGTAACGATCAGCGTACGGCCCTTGAGGGAAGCCAGATGCGGGAACTGCGCGTTTTCAAGCGTTCTGCCGCTCGTCCCGAGCACTACGTCGCCGCCGTCGTACTGTTCGATGATGCGGGGACGCACGTTTTCGCCCGAAAAGTCCGGCGCGGTGTCCATGTGCGCGATAAAGCCGAGCTTCGGCGCGTTCTCACAGCCCTCCGTTGCGGGCAGGCTCGCGTAAACGTAGCACATGTCGTCGACCTCCGCGTCATGAACGCCGATCGCTTTGAGCTCCGCGACGAGCATGTTTGCAAGGTCGAATTCGCGCGCGGCGGTCGGGACCGTTGTGCTTTCCTCGTCGCTCGTCGTGTGCACGGCGACGTACTTCAGTAAACGTTCGTATGCTTTCATAGGTGGCTCCTTTCTTTTTATCCTCTGCTGCCCATGACCTTGACGGTAAACCGGCGGGAACGCGGACCGTCAAACTCCGCAAAATACACCGCCTGCCATTGCCCGAGCACGGGCTCGCCGTCGTCGATCATGATCGTAACGCTGCTGCCGATGACGCTCGCCTTCAGATGCGCCGCGCTGTTGCCCTCCGCATGGCGGAACTCCGCACGGTCCGGATAGGTCTTGTTCAGCGCAAGCAACAGGTCGTTTTTCACATCCGGATCGGTATTCTCGTTGATCGTGACGCCCGCGGTGGTGTGCGGGCAGTAGACGGTCATCATTCCGTCGAATACGCCGCTCTGTTTGCAGGCGTCGCGTACCTCGTTCGTAATGTCGATAAAGCCCTCCTTCGGGGTCTCCAAACGGTATTCGTACAGCATACAGCCGCCTCCCTTTCCTTTGTGTTATTGTACCATCATCACAGGCAGTTCGCAAGCATGAAAAAACACGGGAGCGCTGTTCCCCCGTGTTCTTCGTCGTCAGTGCTTCAATACAAAGATCGAATTGCCGTTCTCGTCGACGCCGACCGTGTAGGCGTCCGGCTTCGGATCGTTCTCCTTCGGCAGCAGCTCCGTGTGACCGAACAGCAGACTGTCCGGCAGGTCGCGCCGCTCCTTCCTCTCCCTGAGATGCACGCCCATGAACACGATATCCGCGGACAGTCCGCCGTCGAGGGCGTATGCCATATCGCAGCCCTCGTCGCGGAACATCGCCGCAAAGTCGTCAAACGTGTAGCCGCTTGCCTTGCCCGGATTCTTTCCGTCCGCGACGATGACCACAAAGTGTCCCGGCTCGATCTGTCCGATCCCGACGCGCGGACGCTTGCTGTCCGCGTCGTGGATGGACAGACGGTTCAGGTTCGGTACGGCGGCGCCGTTCCGCACCAGGACCGGTCCGAAGCAGAGAACGTCGCGGTATCCGCGCTCCAGAAGCTCCTGCGTCGTCAGCTCGTTGTTTTCATACAGATCGAAGGACAGGGTCCGCTCGTTCCACGCCAGCAGCGGTCCTCCCTGGTCCTTGTAATCGTCCTTGTCCTTGTAGACGTGACCGTCCCGGATCGACGTGCTCTTGAGCGTCCAGCACTCCTTCCAGCAGAACATGTTGTCGCCGGTGATCGCCAGCACCGCGCCGTAGCGGCGCGCCATCCTGTACAGCGGAGCACGGACCGAACCGTCGTCACGCGCCTCTCCGCCGAAGCCGGAACGCACCTGACTCTTTCGCATCCGGATATGCGCGATCCAATACTGCTGCGGCGCGCCGTCGCGGTCCTTCGTGTTCACGCGGCGCACGTCAAAATCGGAGGACTGATCGCGGTAGGTCCAGTGTCCGCCCTCGCGATCCATCGTGAACTGCTCCGCCTCGCCTTCCGCCAGAAAATGTTCTGCAAACTTCTCGGGCGTCGGTTCCGGCGTGGGCTCGGGCGTCGGCTCCGGGGTCGGCTCGGGCGTCGGTTCGGGCGTCGGCTCAGGGGTCGGTTCCGGGGTCGGCACGGGCGTGGGCTCCGGCGTGGACTCGGGTGTCGGCGCGGGCGTATCGGAAGGCTTCGGTGTGATCTCCTTGCCTGCGCAGGAAAGGAAGCCGCGCTTTTCGGAAACCGGCGTCGGCGCCGACGTCGGCACAGCCGTTTCCGTTATGATTTCTTCATCAAAGATCGGGATCGCCGTCGTGCCCGAAACCGGCGCGGGCGTATCCTCTGCCTCCGGTACCGGCTCCTGCGTCGGCTCCTCCGTGGGCTCCGGCGTCGGTTCCGGGGTCGCCGCAGCGGGCGGCGCAAACGTCACCGTGACGTGCTCGAACAGCGTATCCTTCGCGGTATCGGCGCCGACCTGCGAACGGACGAGGCGGTACGTGCCGTCCGTGCGGGCGCGGTATTCCCAGTACCCGCCGGACCGCATGCCGTCCAGCGCCTGCTGTGCAAGCGCGTTTGCGCTCTGCTCGTAATACGGAAGCACCTCGTCGGCGATCGTGACCGCATTGTCGCCCGATTCGGCGAGATACAGCTTTTTGAACGTGTCGGTATGCTTGCCGCAGACCTGCTGCACGATCTCCGAAACGAGCCGCGCCTCCGCAGGTCCGTCCTTTGCGCCGGACGGTGCGACAACGACCGTCGGCTTGAGCGCCGTGAGCTGCTGTTCCATCAGCCGCGCGGGATCCGATTTCTTCCAGTTGTCCGAAAGATTCTTATATTCGAGGCTCAGCTTATTGTGCATGCCGAGCCGGACGGGGTATGTTTTCAGCCCCAGCGACCAGAGCGCGCAGAACGCGTCCTCGAGCCGCGCGCGGCTGTGATCGTCGAAATAGCAGACGGCGACATTCACGCCGTCGTTGATCAGCTTCGGCAAAAGCCCGCCGAAAAAGCGGAACTCATCGCCCGGATAGGCCGCGACAAGCAGCACGTCGACTTTTTCCGCACGCTGCCATTGATACTCGGTTTCGGGAAGCCTGCCGGCGGTATATGCGTATACGTCGGACAGCGCGGTCTCCTCGTCCTTCGGAACGCTCAGAACGAGCTCCACGGCGGTCGTCCCCTCCGGAAGCGCAGTCACGGTCGACAGGAACGGCACTTCGAGATCGGATTCCGAAAGCACCGTCTCCCCCGCATAGCAGATCAGCTTCACGGCCTTGGGATCGTCCTTCCAGACCGTCACGAGCTGCGCCGCTTCCTCCGAAAACGCGAAACGGACCGTGCTGTCGGACCGGAAGACGACATGCGTCTCAGCGAAGCCGTCCGTCAGCAGGAACGCTTCCTTTTCGCGTCCCTCCGGCATCGTCACGGTCGCGATCAGCCGCTCCGCCGTATCCGTTTCTCCCACGGCGGAGTCGACCGCGCCCTGCGGAACGAACGTAAACGCAAGGAGGATCACAAGCAGCCATGCGATTTTCTTCATATCAAAACTCTCTCTTTCTGTTCTTCTGTAATCAGAGACGATCGGGCGGACAAATACGCTGCGCCGCGGCGCATACCGTCTCTGCGGTTTTTATGCTTGATATAATAGTATACCACGTTTTTTGTCGAACTGTAAAGCATTCCGGCGCAACAGAGATGTAAAAAAAAGAAGGAACGGCGTTTGCCGTTCCCGTAAGGTTCGCGGTTCAGTGGAACAATTTCACCAGCCAGCCGAATCCGTTTGCGCTGAGCCATGTGCCGAAATCGCCCGTCAGGCGCAGAAGCCCCGTCAGGATCAGGATGACCAGGATCAGAATGAGCGCGAGCGACAGGATGAACCAGCACCAATACGAACGCGCAAAGTTCTTGCGGTTGACGTTCTTTCCCGCAAAGGAGAAAACGATCAGCAGAATGAAACCGATGATCGGGATCGAGAACAGAAGACCGTATCCGAAATATCCCCAGGGACTCAGCGGACGGTTCTCCGCCGGAACGACAGGCTCCGGCTCCGGCTTCGGTGCAAACGCCGGCTCGTCGACCGGTTCATTCGCGGTTTTGTTCCGTTCCGGTTCCGGCGTCGGAATGACGATCGGCGCAGGCTCCGGCTCCTTCACGGGCGCGCTGTCCGGTCGGACGACCGGCTGTCCGCATGCGTCGCAGAACTTTGCGTTGCCCGGCAGTTCTTTTCCGCAATTGCTGCAAAACATAGTCTTGTCCTCCTGTTTTGATGCGGATCCTTTCGGAGCTCCGCTGTTATCGTATATTATATTGCAGGTCTGCCTGAATGTCAAGAAAAAGGCTCAAAACGGTCCCTTCTGCACAATATATTGTGTTTTTCTTTTCTTTTGTAAAGATTATGTTGAAATCTGTCGCAGGGAATGATAAAATTAACCTGTAATTTCGGCAAAGCGGCAAATGAGGACGCTTTGCTTTTCAGGGGGAACCAATGATACCGGAATCCTTTCAGGTTTGCTACGACCGGCTTTGGGCGCTTCTTTTGAGCCGCAAGATGAAGAAAAAGGATCTGCAGAGCAGAACAAAGCTGAGCTCTGCGGTGATCGCGAAGCTCGGCAAGGGCATGCCCGTCCATCTCAATACGCTTCTCAAGATCTGCAGCGTGCTGCACTGCTCGCTGGACGACATCGTGGACGTCGACGCGACGATCCCGGGCCGTATCTGACGGAGGCGCCTATGCAGACAATGACGTTAAGCGGCGCGCTGTACGCCGGCATGATCAATAGCGGCGCGGACCATCTGGGCTGCTACCGCAAGGCAGTCAACGATCTGAACGTCTTTCCCATTCCCGACGGCGACACCGGCGACAACATGCTCGCAACGGTCTATTCCGGCGCGGACGCGGTCGATCGCGACGACGAGGCCGATCTCGCGTCCGTCGCAAGCCGCAGCGCGCACGGCATGCTTTTGGGCGCGCGCGGAAACTCGGGCGTGATCCTTTCCCGTATCTTCTCCGGCATCAATCGCGGCTTCGAGGGCGTTCGCGAGGCGGATCTTTCCGTGATCTCACATGCGATGGAATGCGGCGTCGAGGAAGCCTACCGCGCGGTACCCGTTCCGGTCGAGGGCACGATCCTGACCGTTTTCAGAGACGGCGTACGCTACGCAAACGAACGCATCACGAAAGACTCCACGCTTGAAACGTACTTCAGCGACCTGCTCGGCGAGATGCAGCATTCGCTCGAACGCACGCCGGAGCTTCTGCCGGTGCTGCGCGAAGCGGGTGTGGTCGACTCCGGCGGCGCGGGACTGATCTATATCTTTGAAGGCATGCGCCGCACGATTTCCGGCGAAACGGTGGAGCGCGCCGAAGCGCACACCGAGACCAAGAAGGCGGATCTGGACGCGTTCGGCGCGGACAGCGTGCTGGAATACGGCTACTGCACTGAGTTTTTGCTGCGGCTGCAGAACGCGAAGGGCGATCCCGAGGCGTTCGACCTCGACGCATTCATCGAGTACCTGAACAGCGTCGGCAATTCGGTCGTCGCATTCCGCGAGGGATCAATCCTGAAGGTGCACGTTCACACGATGCGCCCCGGCGACATCCTGAACCGCTGCCAGCGCTACGGCGAGTTCCTGACGCTCAAGGTTGAAAACATGTCGCTGCAGCACAACGAGACCGATCTGCCCGAGGTCACCGTCACCGTGCCGAAGCCGCGCAAGAAGGCCGGCATCGTCGCCGTCGCGGCGGGCGCAGGGCTGAAGAAAACGTTCCTGGAGCTCGGTACGGACGTCGTGATCGACGGCGGACAGAGCATGAACCCGAGCACCGCCGATTTTCTCGACGCGTTTGACAAAACGAACGCGGACGTGATCTACGTGTTCCCGAACAACGGCAACGTCCTGATGACCGCAAAGCAGGCGAAGGACCTCTACCCCGCCTCCGACATCCGCGTGCTGAACACGCACTCGGTCGGCGAGGGCTACGCCGCGATCTCGATGATGGACACGAACGCGGGCGAGCCGGACGAGATCGTACAGGAGCTCAATGAGGTCATCGCGTCCGTCACGACCGGGTTTGTATCCCGCGCAAGCCGCAACGCCGACAAGGACGGCGTACATGTGCGCGAGGGTGATTTCATCGGCTTCATCGGCGACACGATCTACGTCAACGACGGCGACGCCGTCGATACCGCGCTGCAGCTCTCAAAGGAGATGCACGTCGAAACCTGCGGCGTGCTGCTGCTGCTTGCAGGGCTTGACGCGCCGCAGGCGGAAGCGGACGCGCTCTTTACGGCGCTTGTCAAAATGTACCCCAGAACGGAGATCATCCGCATCGAAGGCGGACAGCCCGTTCACCAATATATCTTAGTAGGAGAGTAAAACCATGCTGACACTGTTTACCGACACCGATACCGACTTTACCCCGGAGGTTGCGAAGGAATACGGCTACCGTCTGATTTCCATGCCGTACGCGATCGACGCAAAGACGTTCTTCCCGTACGAGGACAGCGAAACGATCGACCTGCACGCATTCTACGACAGTCTGAGAAACGGCGTGCTGCCCACGACCGGCGGCATCAGTAAGGAGCGCTATCTCGGCTATTTCCGTCCGGAGTTTGAAAAGGGCAACGATATCTTCTACGTCCACTTCTCCGCTGCGATGACCGTCACCTTCCACGCAATGCACGAAGCGGTCGACGAGCTTCTGAAGGAATTCCCGGAGCGGAAGTTCTACGCCGTTGACACCAAGGGCATTACGATCGTCAGCTACAACATCGTACGCGAGATCGGCGATCTGTTCAAAGCGGGCAAGAGCGTCGAGGAGGTCCTCGCATGGGCGGACCGCGAGGTCCTGCACTTTGCGCAGTACTTCTTTGCGGACGATCTGAAGTTCTTCAAGCGCAGCGGCCGCGTCAAGGGCATCGCCGCGACGATGGGAACGCTTTTGGGCATCCGTCCGATCATCACGATGAACGACGCGGGCGAAATGGTCAGCATCGGCAAGGAGCGCGGCAGAGCGAACGCGATCGATCGGCTCGTCAAGTACGTCGAGGAGCTCGGCGACGACATCAAGGGGCATCACTTCATCATCGGTCACACCGACGCGCCGGAGATCGCCGCGGAGCTTGCCGATCTTCTGCACCAGCGCTTCGGCGACGACCTCAGTATCGAGACCGTCGTGACGAACCCGACCGCGGGGTCTCACTGCGGACCGAACGGCGTCGGCGTAAGCTTCCATGCCAAGCGCCGCGTCTGAGCCGGAGGCGTTATGGTTACCGTCCGAGAAGTCAAAACCAAAGCGGAGCAGAAGGCGTTCCTGACGTTCCCGCTCAAGATGTACCGGAACAACCCGTACTTTGTTCCGCCGCTTTACGGCGACGAGAAGAAGATCTTTTCCAGGGATTTCATCTACAACGACACATGCGAGACCGGTCACTGGCTTGCCTATCGCGACGGCAAGGTCGTCGGTCGCATCATGGCGATCATTCAAAGGGCGGCGAATGCGAAGAACAACGAAAAGCGCGTGCGCTTCGACCGCTTCGATTCGATCAACGATCCCGAAGTCGCAAAGGCACTGTTCGACGCGGTCGAGCAGTTTGCAAAAGCGCACGGCATGAACGCCGTCTGCGGTCCTCTGGGCTTTTCCGATCTGGAGCGCGAGGGATTGCTTGTCGAGGGCTTCGATCAGCTCTCCACCTTTGAGGAGCAGTACAACGCCGAATACTACGGAAAACTGATCGAGGGCTGCGGCTTTGCAAAGGAAGTCGACTGGGTCGAATCGCGGCTCTACGCCCCCGCGCCGGAGACCGCCGCAAAGCTCAAAAAGCTCGCGGAGCAGGTCCTCAAAAAGTACAATCTGCGCATCGGCGAGGCGAAGAACGTCAACGACTTCATCAACCGCTATCAGCAGGGGCTGTTTGATCTTCTGGACGTCGCGTACGAGGGGCTGTACGGCACCGTGCCGTTCACGCCCGGCATGAAGAAGATGATGATCGACAACTTCCGGCTGATCATCGACCTCGAGCACGTCGTGTGCATCCTGAACGAGCACGACAAGGTCGTCTGCTTCGGCGTGAGCTTCCCGTCGATCGCAAAGGCGGTGCAGCCTTCTCAGGGACATCTCACCCCCGCTGCGCTTCTGCGTCTTCTGATGGCGATCAAAAAGCCGAAGGTCATCGATCTCGGGCTCATCGCGGTCGCGCCGGAGTACGTCAACACCGGCATCCCGGCGGTCATCGCCGCCGCGCTGTGCGACATGCTCAGTAACGGCACGACCGAGTACGCCGAAACGAACCTGAACCTTGAGGACAACATGCAGATCCGCAACCTCTGGAAGCGCTTCAACGCGGTCCAGCACAAGCGCCGCAGGGCGTATCTGAAAGAGCTCGACTGATTCTGCAAGCATAACAAAAGCCCCGAAGCCGGGGCTTTATTTCGTATCGTTTGTTACGCGGCTTCCGAGAGCCCGTATTTTTCGAGCAGCTCGTCGTAGCGGTCGATCGCGCTTTTCAGCCGCTCCTCCATCTTCTCCGCGGGGCAGAGCCCGTCCGCGTCATAGAGAAGTCCCATAAAGGCGAGCGGATACACCACCGGCGGGTGCTGTAAATCCAGAAGCGGCAGACCGCGCAGCTGACCGACCGACTGATAGACGAGGTCGACCGTGATATAGCTCTTGCCCGCCGCATCGCTCCAGCGGCAGAACACCACCTTGCAGCCGATCGGCGTCTTGCTTTCGATCGCATCCGGCAGTTCGTAGTCCGCAACGCCCAGCGCCGCAAGCACGCTGCCGACGTTGGAATCGTGACCGCACAGGAAGGTGAACTTTCTGCCCGGCGTCATCAGCTCCCGATAGATCTCCTGCAAAAGCGGATGCGCAACGTTTGCCGCGATATCCGGCGCGGTAAAGAGTACGTCGCCGTACAGGTCCTTTGCTGCGGAGATCTCCTTCCACTGCTCCTGCGTCAGCGTTTTGCCGAACGCGGCATGTTCGTCGTCCGCCTCATAATACTGCAGCACAAGCGCGTCGCTGACGGAGCAGGCAGTTTTCAGAGAGCCCTTTACGCCCGGCTCCGCGTTCTCGTTCAGCACAAATTCGGAATCGTCCGTCATAAAGCCCGTCGTTTTTCCGTTCTTCCAATCCTCGGAATCCCGGATGTCGATGACGTCCTCGATGAGCCGGTAATTGTCGGCAAGATCCGCAATATCGTCCGCAAAGCGCTCGTTGATCTCTTTGATCATATCCTCGCGGTACTGATCGGTCATGAACGTCAGCTGCGGCGTAAAGACGGGATCCATCGTGTCGAACTCGCCGTGATGCTCGATCTCCGTGTCGGCGGCAGGGAACAGTCCTGCGCTGAAGAACTTCGCGGTGGCAAGCGTGCGCTGCTTCGAGTTCGCGTAGATGCGGACTGCGCCGTCCTCCGGCAGCCAGTTTTCGGGGATCAGCCCTTCAGCTTCCATCCATTTGCGGAAATACTGTCCCATCTCCGTTTCCAGAACGCCGCCGCGGATCGAAAGCTGGCTCGGATTCGACGACCAGGAGAACCACTCGTGCGGCGTCAGCGTGTCCAGTGCGGACCCCTTGCCGCTCATCGGTGAGCGAATGTTGTGACGGCTCAGGATCACCACCTGTTCGAGCGTATACCCCTCGCGGTGCAGCAGCATGCCGGACAGCTCGCCTTCCGAAGCGGACTGCGCCTCCCCGGGCTGCGCCTTGGCATTGAATGCGCCGGACACATACAATACCTGCACAAGCAATACGCACACCAACAGAACGGAAACGATCGCAAGCAGGATCTTCAGCGTTTTTTGTTTCATCGTTGTCTCCCTTCTCCTCATTCATATCGCGAAAACAGGCTGCATCGTTCTGCACGATTTGATTTATTGTACCACCGCGTTCGGTCAGCGTCAATCTTCAGATCCCATCCCGTAAAGCGCGGGGCGGTTTTTGTTTCCGAAACACACCCCCTTCGTTCGGATGCGATCCGGCAGCGCAAGAATATATCATTTCGAAACGCCCGCTGCATCTTGAAAAAACGCAGCGGGCGTGATACTATTTCGATGTATGCGGTGCTCGCACAATTCATTCAAAAATCCCGGAGGCATGCTCATGAAAATCTCGCAGAAAGCGCTGGAATGCAACCTTTCCCCGATGCGTAAATTCCATCCCTACGCGGTGGAAGCCGTGAACAAGGGCAAGAAGATCTATCATCTCAACATCGGTCAGCCCGACATCGAGACCCCGCCCGCCTATTATGAGGCGATCCGCAACTTCAATAACCCGGTCCTCGAGTATGCGGAGTCCCCCGGCATGCCCGTGCTCATCAAGGCGGTGCAGAAGTATTACGAAAAGCTCGGCATCCACTATGAGGAAAGCGACATCCTGATCACCACCGGCGGCAGCGAAGCGCTGCAGATGCTGATGCTTTCTATCCTCGATCCCGGCAGCGAGGTCATCATTCCCGAGCCGTTCTATCCGAACTACAATACGTTCGTGAAATCGGCCGGCGGCCGCATCCGTCCGATCACCACCTCGCCCGAGGGCGGCTATCGCTACGCGTTCCGCGACAAGCTCGAAGCCGCGTACAACGAGAACACCCGCGCGATCATGTTCACCAACCCCGGCAACCCGACCGGCGTGGTGCTGACGCCTGAGGAGCTTCAGACCATCGCGGACTTTGCAAAGGCGCACGACCTGTTCGTCATTGGCGACGAGGTCTACCGCGAGTTCGTCTACGGCGGCGAAAAGCTTGCCACGATCGGTCAGTTCCCGGAGCTTAAAGACAACGCGGTCGTCATCGACTCCGTTTCCAAGCGCTTCTCCGCCTGCGGCGCGCGCATCGGCGCGATCATCACCCGCAACAAGGAGCTGCAGCAGAACCTGCTGAAGTTCTGCCAGGCGCGTCTGTCCGTCGCAACGCTCGACCAGGTCGCGTCCGCCGCGCTTTATGACGTCGGTCCCGAATACTTCGAGGCGGTCCGCAAGGAGTACAAGCTCCGCCGCGACACCTGCTTTAAGAAGCTTCTGGAGATCCCCGGCGTCGTGGTCAAGGATCCCGAAGGCGCGTTCTACATGATGGCGGCGCTGCCCGTCGACAACGCCGACACGTTCCAGAAGTGGCTTCTGACCGACTTCGACGACAACGGCGACACGGTCATGTTCGCACCCGGCGAAGGCTTCTACGCCACCCCCGGCAAGGGCAAGAACGAGATCCGCATCGCGTACGTTCTGAAGCAGGACAAGCTCGAACGCGCGATGGATCTTCTGGCGCTCGGCATCAAAGCGTACAACGAGACGCACAAATAAGAAAGCACCGAAACGGCGGTCGTTTGACCGCCGTTCGTTTATCCGTTTTCCCAACCATCAGTTGTATATTCTCCGATTAAGTTCATATGGACTTTTCTGCGGCGATCCGTTATGCTCATATCGAACCGGTTACAAGAACACAAAAGGAGAAACGATCATGAATATCGGAGCAAAAATCAGAGAACTCAGAAAAGAAAAGAAGGTCACGCAGGAGGAGCTTGCGGAATACCTGCACATTTCCTCCCAGGCGGTAAGCAAATGGGAAACGGGGGCAAGCAGCCCCGACATCGACATGCTCCCGAAGCTTGCGATCTACTTCGGGACGTCGCTCGATAACCTGCTGGATTTCGACCAGAGCAAGCTCGACGCAGCGATCGAACAGATCCTGATCGAAAGCGGACGCGGCGGCAAAGACCCCGCAAGGAGCGAAGCGTACCTTCGGAAGGCATTGGAGAAATACCCGAACAACGATCTTCTGCTGACCTGTATTCTGGAGGATATGGAGCAGCAGAACGGCGACGGCAGCCGCAGCGCGGAGATCATCGAGATCGGCGAACGCATCTTAAGCTGCACGAAGGACGACTCCAACCGCATCGACGTCTATCGGGCGATGGCGGAAACATACCATCAAATGGGTGAGCAGGCAATGGCGGAGCTGTATCTCGAAAAGATCCCCGGCGTACACTTCATGTACTACGAGATCGCCGCGGCGATCAAGTCCGGCGCGGATCGCATCCAAAACATCGAATGCGCCGAGGATCTTTGCATCGACAAGCTTATCTGCATGCTGTGGATGCGCCGTCTGGAAGCACAGACCGCGGACGAGACCGCCGCGATCGACCGGCAGGTGCAGGAGCTGTTCGACTGCTTCAAGCGCTTCCCGATCTATCGGAAGATCACGGAGATCATGGAAGATTACTGGAACAGCGGCAGGATCATGGAGATCTATCAATAAGAGCAAACGAAAAGGGGATGTCCGGCGTTTCGGAACGTCCCCTTTTTTCTGTTCGTTTACCCTGCCATATCGAGGTTGTCGAAATAGTCCTCCGCGTCGACGCCGTCGATCAGATAGCGAGCGATATCGAAGCCGTCGTCCGAGCGCTCCGTCTGCACCTCCAGCGTCGCTTCTCTGCCGTCCTCGGTCCGGATCACGATCCGAGTGCCGTCCCAACGGAGCACATAGACCCACGTTCCCGCCTCGATCACGGCGGGCGCATCCTTTATCGTGCAGGGTAGGTTCCGTACGACCTTGATAAGATCATGGTACTCGATCTGCTCCTCGCGCGTCCTGTTCTGTACGCGGTCCAGCACGCCCGTTTCGACCCATCCCGGCGGCACGCGCCGGAGCAGCGCGCCCTGACGCAGCGAGGTCCCCGAGATCGAACCGAGCACATAACACCATTCGGTAAAGTACACCTCCCCGTCGACCAGCCGCATAGAGCAATCCGGGTAAGATGTGTGCGCTTTCTTTCCGTTTTTGATTCGCAGTACGCACACCGTCGTATAGTCGATCTGCCGGTCCTTGATTTCCAGCGCAAGCGTCAGATCGCCTGTCGTATCGTGCGAGTTCAGCAGAATTGCTTCCTGAAGGATCGCGCCTTTCCCCGCCTCCGGAAAATACGCTTCTATCTCGCCGATGCGTATCACAAGTTCCCCTTCGTCGTCGGTCCCGAACGAAATCGGATCCAATGCTCCGTCGCCGTCGACGTCATAGAGGAACATCTGTCCCTCCGCAGCGTCGAGCGCGCCGACCGGGCAGGAGACCGGCAGCGTCAGAAGCGTTCTTGCCGAACGGTCCAAAGGATCGCGCCGCGGCAGAACGAGATCATAGGCGCGCGTCGCCGTGCGCTCGCTGCCGTCTGAAAACTGCACGGTCAGCGTGTCCGTTTCGGGATCATAGACTGCCGTTCTGAGCAGCGTCCCCTTTGAAAACAGCAAGCCGTTCTGTAGGTCCGGGTCCGCGTCAAAGCGGCATTGCTCGTCCGCGCGGGCGTCATACGTCGTTTCAAGCACCCGCGCCGTGCCGTTCGAATGCAGTTCGAGATACGACGTGCCGTAGCCGTACCGGTCCGGCATGGTCCATACGCCGGGGAGCGTGGACCGGACATAATAGACCGTCAGCAGATACCAATGCTCCTCAAGCGGGATCAGCGCGTCCCGATACAGGTCGTTGATCTGCTCCGACGGTTCCTGCACGTAGAGGAGCCGCAGCTCATAGAGCTCGCCCGCCTCGGTCCGCGTCGTGTCGATTGCCCACGGGAACGCAACCACCGTCATCGGATCCTGCGCCTGCGCAAAATATGCGGACGCATCGGCAAGGAATACGCTTGCGTTCGGCTCGTCCGAGCGTGCGATCACCTCGTTCCATGCCGAAAGATCGCTGCCCGCGCGCTCGAGCGCCTCCCGGTTCTGTTTGAGAAACGCCTTTGCCCGTCCCTGCATCTCGCTCACGGGAGCGTTCAGATCGGACCCGAAGTTTACATCCGGTCCCGGATTCATAAAGTTCGTTACATACGGCTTCGGCTCCGGCGCGGGCGCGGGGTCTGGCTCCATTTCAAACGGCGCTTCCTGCCAGCGCTCCGAATAGATCGCCCACGTCCGGTCCTCCGTCAAAGGCTCCGGCGTGACGTCCTCCGCGGCGGGATCATTTGCATACAGGTATTCCGGATCCTCCGAAAAGACAAGGCTCGTCTGATAATACCCGGTCTCGTTCGTCCAGTAGACCGTGAGGAAGAAGACCGGGATCCTGTCGGTGCGCTCCCATCCGGCATAGAAATACCTGCCGCCGGGAAACTGCAGAAGCCTCTGGATCGCTTCCGTCGTTTCAGCGCACGGATGCTCCCAGTCGATCGCATTGACGCCGCGGTCGACATACAGCACGCCGCCCTTCAGAACGCGGTGCTCCGGCTCGTTGAGATCATCCCTGACCTTTTCGATCAGCTCGGAGAACGCCGCAAACATCTGCCGCATCGCGGCTTCCGCTTCTTCGGTATCCCGATAGGTGACGGCGGTATAGGGCAGCGGCTTTCCGGGTCCATCCGTGCTTTCCGGCGTGGCTTCCACGCCGATCGGATCGCCGGGCTTCGGTTTGCCGCTGAAGATGCTCCCGGATCGGATCATCAGCGCGATCACAAGCACCACGGCCGCAAGCGCGGCGGCGGTCAGTCCGTAGGCAAGCCAGCGCCGTACGACGGTTCGCGCCGAGGGCTTCTGTGCCGACCGCGGTTCGGGCGCCGTCGGTTCCTTCGCCGTTCGTTCCTCTTTGTCCATGGCAGCGTCAAACCGCGCCTGCGCCGTTTCGGGGACCGGCATGACGGGCTCGGCGTCCAAACGCCTGCCCTGCTCCTCTGCCGCCGAGAGGATCGCATCTTTTAACAGCGTATCAAACGATTTATGCTTCATAGCCGCCCTCCCTGCAAAGCGCAAGCACCGCTTTTTTCGCGCGCATCAGGTACACGCGCACCGACGCCTTCGAGACGCCGAGCGCGCTTGCGATCTCGCCGTCGTTGAGCTCCAGAAGATACTTATACCGCAGCACGTCCTGCTGACTGTCCGGAAGCTTCAAAAACGCCGCCTTGACCGCCTCGACGGTCAGGCTTTTGATCACGCGCTCCTCGACCGAGTCGCTCTCATCCGGCATGTCGATCTCCTCCATCGGCACGCTTTTGAACGCGCCGCCCTTGCGAAGCTTGTCCAGCGCGTTGTGCCGGACGGCGGTTAAAAGATACACCGACCGCGCGTGCTCCGGAAGCGTCCGCAGCGTGTCGATCTTCTGCATGCAGCGCACAAACGTATCCTGCACGGCGTCCTCCGCCACGCCTTCCTCATGTAAAATGCCGATCGCCGCGCGTTTCATGCGGTGATAATTCGATGCAAACAGCTCGCCGATCAGCGCGCGATCCGATTCGCTGTCCAGCATCAGCAGCAAAAACAACATTCGACAGTCTTCCCCCTTGACCTCTCTATGATATAGACGATCGAAACGGCAAATGTGTTACAGGGTTTGATAAAAAAAGTATAACACAGGTATGCGCTCCTGTGTTATACCTTTTTGCGAACGGAGGAAATCGTTCCCCGCCTCAATATGCGTAGAAATATACCGCGATGGGTATTGTCCTGAGATCGGATTTTATGACACGTTTTGATTCCAATCGACTGTTGTCGGGAGAACCGTCTCCCTGCCGCTTGAATTATGAGTTGTCAAGAGAATCGTCCCCTTGACACTCCCCTCCGTGTTCCTAACCGTTCCCACGACACATAGGAATCCCCCATCTGTAATCCAGTTCGAAAGAAACAATCTCCCCCATATTTACCGCATATACATAACCTTTCTTGTTATCAGAATCCACTATCAAGTTAAGCTCATATCGTAATCCCGGTACCGTCGTGCATTCAAAGTTCAAATCCCATACATAGTTTTCACCAATCGTATCTAATCCACCTTGCACTTTGTTTGTTCCTCTTGTGTGTGCATTTAAAACAGATGCATAGTCTTCTGCTGTTGCAAAGGCTATATCGTCAATTACAACGACTCCAAAGTCTTGAATTCTCAAAGTATCCGAGCGTGCTAACGGGGATCCGTTTTTAAACAACAGTCTTTCTTCTCCATCTGCAGTTACATAAACCACTACTTCAAGAGATTCCGTATTCATATTTCGATATAATGAACCGCCTTCATTCGTTGTTGCATACTGGTAAAAGAAGCTTCTATCCACCCACCATCCGTATGCTTCTCCCCATGGTACACGATTTGGATCTCTGTACTGTTGGGCGTAGTATAACTCTTCATCTAGATAGTATTGACCGTTTCCTTGTTCCAGAAGTTTTATATGAATCAAGTTATCTATATGCCTATGCTCTTCACTATTAAGATTGCTTTCAACTACGTTTCTTGGGCAAAACTCTCTGTTGAGCATCTTCGTTTGCCACGTCCAAGATGATATATATTTGGGAGGGGTGAGAACAATTACTGTGGGCTGTTGCTCTGCGGGCATGACCGGTTCCTGCGGTTTTGTACCGCGCAAGCCGCCCGTGCCGATCTGCAGCACAACGACAAGGATCACGGCGGCAGCGGAGGCCGCGGTGAGCCCGTACGCAAGCCAGCGGTGCGCGCGCTTTACCGGCTGTGGCTGCTCCGAAGGCGCTTCGGAAGCAGTCCGTTTCGGTTCCTTCCGGTTTCCGTTCAGCGCGGCGTCAAAGCGTGCCTGCGCTTCTGCAGGGATCGGCTCGATCTCGGGCGTTGCGTCAAGGATCGCTCCCTGCTCTTCGGCTTCCGATATGATCGCTGCGCGCAGCAGTTTTTCAAATTCCCGTTTACGCATGTTCATCCTCCCTGCACATTGCAAGCACAGCGCGGCGGGCGCGTGTCAGATACGAACGGACGGTGCTCTTGGTCACGCCAAGCGCATCAGCGATCTCGCCGTCGCTCAGTTCCAGCAGGTACTTATAGCGCAG
Organism: uncultured Clostridia bacterium; assembly: GCA_947166925.1. Classification (GTDB taxonomy): domain Bacteria; phylum Bacillota; class Clostridia; order Christensenellales; family CAG-138; genus UBA3792. Next base: position 47,880 of record CAMVGD010000002.1, on the reverse strand, counting down.
CACGTCTTTAAGACTGTCCGGCAGGCGTTTGAACGCCTCCTTGAGCTCCTCCACGGTCAGCGCGCGGATCGCCTGCTCCTCGACCGGCGCCGATCCATCCTGCAGCTCCAGCTCGTCCGCCGGAACCTGTACGATCAGCCCGTCGCGCTTTCTGCAGTTCAGCGCATTGTGCTTCAGCGCGGTCAGAAGGTACATGGAACACGCCCGGTCCGGCAGCGCGCGAATCCGGTCGACGTGCCTGATGCAGCGCACGAAGGTATCCTGCACGACGTCCTCCGCCGCGGCAGGTTCCCCGAGAATGCCCATCGCCGCGCGCTTCATGCGGTGATAGTTTTTCGCAAACAGATCGCTGACGATCGCGCGGTCTGCTTCGCTGTTCAAAATCAACAGCAGAATCATAGTCCGATACTCCCCTTTTTTCCTCTCTGCCTATAGAAACAATCGAGCGTGCAAAAGTGCTGCAGTTTTTTTGAAAAAAACCGGTGCGGGCAAGCCGACCGGTCCGGGATCAATCCGCCGCGTCCGGGGCGGAGAGGTATTTTTTGAAAAAGAAGATGAGAAACGGGATCGAGACAAGGAAGGTCAATAGGTCCGCCGCCGCCTGCACCGCCGTGATGCCTTCAAGCCCGAAGAAGTACGGCAGTAAAAACACGAGCGGCACGAAGAAGATGCCCTGCCTGCACGAGGCGAGGATCGTCGCGCCGACCGCAAAACCGAGCGATTGATAGAGCTGATTGACGTAGGTGGAAAAGCCCATCAGCGGGATCGTGACGCACAGGAACGCAAGCATCATGCTGCCGATGCGCACGACCTCGGGATCGTCGCGGAACCAGGTCATGATCGGCTCGCGGAAGAAGAACACCGCCGCCGCGATCGCAACGCAGATGACCGTTGCGGAAGCCGTTGCGTACCAGAAGACCTTCTTGACCCGCGAATAACGCTTTGCACCGAAGCAGTAGCCGGCGATCGGCTGAAAGCCCTGCCCGATGCCGAGCACGATGTGCCGCACGAGCATATAGAGCTTGTTCGCGATCGAGATTGCCGCGACCGCCGCCGCGCCGAACGGCGCCGCCTGAATGTTCAGAAGCGCCGAGGAAAGGCTTGCCATGCCCTGCCGGAACAGCGTCGGCACGCCCATGCGTACGATGTGCACATAGGTCGACGGTTTTTTCCCGATATACTTGGGACGCAGGCGGACGATGCTGCGGTCGCGGATGAAAATGACCGCCATGATCGCAAAGCTTGTCACCTGCGAAAGCATCGTCGCGAGCGCCGCGCCCGCGATGCCCATGCCGAAGCCGAAGATCAGCAGCGGGTCAATGAACAGATTGAGGACGCCGCCCGTGACCATGGCGAGCATCGAATACATCGTCTGTCCCTCGGAGCGCAGGACGCTGTTCAAAACGAACGCCATGGTCATAAACGGCGCGCCGATCAGGATAAACCGCGCATAGTCCTCCGCATACGGCACGACATCGCCGCGCGCGCCGATCAGCGATACCAGCGGACGCAGAAACAAGAGACCCAGCGCGCCGATCAGAACGCCCGCCAGAATGCTCATGGCCGCGGCGGAGGTGCCGACCGTGCTGGCGTCGTCCACGCGCTTTTGTCCGAGCATGGGGCTGATAAGGCTTGTCGCGCCCATACCGATGCTGCCGCCGGTCGCCTGGATCACCGCCATCAGCGAAAAGACAACGCCGACAGCCGCCGACGCCGCCGTGTCGATCTTTGCGACAAAGTACGTGTCCGCGGTATTGTAGATGACGGTGATGAGCTGGATCAGCACCGTCGGCGCTGCTTTTTTGAACAGCAGCCGTCCGATCGGCTCGGTCAGCATGATCTGCCGCTGCTGCTCGCTGTTTATCCGCATGCCCCTGATCCTTTCCGGAATGAAAACCGATGGAAAATCCCCGTTCTCCCGTTTACAGTTCGATCCCGACCGGCCTTTCGGCGCCGATCTCAAAATGATACTGCACGATGCCGACGTCGATCATCGAATACGGTCCCGAAAGCGCGCGGACCGTTGCCTTTCCGTCCTTCCAGCAGAAGCGAAAGCGCTGCTGATTGATCGCGGTGGGCGCCAAAAGCGCCGCCTCCACGCCCGCTTTGAACCAGTCCGGCGCGGTCCCTTCGATCTCCGTGACCTGCTCGGACGACTTGCTTCTGTGCGGTTTGCCCGGCTTTGCGGCATAGCCGATCGAGATGATCGCGGCAAGCGTTTCGCCGCCGCACAGACGCTGTCTCACGCGGTCCTTCTTATAGGAGCCCGCGATCCAGCAGGTCGAAAGCCCGAGCGTTTCGGCAAACAGCACAAGCCGCTCGCCCCAGTACCCGCAGAGCGGAAAGAGCGCGTCCGTATCGGGACCCGCAAGCACGATGTAATTGTCGGCGTTTTCAAACGAGCCGTACGCCCAGAGCCCCTTGACCGCGCTCGGGTCGTTGAGCTGCAGCCGGATGCTGAGCCCGCTTTCCGCATTGCAGCGCGCGATCTCCTCCTCCAGCGCCTTTTTGATCTCGCCGTCGATCGGGCGTTTCGTATACCGGCGCACCGAATGCCGCGCGTCGATCGCTTCTCGGATCGTCATATCATTTCCTCCCGGTTTTTGCTGATTCCATTATAATATGCCATGCGGCGCCTTGTCAAACGACAGCCGTTGCAAAACGCGTCTTTTTTCGGTATAATGAGATGAATCTGGAGGCTGTTATGATCAAATGCGTGATCTTTGATATGGACGGGCTGATGTTCGATACCGAACGGCTCTATGTGCGCGCGCTCGAAGAATATGTCGCGCCGAAGACCGGCGTCGCATTCCCGCGCGAAAACATTCTCAAAACGCTCGGCTGCAACCATGCGGACTTTGAACGCATGTTCCCCGCGCTGTTCGGCACGGCGATCCCGTTCGACGCGTGCTACGCGATGATCGCGGACTGGATGACCCGTGAAATGGAAGCGCACGGCGTACCGGTCAAGCCGGGGCTCTATGCGCTTTTGGACGCGCTCAGGGCGGACGGGATCAAAATCGCGCTTGCGACCGGCACAAGCCGTCCGATCGCTTTGGAATACCTCCGCCGCACGGACACGCTCCGTTACTTCGACGCGTTCGCGTTCGGCGATCAGGTCACGCACGGCAAGCCGGACCCGGAGATCTTCCGGCTCGCTTGCAGCGCGCTCGGCGGAACGCCGGAAGAAACCGCCGTCTTCGAGGATTCGGTAAACGGTCTGAAAGCCGCGCACGCCGGCGGATTCTTTTCGGTCTGCGTGCCGGATCTCATCGACCCGGTCCCCCGGCTTGATTTCAAGCCCGACGCGGTGCTGCCCGTCCTCGACGACGCCATCCCGCTGATCCGCGCGATCAACCGCGCAAACTGAGTTTCCGATCGCACCGGCACAAACCGGTGCGTTCTTTTTTCAAAAATCATGTCCGGTTTTTCGCTCTGCGGGGCTCTTATAGGGTGAAACCGGTTTTGAGAGGTATCTATGGAACAACACGAAGCATTCAACCGCGTCTATGACGCAACGCGCGACGCGCTCCTTAAATGGCTGATCCCGCGCGTCCGGTCCGCCGCCGACGTCGAGGATCTTATGCAGGAGATCTATCGAAGGCTGTATCGGAAGATGACCGGATCCGGTATCCGCGCGCCCGAAAAGTACGTATTCGGCATAGCAAAAAAGGAGCTTGCGAAGTACTACCGCCATCACGCGAGAGTGCGGGAGACCGAACAGGCGATCCCGGATCAGGTGCCCGACGAGGGACCGGAGCCCGAGGATATCGTGCTCGATCGCGAGCGCGAGCGGGAGATCTGGGATCTCATCCGCACGGAGCCGCTTCTGTCGTATCAGGCGTTCACGCTGTACTACGGGCTTTCGGTCCCGACCGACGAGATCGCAAAGCTGCTCGGACTTTCCGAGGACGCCGTGCGAAAGCGCCTGTCGCGGACCAGAGCGCGGCTTCGGGCATATCTATTTGAACAGCAAAATGTTCCCGCAGCGGAACAGAAAGGAGTTCCCCATGAATGAAAAGGATTTGTTTGAACGCGTCGTCAGGAATCTGATCCTTGACGACGACAAAATAAAGCGCGGCGTAAAAAAGGAAGCGCCGAACAAGAAACGAGACGTCCTTGCACGCGTGCTCACGCCTGTGCTGACCGCGATCGCGTCGCTTGTGCTGATCGCTACAATAACGATGATGATCCCGCAGGCACGCGCCGAGGTGATGCGCTGGTTTTCACCCGCAACCGCGGGGGATTATCTTTCCGCCGATCCCGCGGACCGCGAACCGGTCCCCGAGCTGGACGCCATGATCACCGCAAAGGATCTGAATCACACTGAGATTAAGGTGAACTATTGCGCCGACGAACCGTACTGGCGGGAGATCGGAGAGAACTTCTCCGCCACGCTCGGCGAAACGGTCTACGACGGAAATGCGATCTATATCTCTGTCGACTTCGACGGGCTGTCCGGCTATGCAATGTATGAAAACGAGTGGGGTGCGAATATAGCGCCCGGCGAACCAATGCCGACACTGCTTTCCGAAAAGGTCCCGCCCGAGAATGTGCACATGTTTTTTGACGACAACGCCGACGTCTCCGCCTATCTTTCCGGCGCAAGGGAGCAGTGGAACGGACCGGACAATTTCCTCCTGCTGACGCTTGCGGACGGAGAACAGCTTTCGGGCTGGATGGAGCTTGCAAGACGTCCGGTCGACAATGCGTTCCAGAAGGCGTACCTTGACGAATTCGGCTATCCGGAGCATTTTACGGAGGAATCGGCAAAGGCTTTGCGGGAACGCGGATGGGAACATGTGAAAACAAACGGCATGCGCGCCGTCGCAAACATACATATCGCAGATCCCTCCGAATACCGGTTCCGGCCGGACAACGGCAAAACGCTTGCCGATTACATCGACGCGGACGGGTATCTTACGCTGCATGTGAACTATCAGGCGTCGATCGACCACGGAGAAGAAACGGAGACGAAGCTCGACGTCGACCTGGGCACGGTCAAAGTGGATATGAAAACCTACAAAGACGTGACGCGGCGCTATATCGAAATGCCTCCGGAGCCGATCGCGCTTTCCGGTGAAGCCGTTTTTTGCGGAAACACGTTTGATGCCGAGAATCGGTTCAGTGTGACAAACTATACGGCGAACCTCGACGGCGTTACGCTGCGCGTCACCTCTCCGGGCGTCGTCGACATCTTCGGCGTCCGCGATCTTAAGATCCTTGTATCCATGCCCGATGAATGGAGCGAGGAGATGAAATACGCCTTTGCAAGGAATCTCTCCTTTGATACGGTAATCGACGGTGATCTCCTCGTGGATTTCGGCGGAACCGTCGAACGCACCGACAGCGGCAACTATGTGCTGGATCTCCGCATTTCGGATGTGATCCCGTATAACCGCATCCACCGCATGCAGACGATCACGCTGACGCCGGCGCTCGATTTCATGACCGGGGCACATATCTACAAGGTCCTGCCGGATGGGTCGCAGGAGCTTATCAAGACCGTGCCGATCGCGCCGAACGGGTCGTTTTTCGAAAGCTCCGTGGAACGCGGAACGCCGGTCAACTACAGCGGCGATCGGGTCGCTTATCCGGAATTTGCGATCACGCTGCATGTCAGCGACGAAAAGTGACGACCGGGAGCGGCAACAATCGCCGCTCCTTTTTCGTGCGAAAAATGTCGAATATATTCCCCTGTCCGCTTGTCTTTTGGGCGGTGCTGTGCTATGATAGAGACGCAAATTTCATACGGAGGATCTCGAAGATCATGAAAATCGCGATCATCGGCGGTACCAATATCGAAACGCTCCCGATCCGTTACAAGGAGCAGGCGGTTTCCACACCTTACGGCGACGTCGTCGTGTTCAAGGGCAAGCTCAAAGAGGGCAACGAGGTTATTTTCCTCTCCCGTCACGGCATTCTGTACGCGCACGATCCGGGCGACATCAACTATCGCGCCAACGTCTATGCGCTGCATCAGATCGGCGTCACCCACGCGATCGGCGTGACCTCGGTCGGCGCATGCGACTATTCCATGCGACTCGGCGAATACTGCCTCATCAACGACTTTATGGATTTCACCAAGGGTCGTCCCTCCTCGTTCGAGCGCGAGCACCGTCCCGCACTGCACACCGGCATGGAGAACGTGTTCAGCGAATCCCTGAACACCGTATTGGAGGAGCTCATCCGTCAGCACGGCTTCCCGTATTCCGGCAGAGCCGTCTATGCCTGCCTCGAAGGTCCGCGCTTTGAGACCGCCGCGGAAGCGCGCGCGCTCCGTATGCTCGGCGCGCAGGTCGTCGGTCAGAGCATCGTGCCCGAAGCGCCGCTGTGCTGCGACCTCGGCATCGAATACGCCGCGCTCGGCATGATCACCAACTACAGCACCGGCATGACCGGCGTGGTCAACGACGTCGTGATCGAGCACGTCATGGACGAGAACCGCGAGGATATCTTCACCCTCTGCTTCGATCTCATCCGTAGAATGACCACATACGCGGAATAAAACTCCAAAAACGATTCAGCGCCCCGCTTTTGCGAGGCGCTGTTTTTGTTACGGTTTTACAGGATGCGAAGCTCGTTCTGCTTGCCTTCCAAGGTCCAGCGCAGGACAAGTCCGTTGTCCGCGTCGACGGTGACGTCGGTCGCGTGCTCCATGAGAGCGCGGACGTGCGCAAACTGCGCCTTCTTTTCGTCGGTGTACTGGTTCAGCGCGTCGGAGGTCAGAAGCATGCCGCCTAAAAGCGCGTTGACCGTATAGAGCTTTTCCTTCTCCTCGGGCGTGAGCTTGCAGTTGCCCTCGCGCAGGAAGAATACGTCGGGATCGCCCATGAACGCGCGCTTGGTGAGCTGACGGCGGAAGGTCGTGTCCTCGATCGACTGCTTGGTCGAGACGCGCTCGCGGTGCGTGATCTGCATGAGCTTCGTGTCGTTCCAGTCAAGCCCGACGTCGCAGCCCACGCGGCAGTATTCGACGATGCCGAACGCCGGCCACAGCGGAACGCCGCAGCCTAAGATCTGCTTGCCGCGGCAGGCTTTCCGGAGGATGTTCATCGCCCGGCACATACGCGCCGCGCGGGATTCGGTCTCGGTGCCGAACGGCGCCGCGCCGTAGAGGAAGTCGAGCTTCACAAGGTCAAAGCCCCACTCGTTCAGCACGCGGTCGAGGACTTTCTGCACATATGCCACGACCTCGGGATTGTCGATGTCAAGCGAATAGAAGCCGCCCCAGTTCGAGCCGTCCGACCACGGCTTGCCGTCGTGCAGAAGCAGCCAGTCCGGATGCTCCTCCATGATCTTCGAGCCCTTCTGACAGACGAACGGCGCAAGCCACAGCCCCGCGCGGAAGCCCGCTTCATGGATCGCGTCGGCGGCGTTCTTGAGTCCGTTCGGGAATTTCGTTGCATCCGGCACAAGCCAGTCGCCGACCGCAGTCTCCCAGCCATCGTCGATCTGAAAGAGATCGCCCTCCCGGAGCAGCGTCTTTGCGCCGATGAGGTCGTCGGTGATCGTCGCGTCGTTGATGTCCTGATAGCGGTTGTACCAGCTCGAATAGCCGAACATCTTTTTGTCGGTCAGCGGATGGACGTCCATTGCCGCAAACCAGCCGTCGAAGACCTCCTGCTCCGTGCCCTCCGCGATATAGAGGTCGAACGCGTGGAACTCGCCGTCCGCCTTCATGCCGGCGCAGTCGCGCTCGAGGGTCAGAACGCCCTTGTTCGCGTCATAGGTGAACAGCGTGTAGCCCGGGATCTCGTCGAGCGAACCGAACAGCAGAAACCGCTTGCCGTCGCGGAGATAGCACCAGGACTCGCCGTGCGTGATCCCTTTCTTATAGGGGTATTTCACGAAATGGTAGTCGCCGTAACGGTTGATGTCGAACGCCCCGCGCAAGAAGCACGGCAGATGCTTTAAGCCTCTGGTACGGCCGTGAATGTCGTATTCCGGGCTGTAGGTCCAGTTCTGGTAGCCGTTATGGAAGATGTGCGTCGTCGGCGTCGCCGGAAGCGAGACCGTTGCCGTGACCTTTTTGAGCCGCGCGTTTTTGAGCGGCACGATCACGTGCACGACGCCGTCCGCTTTGACGCTGCCGGTGAGCGGCGCGCCGGTTTCCGTTTCAACCTTGTAGTTCAGGATCCGTTCCATGCTGTTATTCTCCCTCCGTAATGTTAAAGTGGATCGAAACCGGAGCGGTCTGCTCCGAGGATATCGTAAGAACGCCTTCGCCGCCGTGTCCGACGGTCTTTACATAGGCGCCGGTCATGCCGCCCTCCGCTGTCGCCGTGTCGGGACCGATCAGGGCAAGATCGCCCGAGACTGCAAAGCGGATCGGAAGCTGCGCGTAAGGCGCGAGATTGCCGCTGCCGTCGAGCACGCGTACGCGGATCGCCGCCGCGTCGTATCCCTCGCCCTCTTTGAGCTCCGTACCGCTGACTTTGACCTCGAGATGCAGCTTTTTGCTCGGCTTGCACAATACGGAAGCGATCACCTTTTCGCCGTCCAGCGCGTCGAAGCGCCATTCGGTTGCGGAACCGCCCCAGTTGCCGACGTACTTGCCGTAAAGCTCCTCGCCGTCCGCCCACGAAAGATGATAGCGCTTCATGCAGTACAGCATGCGCAGCTTGTCCGCGAGCGGCATCTTTTCGAGCCCGTACTTGCCCGCCGCCAGAAGCTCGCGGTGCAGAAGCGCCTCCTTCTTGCCGGTAATGCCCTCCTCGCTGATCAGAAGCTGACCGATGAGATCGTCGATCCGGAACGGCGGATGCTGCAGGCCCTTCCAGGGCTCCGGCTTGAAGATCTTCACGAGCTTGTCGTTCTTATACAGCGCGACGCGTTCGGCGTTCGAGAATGCCCAGATTTCGCCGATCTCGCCCGCGGGATAGTCGCCGATGCACATCGGCGTGCCGAGCGCAAGCACCGGCGTTTCGTCGCCCTGGCTTGCGTACGCGTATGCGGCGAGTTTCGGATTGCGGAACGCGTCCATGACGCCGTGATAGCAGACGCGGTCGCCGGAGCCGAAGTCCTTGTGCGTCGGATAATCGAACATGCACCAGCCGAAGCAGCCGGCGTGCTCGCCGGACGCCGTCGCCGCGTCAAGCGTGCGGGCGTGGCGCAGCGCGTGCATCTGCCGCTTGCTCCACGGATCATAGGGCTTTGTCGGGAACATGCCGTAGAGAATATAGGTGATGTACGCGTAGATCAGATAGCCCTTTTCCGGATCGGTCGTGATCTTGTCCTTTTTACGGATCGGGTCCGAAAAATCGAACGGCTTGAAATCGTTGTAGGCGTAGACGTCCTCTAAAAGATTGCTCTTGACAAGGTAGCGGACGCCGGACGTCTGCCGCGACGGATCGAGAAAATGCGCAAGCTTGTTGGTCTCCACATAGAGCCGATCGTTGTCGCGGCTCTCGTTGATGCGGACGCCCCACAGCACGATTGACGGATGGTTGCGGTACTGGAGCACCATTTCGCGCACGTTGTCGATCGCCTGCTTCTGCCAGTCCTCGTCGCCGATGTGCTGCCAGCCCGGGATCTCGGTGAACACCAGAAGTCCCAGCTCGTCGCAGGCGTCGATGAAGTACTGGCTCTGCGGATAGTGCGAGGTGCGCACGGCATTGCAGCAAAGCTCCTCCTTGAGGATCCGCGCGTCCTCGCGCTGCAGGCTTTCCGGCGCGGCGTAGCCGATGTACGGGTACGCCTGATGGCGGTCGAGCCCTCTTAAGAAGGTGCGCTTGCCGTTCAGGTAGAATCCGTCCTTTCTGAACTCCGCAGTGCGGAAGCCGAAGCGCGTTCTGATCACGTCAAGCTCCTGCATGTCCGCATCGTACAGCGCCGTCTCGACGGTATAGAGATTCGGCTCCTCCGCAGTCCACGGAAGCGCGTCCGGCGCGTGTACGGTCGTCGTCCATACGAACAGATCCTCCGGCGCTTTGACGACCGAATCGGTGTTTGCGTCGGCATTCTGCGCGATGCATTCCCCCGCGGCGTTCAGAATGCGCTGGCGAATGAGCGCGGCGGCGCCGGAGACCGTGGTCTGGATCTTTGCTGTATGCAGATTCGGCGTCGTCACGAATACGTTCGCGATGCAGACCGGGTTCCGGACATCCAGCCATACGTCGCGGTACAGCCCGCCGTAAGTCAGATAGTCGATGACGTAGCCGAACGGCGGGATCTCCGGATTCTCGGTCGAATCGAGCCGCACGGCGACAAGATCCGTGCCGTCGAGCCGCACGGCGTTCGTGATCTCCACGCGGAACGCGGTGTAGCCGGTGCGGTGCGTCACAAGCTCTTTGCCGTTGACGAATACCGTCGCAATGTGCGCCGCGCCGTCGAACTGCAAAAACAGCCGCCTGCCGCGCAGCGTTTCGTCGAGCGGAAGCGTTTTGCGATAGCCGTAGACGCCCTCATAGTCCTCCGGTCCCGCATAGTGCTGCGGGATCGGGCGCGGATTATGCGGCAGCCGGACCGGCTCGCCCTCGCCTTCGCCGAGACGAAAACCGTTCGTCCACATCGGTGTGAATTCCCATCCGTTACTGAGCTTTTTCATCAAGCGGATCCTCCGTGTATATGATATTGTATTGTATCATACCGCGCACTTTGAAACAAGGCGCATCTTGGCAAAAACGAGAAAAAAGCGGGCAGTTTCCCGCCCGCTTTCGTGTACTGACTGTTATTCTTCGCCGTAGATCAGGTTCTTCTCGGTCTCCGGATCGAAGAAGTGCATTGCCTTGCCCTCGAAGGTGATATACAGATCCGCGCCGTTGGTCAGGTGCTGACGCTGTTCCTCCGAAAGGTCGATGGTCGGAACGCGGACGATCCAGCGCGTGCCGTCCTCGCTGAAGACGTGCAGGTGCAGCTCGCTGCCCATCATTTCGTTGACCTCCAGCTTGCAGGGGATCGCGTTCTCCGCGGGGCCGTCCGCCAGAACGATGTGCTCCGGACGTGCGCCGAGCAGGATCTCTCCGCCCTGAACGCCCTTCTCCGCAAGCAGCTTCTCCTTGTAGCCGGTCACTTCGATCTTTGCGCCGCACGGCGTGACGAAGTATCTGTCGCCTTCCTTGACGAGGTTCGTCTTCAGAACGTTCATCTTCGGTGCGCCGATGAACTCCGCAACAAACAGGTTGCTCGGCTTCTCGAAGACTTCCATCGGGGTGCCGACCTGCATGATGTAGCCGTCCTTCATGATGACGATACGATCGCCGAGCGTCATAGCCTCGGTCTGGTCATGCGTGACGTAGATGAACGTGGTGTCCAGCTTCTGACGGAGCAGGATGATCTCAGCACGCATCTGGTTACGCAGCTTTGCGTCGAGGTTCGAAAGCGGTTCGTCCATCAGGAAGACCTTCGAGTCGCGGACCATAGCACGGCCGATTGCGACACGCTGTCTCTGACCGCCGGACAGAGCGCGCGGTTTCCGCATCAGGTACTGGGTGATGCCGAGGATCTCCGCCGCATTGGTGACCTTCGCGTAGATCACATCCTCCGGGACCTTCTTGAGGCGCAGGGAGAACGCGATGTTGTCATAGACCGTCATATGCGGATACAGCGCGTAGTTCTGGAAGACCATCGCGATGTTGCGGTCTTTGGGCTGCAGGTCGTTGACGACCTCGCCGTCGATCTCGACCGTACCGTCGCTGATCTCCTCAAGACCCGCGACCATACGGAGCGTGGTGGATTTGCCGCAGCCGGACGGACCGACAAACACGACGAACTCCTTGTCCTTGATGTCGAGGTTGAAGTCGTGCACGGCAACAACGTTGTTATCGTAAATCTTTTTTACGTTTGTAAGTTTTACACTTGCCATATCGGTGTACTCCTTTTCTTCACGTTAGAGTTCGGGCTTAACCCTTGACCGCGCCGCCCGTGACGCCTTCCACATAGTACCTCTGCAGGCACAGGAACAGGATCACGACCGGGATCGCAACGACGACGCCGCCGGCGCAGAACAGTGTGTACTTGTTCATGATCTGATCCAGCGACAGGAAGCTGTTCAAACCGACTGCAACGTTCATGCCGGCCGATGCGCCGAAGGAGATGTACTTCGCGAATACGAAGTCGCCCCAAGGCGCCATGAATGCCGTCAGGATCGTATAGATGACGATCGGCTTTGCCAGAGGCAGGATGATCCGGAACAGGACCTGCGCTCTTGTCGCACCGTCGATACGCGCCGCTTCGTCCAGCGATTTCGGGATCGTGTCGAAGAAGCCCTTCGATACGTAGTAGCCCATGCCGGACGACGCAACATAGACGAGGATCAGGCCGGGAACGGCATGCTCCTGCGTAAGGCCGATATCCTTCAAAACACGATACAGGATGATCATCGTCAGCATGCCGGGGAAGAAGCCCAGGATCAGCATGAACTGCATCAGCGCTTTACGCATTTTGAAGCGGAAGCGCGAAAGCGTGTAGCTCATGCACAGAACGATGAACGTCTGGATCACGGCCGTAAACAGCGCGATGATGAAGGTGTTGAGATACCATTTGGGGAAGTCGGTTTTCTGGAACAGTTCGATATAGTTCGTGAATCCCCACTTTTGCGGAATGATGTAACCGACCTGATAGTGACACTCGCAGCGGAACGATTCAAGCACGATAAACACGAAGGGGATTAGCCAAATGACGCTGATCACCGCAAGGATGATGTATACCGCCGTGTTGGAAAGCGTCTTCGCTGCGCGCATGCCCATATGACGCTTCTGCGTGCCGTAGGTGATATCCTGTTTGCTCATTGGAAATCCTCCTCATTCTTGACCGAAGGCAGCACGTTGTAAACGATGAGTGCGATCACGCCTACAACCACGAACACCATAATACCGATGACGGAAGCCATGTAGTACTTTGCTTCCTCACCCATGGTGATCTTGTACAGCCATGTGATCAAAAGATCCGTATAGCCCGCGTTTCCTGCCGCACTGGAGCCTGCCGCATTGGTCGGCCCGCCGCCTGTGAGCAGGAAGATGACATTGAAGTTGTTCATGTTCCCGATGAAGCTTGTCAGCAGATACGGACCCGTAATAAACAGCATGTACGGGAGCGTGATCTTGCTGAACTGCTTCCAGCCGCTTGCGCCGTCGATCTTCGCGGATTCGTAGAGGTCCGCCGGGATGTTCATCAAAATACCTGTTGCGATCAGCATCAGGTACGGGATGCCGATCCAGATGTTGATGATGATGACCGTGACTCTTGCCCAGACCGGATCCTCCCAGAACGGAAGCTCTCCGCCGAGCTGAATGATGTTGTGATTGAGCAGGAACAGGTTGATAAGACCGTCCTTCGCGAACATCTTGGAAACGAACATCAGGGAGATGAACTGCGGGATCGCGATGGTCATGACCAGCACGGTTCTCCAGAGCTTCTTCAGCTTGATGCCCTTCTTGTTGATCCCCATTGCCACCAGGATGCCGAGGAAGTAGTTGGAGAACGTCGCAAACACCGCCCAGATCAGCGTCCATACGAGGATCTCGCCGAACGTCGCGGAATAGGATTTCGTGCCGCTCGACCAGTTCAGGATCTCATTGAAGTGCGTAAGCCCTTCCCAATGGAACAGCTTGTTCATGCCGTTGTGAGCCCCGTCGTATCCGGTGAACGCGACGAGGATCATGAATACGATCGGCATGACCGTGAAAATGACGATGCCCGTCATCGGCAGCGCAAGCAGGGTCTTGTGGAACTGATCGTCGACCAGCGAATGCAGGTCCTGCTTTCCGCTTCTCAGCTTCTTTCCGCTTTTAAGGATTTCTTCCGCGATCCGGTTCTGCTTGATGTTCACGCGCCACGTATAGAGGAACGCGATGATGAAGAAGATGGTCAGAACGCCGTAAAGCAGAATCTTGAAGGAGTTGTCGCCGGGAACCTTGATGTAGCTGTCGGTTACGGGATCATACTGGTTCGTCAGCTGTTCGTTGATACCGAGCGACGGGAGCATGGAAAGCCAGTAGCCGCCCTGGATGACCATGTAGCCGATAAATACGATCTCGAACAGAAGGAACAGAATACCGCGGAGGATCTGTCCTCTTGCGAAGCAGCCGAAGCCCATGACCAGATAGGAAATCTTCGTTTTCCAATCGCCGTGGATGAAGGTCATGACGATGTCCTTCGCTTCTCTGCCGATCGCTTTGAAAAAGTTTACGAAACCGTGTCCGATCTTTTTGAAGAAATCTTGGAGACGATGGCTCTTTTCTTCCTTTAGCTCGATCCCGTTTGCTTTTGCCATTCCGTTGAATTTGCTGCTCTTGATCATCTCGCGCAGCCCCAGACCGAGAAGCAGCAGGGCGGCGATCCCCGAAAGTGCAAGCCAGAAAACATAACGGAACAGGAGCGAGCCGGAGCGGTACGGCGATTTCACAGGAATCTCACCGTTCAGAAAACGGCCGAGCATCACTGCGAATATGACTGCAACCGCCAGCGCGATACAGCCCAGAACGAGCTTTATGATCGCTGGGGTCAATTTTTTCTTACTCATATCGCACCTCGTTCATATATAATATTTGCAGCTAAAAAAGTACGGTTGGAGCTTGACGCTCCAACCGTATCGACTCAGATTCAGTTCTTGACGATGGCGATCGTCTTTGCGTTTACATCGCAGGTAACGGTGTAGTTGCCCGCTGCGAGGAAGACGATGTTGTTGTCGCCGCCCGCTGCTTCTGCATTCAGCAGGTCAGCGCCTTCGGTAACCTGTGCAAAGCCGAGATCGGTGTCCCAGGTGCCCGCGGTAACAATACGGCCGCCCATGTAGTCGCTCTCCGGAACATCAAGGGTGATGGTGAGAACGCCGTTGTTGTCCTCCATCTTGACGCTCATATCGGCATTGTCCCAGCCGTTCCAAGCGCCGACAAAGATGTAGCCGGAAAGTCCGAACAGCGCGTCGATCTTCGCCTTGTAGCTGTCAAGAGCTTCCTTGAAGCCCGCTTCGTCCTTTGCCGCTGCGACGTCATCGCCGATGACCTTCGCAATGTTCCACCAGGAACCGTGGATCTGGCCCTGCGGCGTTGCGAACTGACCCTGTGCAACGACTGCTGCGATTGCCGGGTTGGCCTGGACTTCGTCCTTTGCCAGAGCTGCGGTGTTCGAGGGACCCCATGCAACTGCATTGAAGCGCTCGAGCTGGCCCTGCTCGCTGGTCAGATACTGTGCGAGCTTATGGAGCGCAGCGCCCTTGTTTGCATCGTCCTGCGGCTTAACGCCCATCAGTTTGAAGCCGTTGAAGGAGCCGAGGTGATAGCTCTGACCGTCAACGGTGAAGCTCGGCAGATCCGCAGCGCCCATGTTGTCGCCGAGGATCTCCTTGATGCCGGTGTATGCCCAGGTGCCCGTGATGACGACCGCAGCATTCTTTGCGAACGCAGCGCCGTCAGAGGAGGACAGGTTTGCCGGAGAATCAAGCAGCTTCTTCATACCTTTGCAGGCGATGATGCCGGCGTCGGAATCGAAGGTGTCGTCAACAGCGGTGAAGTTGCCGTCCGCATCGGTGGTCCAATCGGACTTGCAGCCGGTCGCAAAGAACCATGATGCAATGTACCATGCAGAGGTGTTGGTCTCGAACGCAAAGTACTTGTTTGCTGCTTCGCAGTCCGCGAGGATGTCTTCGAGGCTGTCGATGTGCTCTTCCTTGACAACGGACTTGTCGTAGTACATGAAGTAGCCGTTATCCGCGGTCATCGGGTACGCATACAGATCTTCGCCCATGGTTGCTGCCGCAACTGCGCCCGCGTCGTTGGTTTCCTTCACCGTCTTGCCGGCTTCAACACCGAGCTTGGACAGCGCGCCTGCCTGTACGAGACGAGCAAACTGGTCCTGCGCAAAGCAGAAGATATCGCCGCCCGCGTCGACGTCGACGATCATCTGCGTCGCCGCATCGCCTTCGCCGACCGGTTCAACGGTCGCATTGAACGTGATGCCGAACTCATTGTTCTTGTTGAAGTCCTCGATCTGCTTCTTGGTCAGATCGACGATGTTCTCTGCGCACCAGACTTTGATGTCATAGGTGCCGGACAGTTCGCTCTTTTTGCCGCCGCCGCAGGCTACGAGAGCAAGTACCATTGCCAGAGACAATACGATTGCCAGAATTCTTTTCATAATTCCCTCCTGTTAAATTTGGTATTCGTTGCCGGATACCTTTAATGAAAAGACTCCCATCCGGGGCTGCGGTGTCTTTTCGGACATACCCCCACAATCCCATGATGTAACTATAATATACTCATTTTTGTGCTCGTTGTCAACCGGTTTTTATATATTATTCAACAAAATACGGGTCAGTTGTCCAAACATTTTTTCAGCCGCGCACATACATTTTCAGTCCTGCCGGTTCAGAAGTCCGTCGTCGATCTTGCCCCACGCGCCGTTTCCCGCGCCCGTGCAGCGGACGGAGACGCCGACCGTGACGGTCTGTCCGTCGCCCACCGCAATGCCGCCGACCGTCTGCGTATCCCAGTTCCCGTAGGATGTGATCCGCATCGGCGTACGTCCGGCTTCAGCGCCGTCGACGAGCGCATAGCAGTAGATCTCCGCGTCGCCCGCATCGCCGCCCATGATCGAGATCGTGAACGAATAGGTCCCGGCGGGCAGGTCCTTCACCTCCTGGAACAGCGAGAAATCGACCGAATCCTGCTTTGCGCTCCAGAAATGCATATGATATGTGCCGTTCAGGGAGTCCGTGAGCTTGTTCTCGACATAGAGCTGATCCGCGCCGCCGCGGTCCTCGGTCTGCCAGGGATCGAGCGCGCCGTCCTCGAAGCCGTAGTTTTTCAGATAATTGAAGTTGACCATCGAAATGAGCGCGCGTGCCGGGAGTCCCTCCGCAAGTCCCCGGATCTCATAGGTTTTCACGCCGCCCGTATACATTTTTGCGATCTCATCCTCTGTCACGTTCCACACGACCGGGACCGGCACGGTCTCGTTGCTCGTCAGGATCGCATCCGCCGTTTCGGGAAGCTCGACCGTGCCCTTGAGATCGAACGCAAGCACGGTGTCGGCGATCGCGTCCGCCCGCGGCTCGACCTCGTTGCCGTAGCGCACAAGGTTCCATACCTTCAGCGATTCGAGCGGATTCCCGTCCGGACCGAACATCGCCTGGTTGTCGACCGCGCAGCCGCCGTAATACTTGCCCGCGTCCTTCGGGTCGTAGCTGCCGCCGTAGCTCGAAGCCCAGCCGGAGCCGTATTTCTCCCACTTTTCGCGGTTTTCCTCCCGGGAATTCGTGCCGACGGTGATCCATGTACCCTCCCAGTAGACCACGCCGATGCCGTTTTTGACGTGCGCGACCGTGTCAATGACGTCCCGGACGCTGTTCGCCTGTCCCTGCACCGTGAACGGATACGCCTTCACGATATTTGCGGTTTCGTCCGAGATCGTATTGCCGGAAAAGTCCGTATCGGCGCCGGTAAAGGCGTAGGAGGTCTCCATTACCATGACCTTCTTGTCATATTTTTCGGCGATCCCGTTCAGCACGTTCGCAAGGTTGTCGAGCGTGCCGTGCCAGTACGGATAATAGGAAGAAGCGAACACGTCGTAATCGACCTCGAACGTCCTGAGCTTCTTCGCGAACCCGTCGTACGCGCCTTCGCGCTCCGGATTGGCGATATGCACCGCCACGAGCGCGTCCGGATAGACCTTGCGGACCGCCCTGCTTCCCGCCTTCATCAGCTTCGCGATGTTCTCGAATCCGCTTTCGCCGCACAGCGCGCTGTTCGTTTCGTTCCCGAGCTGCACCATGCCGACGGCGACGCCCTCGCGCTTCATCTGCTTCAGCGCGTCCAGCGTGAACTTGTACAGCGCGTCCGATTTTTCGTCGATGTCCATGTCCTTCCACGCGAGCGGGACCATCTGCTTGCCGGGGTCCGCCCAGAAATCGGAGTAATGGAAGTCCACGATCAGCCGCATGCCGTATTTCGTTGCGCGCTCGCCGATCCGGATCGCCTTTTCGACGTCGCAGTTGCCGCCGCCGTAGCCGTGTCCGTCCTTGTCGTACGGATCGTTCCACACGCGCACGCGGATGTGCGTGATCCCGTTTTCCGCGAGCGTTTTGAACACGTCCTGCTCCTCGCCCGCGAAGTTATAATACTTTACGCCGCTCTGCTCCTCGGCGATGACCGCGGACGCGTCCATTCCCATGATGAAATCGTCCGGCAGGTCCTCGACCTTCCGGACATACAGCGAGCTGCCCTCGATCTTTGCGGTCGGGATCACGTTCTCGACCCCGATCGTTTTTCCCGTACAGCCCAACAGCATCAGCGCTGCCGCCAGCAATGCGATCCACCTCTTTTTCATAATCCTTCCTCCCGTTTACTGCAGTTCCAGAAAATGCTGCGCGATCACGATCGCGGCGTCGTCCGCCGAGTCGTTCCACGTCCCGAGATGCTTTGAATCCTTGTTGAAGAACAGGAAGCAGCGCTCCCCCTCCGCGTACGTCACGTACCGCGCGCCGACGGCAAGTCCCGTCTGTCCGTCGCAGATCACGATCCCGTACGCCTGCCCGTCCGATTCATAGAACGCCGCGCCGGGAAACGCCGCCCGGTCGATCGGCGCAAACGACGGCAGGTATGTCTCCGCGTCGGATTCGGGCACCAGATAGATATCGCCCTTCAGCACCGCGTGCTGTTCAAACAGCATCGAATTGAAGGTCTTTGCGTCCACGATCCGGATCCCCTTCGGTCGGTCCTTTTCGAGTTCGATCGAGAGCGCGGTCCCGTCGACGGCAGGCACGTCCGCATAGAGCACGACCTTGTTCTTTTCCGGCGCGGAAAACAGCAGCGTGAAGATCCATGCCCACAGCATGACCGAGATCAGCGCCCAGAAAACATAGCGGTGCAGATTGCGCAAAAGGCCTTTAATCATCGCCGTTCACCTCATATGCCACGATAAAATCGTTTACGATCTCAGCCTCGCCGGAAAATGTTTCGGGCACCTTTTTGGCGTACGGCTCATAGAGGACCAGCATGGTCTCGCGTTCACCGGACGTCAGGCGGACGCGGCGCAGCGTGACGCCGTGTCGGATATACCGTACCTCGTTCGTCTTCTCGAACCTGCCGCCGACCGTTTTCCGCTCGCCCTCCTCCACCATCTTCATATGCCGCTCGCCGGTCTTCGCGACCTCGAAAACGGCATGCGACAGAAAGATCACGATCCAGCCCGACACGATCGACGTACCAACCGTCGCCCACAGCATCGTTCCGTAATTGGTGCGTGTGGTAAGCAGGCACAGCACGACGCACGCCGCGAGCCCCGCGGCTGCGACGGCGAGCATGGCGATCCCTGCTCGCTTCTTTTTGGCGTGCATCGAAAGCAGCGCTTCCTTGTTATACAGTTCACAGTGTTTCATGGCTGACAGTATATCATACTTTTCTCCGGATGAAAAGCGCATCCTTGACAAACGAACCAAAAAAATATACGATAATGGCGAGATTGACAGATGGAGGTGTCAAAATGAGAACCCTTCCGAAACAGATCGCCGCGCTGCTGCTTGTTTTCCTGCTGCTGACGCTCGGCTGCGGCGGCAAATCGTCCTCCAAGGAATACGCGATCAAGGATCCGAAGCTGACCGGTGCGGTCAAAGCGCCGGACAACGCGCGGGTCTTTTACGAGATCTTTGTCGGTTCGTTCTCCGATTCAAACGGCGACGGCGTCGGAGATCTCCGCGGCATCATCAACCGCATGGACTATCTGAACGACGGCGACCCGGATTCCGGAAAGTCCCTCGGCATCGAGGGCATCTGGCTGACGCCGGTCTTCCTGTCGAATTCCTATCATAAATACGATGTTTCCGATTATTATCAGATCGACCCGAAGTTCGGCACGCAGGAGGATCTGGACGAGCTGATCGCGCTGTGCCACGCGCGCGACGTCAAGCTGATCCTCGATCTGCCGATCAACCATACGGCGCGCGACTGCGACTGGTTCAGGAGCTTCTCCGACGCGCACCGCCGGGAGGATCCGTCCGATCCGTTCTACGATTTCTACTGCTATTATACGGAGGGCGAGACTGCGCCGGCAGGACGCACGTTCACCTCGCTCTACGGCACGGACATCTATTATGAATGCAACTTCTCCGGCGACATGCCCGAGCTGAACTTCGACTCGCCCGCCGTGCGCGAGGCGGTCCTGCAGGTTGCGCGCTTCTACCTCGACCGCGGGATCGACGGCTTCCGCTTCGACGCGGCGAAATACGCGTACTTCGGCGATCACGACTCGAGCGTCGCGTTCTGGGAGGAATACCTCGACACGCTGCGCGCCGAGTATCCCGGTCTCTATACGGTCGCGGAGGTCTGGGACGGCGACGGCATCACCGCGCGATATTACCCGGTCATGAACTGCTTCGACTTCACAACCTCGCAGTCCGAGGGACTGTTCGCCGCCACCGCAAAGAAGGGCAACGCCTCAGCGCTGACGAAGTATGTCGAATCGTATCTGAAATCGATCGCGGGCAAGAATCCGGACGCCATGTTCGTTCCGTTCATCGCAAACCATGACACAGACCGCGCAGCAGGCTATCTGACCGTCTCGTCCGGCTACATGCAGATGGCGGCAAACCTCTATATCCTCGGTCCCGGATCGCCGTTCATCTACTACGGCGAGGAGCTCGGCATGCGCGGCTCGCGCGGCGGCGCAAACACCGACGCGAACCGCCGTCTCGCGATGGTGTGGGGCGACGACGATACCGTACGGGATCCGGTCGGGACGACCTACAGCGCCGACAATCAGATCCGGAACGGCGCCGTGCAGCAGATGGCCGACGAAACGAGCCTCTATACCTATTATAAGAAACTGATCATGATCCGCAAGGCAAACCCGGCGATCGCGCGCGGCGAATACCATGCGGTCGCGGTCGACGGCACCAAGGTCGGCGGCTTTACCGCGACCTACGAAGGCAAGACCGTTCTCGTGCTGCACAATCCGAGCGGCTCGTCGCAAACGATCGACGTCAAAGCGTTCGGCAACTTTACCGAGCTGCGCGCCTTCATCGGCATCGAGGACGCCTCGCTTTCCGGCACGACGCTGACTCTCGGCGGGCAGACGAGCGCCGTGCTCGGCTGATCCTCTGAACGCACAAACCGCTCCGGGCGACCGGAGCGGTTTTTTCATTTCTGTATCGGAATGATTGCGTTCCGCCTTCGTTCAGCGGCGGGATCTGCGCCGCAAAAGCAGGAAGCAGACCGACGCGATCGCCGCGCCGGCAAGAAACGCCCCAAGCGGGATCAGCCACCCGGACTGCGAAGCGGGCGGTTCGATCTGCTGTGCCGGGACGGCGGTCGGCGCCGCTGTCGGCGGGACCGTAGGCCGGGGCGTCGGCGCGGGCGTCGGCGCTGCGGTCGGTTCCGGCGTCGGTTCCGGCGTCGGTTCCGGAGTCGGTTCCTCCTCCGGCGCTGCGGTGGGCTCCGGGGGCACATATGAGGCAAGCAGCGTCGGATCGATGTTGTCGAACACATCGTCCCCCGCGTCGACGGTCCCGTAAACCATGCCAAACCGCGTCATTGCAAGCGGGCTCCATTCGCCCTCGACGATGTGATGACCGTTCTGCTGGGACTTATGCATCCTGAACGCGCTCTCCGCGATCTCAAACGCGGTACGTCCGCCCATGGACTGCAGCGGCGTACGGATATTGATCTCGATCGGATTCTCCGGATACATGTGCAGATAGCATTTCTTGACCTCCCACGTGCCGAACTGCTCGCAGGAGATCGGGTCGTACGCCGGATCGGCGCAAAGACGGCACGCCTCCGCGACCGATGCGGAAACGATGATGTGCTGCCAGTGCCCGTATTCGCCGTTGACGTCGTGCGAAAAGACGACCAGCGGACGGTATTCGCGGAGCAGGCGCACGAGCGCAAGCGTGACCGTTTCCGGCAGAAAACGGTTCAGATAATCGGTTTTGCAGTCGTTCGGGATATCGTGAAAGCCGAGAAATACCGGACGGTACCGCGCGCCCATCTCCCACGCGCCCAGATTCGCTTCGTTGACGCGATTTCGCGAAGGCGCGGTGACGTACGCGACCGTGCCGACGTATCCCTGCTCCTTGCCGTATGTCGGGATGATCCCGCCCATGAACAGAACGTCGTCGTCCGGGTGCGTCGAAATGAGCAGATAATCCATGCCTTTCGGCGTATCCTGCCACGGAAGGAACGGCGCGGGAAGCATGCCTTCCGCAAACAGCGCGATCCGTATGATCTCCATGCCCGCCGCGTCGCCTGCGATCGTGACGGCTGCAGTGCCTTCCGCAAGCGGAATGACCGCGTCGAGCACCGGTTCGGCATACGTGTCCGAAAGCAGCACGCCGTCGGCACCGGTCTCGAGAAGACGCACGCGCTCCGGCTCCTTGTTCCACTGTATGCACAGATATGCCGGCGTTTCCGGCGCTTCCTCCCAGGTCAGCCGGATCGTCTCGTACGGAAAGTATACAACCGGTTCGTCCAGCAGCGCATCGGTCAGCAGAACGCGCGCGCGGGAATGTCCGCGGCTCTGTTCAAAGCGCAGGTACGGTGTCAGATCCTTTGCCGGCAGTTCGGTGTCCTCTGCGCGCGCCGCAGGCAGATGCGGCAGCGTCAGAACAAACGTCAGGATGAACAGCAGGATCCTCCTTGCATGGGTCAGCGTCATTTCGGCCTCCATTGCTGCGGGCAGCAGGCGTATCGGCATTTGTGCCGGATATGGTACAGTATAGCATAGTTGTCCGCGAATGGCAACAAAAGCCGACGCCGTTCGACGGGATCCCGCATGTACGGAAGCACGAACCGCCCCGAAAAACGGAGCGGTCCTTTTTTCGCGCGTGGCTGCATCGGGGAGAGGATCTGCCGCGCGAAAGCGGTATTTGTTTGTATGCAAGGGAGCGCGCTGCCCGCCGGAGGAACATGGAAAGCCTGCGGGCGGCGCCGCCCTTTACGGAGGAACTTTGCCCTTACGGTTCGGGCAGGAGATAGATGATGTCGCTGATGACGCGGCTTTCGTTCCGGCTTTTGCTGATGATCTCGCCGTTCCAGTACATCTGCGCCGAATCGCCGCCGTCGAGGTTGTAGGCCGCTTTGCAGCCGAGGTCCTCCATGAGCCGGCTCAGCGCGGAGAGCCGCATGCCCTCCGACCAGTCGTGATCCCGTCCGTCGACGATCACGAAGCAATAGTGTCCCGGCTCGTAGTAGCCGATTGCCGCGCGCGGGTTGTGTCCGGAAAGCGTATGCTCGATCTCCATGTCGTGCCCGTTCTCATCGAGCAGCGCGGGGCCGAAGCCCCAGACCTGCCACGGGTCGGAGGCGATGATCTCCTGTACGTCGAACGTCCCCCACGCCTTCGTCTCCATACGCCCGTCGCGATACAGAACGCAGATGTCGGTGTTTTCGATCGGCGTATCGCGGTACAGCACGCCGTTGCGGATCACAAAGCTGTCCTTTTCATGCGTATAGGTGTCTCCGTCGATCGCAAGGAGCGCGCCGACGGATTTCGCGATCTCCTTGACCGGTCCTTCGTACCGCATGCCGAAGTCGCCTCCCGCCGCAGCGGTCCGGATCGACGTCGCGTCCTTGACATAGAGATCGGCGACGTGATAGCTTGCGATCTTCGCATAGGTGTTCTCGACCGTATACGTTCTGATCGTGACGTCGATCGCGCTGCTTTTGTAGCTGCGCTCACCGTATTCGGGCGCATCCGAAAACTTTCCCGGAAACCGTTTTTCGACCGGAACGGGCATCAGCTCCGGCACGTCGCTGCGTACGCCGGATACGACCGTCTCCTCCGTCGGACCGGTTTCCGCCGCAGTTTCCGCCGCGGGACTCTCCGTCCGCTGCTCCGGCTGCTGCGCGGAGGATTCCTGCGTCCCGGACGTGCGGCATGCGATCAGCAGCAGCGCCGCAAGAAGGATCGTCAGCCGTTTCATCATGTCATGCTCCTTTCCCGGATCTGATTCCATGATACACTCCAAATTCGTCCAAAACGTAACAAAGATGTCATATAGTTGTAACAGAGTTGTAAATTTCGCGCTTTTTGTCGAAAACGGTCGATCGGACTGCGGCTTTCGTTCCGGTTTATAGGACAGGTTTTCGGCGATACTGATGCTGCAGAACCGGAGAGGAGGAAACCGACATGGCAAAGAAAACCGACGGAAAGCTGAAGATCCTGTATGTAAAGGACATTCTGGAGCACGATCTGGCAATCGGAAAGACGATCTCGATGCGCGAGATCCTTGAGAAGCTCAGTGAACGCGGCATGCCTGCCGAGCGCAAAAGCGTGTCGGACGACCTGCGGCTTCTGCGGCAGTACGGGCTTCCGGTCGTGTGCATCCGGCGCGGAAAAGCGACGGTATATACGCTGAAAAAAACGCCGTGACCTGTGGACAAAGCGGCTGAAAAGCGGTATACTGTTGGAGAATTCAAACAAAGGAGAACGAACATGCAGGCAAGAAAAGACATGGACCCGAGATTTCAGTGGGACTTTACGCACATGTACGCAAACGACGAAGCCTGGGAGGCGGAGCTGAACGCGATTATTGCAGACCTTCCGAAGATCGCCGCGATCGAGGGCACGCTGGGCAACTCCCGTGAAAGCTTCAAGGCGGGGATCGATACGGTCAACGGAATCGCGCAGAGACTGGAGAAGGCCTATATCTATGCGAACCTCCACCGCTGCGCCGACGGCTCCGAGACGAAGCACCAGGAGATGGACGGCAAGGCGACGAACGCATTCGTGCAGTTTTCGACGATGCTGGCGTTTTTCGAGCCGGAGATCCTTGCGATCCCCGAGGAGAAGCTCAACGAGTTCCTCGCACCGGATGAGATGAAGCCTTACCGCTTCACGGTCGAAAACATCACCCGCACCCGCGCGCATTGTCTCGACGCGCAGCGCGAGCGCATGCTCGCCATGATGGGCGACGCCGCGCAGACGCCGCAGGACGCGTACGAGATGCTCACGAACGTCGATATGGAATTGCCGAAGATCCACGACGCGGAGGGCAACGAAGTCCAGCTGACCGCCGGCAATTTCGGCGTATACCGTGAAAGCCCGGTACGAGCCGTCCGCGAGGAAGCGTTCAACGCCATGTTCGGCACGTACAAGAAGTACATCAACACGTTTGCCGCGCTCTACGGCGGCAACGTCAAGCTGGATCAGTTCAACGCGAACGTGCGCAATTATCCGAGCGCGTGCGAAGCGGCGCTGTTCCGCAACAACATCCCGGTCTCCGTCTACGACAGTCTGATCGAAGCGGTCCACGAAAGCCTTCCGGCCATGCGCGAATACCTGGAGCTTCGCAAGGAAGCGCTGGGTCTTGAGAAGATCGACATGTTCGACCTCTACTGCCCGATGGTCAAGGACGTCGAATTCAAGGTCCCGTTCGAGGAGGCGAAGAAGCTCGTCAAGGCGGCGACGACGCCGCTCGGCGAAGGGTATCAGAAGCTTCTGGACACGGCATACACCGAGAACTGGATGGACGCGTACGAGAACAAGGGCAAGCGCAGCGGCGCGTTTTCCTGCGGCGTGTTCGGCGTGCACCCCTATGTGCTGCTGAACTACACCGACGCGCTCGACGACGCATACACCGTGGCGCACGAGCTCGGTCACGCAATGCACTCCTATAAGTCCGACAACACGCAGGACTACATGAACCACGACTACTGCATCTTCGTCGCCGAGGTCGCTTCGACCGTCAACGAAGTGCTGCTCACCAAGTACCTCCTCGCGACCGAGACCGACAAGGCGCGCCGCGCGTACGTGCTGAACCACTTCCTGGAGGGCTTCCGCACGACGCTGTTCCGTCAGACGCTGTTTGCGGAGTTCGAGCGCAAGGCGCACGAGGCGTACCAGAATGGCGAGCCGCTGACCGCGGAAAAGCTGACCGCGATCTACCGTTCGCTCGTCGAGCTCTACTACGAAGGCGCCGAAGTGCCGGAGAACATCGCCTACGAATGGGCGTTCATCCCGCACTTCTACACCGCGTTCTACGTCTTCCAGTATGCAACGGGCTTCTCGTCCGCGGTCGCGATCGCGTCGCACATCTTCGAGACCGGCGACGCGGAGGGCTATCTCAAGTTCCTCACCACCGGCGGCAGCGACTATCCGCTGAACGAGCTCAAGCTTGCCGGCGTCGACCTCACCAGCCCGCAGCCGGTCAAGGATGCGCTGAAGGTCTTCGGCGATTCCGTCCGCGAGCTTCGTGAGCTTCTCAGGGAGCTGTAAGGAAGGGGGCTTTCGAAATGAGCTGGAAACGATTGACCGTCTTGTTGCTATCCGCGGTTTTGCTGCTGTCGATCGGCTGTGCAAAAACCAGCCAACTGAAAGGCGTGTGGGTCCTGGAAACCTCCTTTGTGTATCGGGACGCAAACAGGTATCAGCAGGAACCTCTGACGGTATTTATGGTATACTCGTTTGACGGGAACGGGAACGGCACCGAAACAGCCTATGCCGACGGCGTGTCGGCCACGGTTTCGTTTTCGTATCAGACCGTTCACGGTGATGATAGCCTCCTGAACCAAGACTGCCTGCTGCTTGACGGAAAGACGCAGATCCCGTATTCATTCACCGGCGACAATCTCGTGCTCAACACCACGGACGAAAGCGGCGTCCGCCACAGGCTGGAGTTTCGCCGCATCTCCGATTGAAACGCTGAACAGACTGTTGGGAAGGGAGACAGAATTCGTGTTTTCGCGACGGAGCTATACTAAAGTATGCGACCGAGCGAAAACGCGGATAATTTGCGGCGAAATAATAGAAAGAAAGGGCGCCCTCGCGCCCTTTCATCCGACAAGTATTCATTTGAACCATCTCGCCGCAAATGGTCTGACCCCTTTTACGACAGTCTGAAGCGCCGCACCTGCGGCGCTTTTTCCATGCTTGCAGCCGGTTTTGTACCGTGCTATAATAAAAAGTATGAAACAGCATTATTTTCAGAAAACCATTCCTTTGATCCTGCTCGCATGCCTCATGCTCGCGTGCAATATGCCTGTACAAACCGGCGAGGCGTTGGAAACGGCGGCGCCGGTCGAAATGCCTGCGCCCGTCGAGGAAACGGAGATCGTCGCGGAAACGGTCGCGACCCCCGTCATTACGGAAGTCCCGCTGCCGACGCTGCCGCCGACGCCCTCGCCGACCCCCGAGCCGACGCCGACGCCCGAGCCGACCCCTTCGCCCACGCCCGAGCCCGATCCGATCACCTTTACGGAATCGGTCGATATGCCCATGCCGGACCCGAGCGGTCCGATCATGAAGGGACACCCGTTCCGGATCGACGGAACGGTGCGTTCGCTCGCGCCGCTCGTGCGCGTCTATGCGTGCGTCAAAAACAGCGGCGGCAAGGTCGTGATCGAGGCGGAACAGACCTTTGCGGAAAGCGAAAACGTGACCGAATGCCGGCTTCTGGATCTCACCTTCTCGAAAGAGATCGACTGCATTTCCGAAAACCTGCGTTTTGAACGTCTGTCCGCAGGCAGCTTTACGCTCGAGCTCTCCGCGTCGGACGCGCAGGGGCGCAGCGCCGATCTGGTCAGCGCGCCGTTCACGGTCACGTCCGATAAAAAGGTACAGCTCCTGCCGAACAACCTCCGCGGCAATTACACGACCGCGCTTGCGTTCTTCGGCTCGCCGGAGCGGTTCATGTTCCGCTACTCATTCAAGTCCGGAGAAAAGCGGATCGCGGTCGACGGCGACTGGCTCAAGCAATACGACGCCAAAGCCACCGTGATCAACGGCAAACAATGGGGCTGCCATATCGACGCCGTGCCGTACTTCGAGCAGGCGGGACGCTACATGGAGAACACCTATATCCGCATCCACGGCGGCAAGCTCGATACCGGCGCGGTGCGTCTTGCGGACCTCGTCGAGATGAACGGAACGACCGTGCGCCGGTTCGTCAATTCCGGAGATTTCGTGAGCCACCACTCCTTCGGCACCGCGGTCGACATCAACGCGTATACGCCGAGCCACCGCAACGTTCTCGCAAACCGCGAGAAGATCTATCACGAGGTCACGGACAACCTGACCTACAACGGCATCGAGGAATACAAGGACAAACGCGTTTACGATTTCACCTATACCGGCAGCGCGTCCGCAGGCCGGAAGGGCGTGCCCGAGCCGCTGATGAACTACCTGCTCTATGAGCTCGCGTTCTTCCGTGCGGGATTCTCCTGGGGACTCTACTACCCGCACACCTGCGACGGCATGCACTTCACGCTTTCCGAGCTTTCGCCGACGTATTTCGAGGAGGGTCCGTACGCCATGCGCAAGGTCTTTACCTACATCGAGGACGAGCAGCCCTCCCCCGAACCGGAGGAAACGCCCGCACCGTAACGACATGCAAAAACAGGCGCCGAAGCGCCTGTTTTTTGTGCGGGTCAAAGATTCTGTTCGAGCACGCGCGCAAGGCGCTCCATGCCCTCGCGGTCCGCTTCGGTAAAGCGCGCAAGTGACGGGCTGTCCAGATCGAGCACGCCGATCACGGCGCCGTTCTGATGCAGCGGCACGACGAGCTCCGAGCGCGACGCGGAATCACAGGCGATGTGTCCCGCGAATGCGTGCACGTCCGGGACAAGCTGCGAGCGGTCCTCGCGCACGGCGGCGCCGCAGACCCCGCGCGAGACCGGGATCTCAATGCAGGCGGGCTTGCCCTGGAACGGGCCCAATACAAGCGTTTCGCCCTCCAGCAGATAGAACCCCGCCCAGTTCAGGTCCTCGAGCGTATCGAAGATCAGCGCGGACACGTTTGCAAGGTTCGCGATCCGGTGCGGTACGCCCGAGATCAGCGCCTCCGTCTGTGCGGTCAATGCTTCGTAATCGGTCATAAGCGCCTCCTGTCATGCAGATGCCGTCATTGTATCACGCCCGCAGCGGAAAGTCAAACCATACGCGCACTTGCAAATCGCAGGTGGTATGGTATAATAAACAGCAAGGCTGACAGCCCGATCATACAAAGGAGCATGCAATCATGAAACGCTTTCTGATTCTTTTGCTGGCGGTGCTTCTGACCGTCGGCACGTTTGCCTGCGGCGGCAGTCAAAACGAAGATAAAACGACGCCGGAACAGCCCGTCGGCGAGACGCCTCCGGACGCCGCGCCCGCAGCGGAAACGCCTGCGCCCGTCTCCGAACCGGAAGTCACCGAAACGCCTGCGCCCGCGTTCACGCCCGGCGAATACGGGCTCACGGGGTACCGCGTGGGCGACTACACCTTCTCCGGCGAACAGTTGATCCAGACCGGCATTGCCGACACGACGCTCACGCTGAACGCCGACTACAGCGGCATGCTGATCATCATGGCGCAGGAGATGCCGATCGGCTGGAACGACGCCGGCGAGATCACGGTCTCCGGCGTACCGTATTCCAGCATAGTCAGGACCGACGCCGGGGCGATCGAGTTTTCCTACGGCGACGCCGTCCTGATCTTTGAACCCGGCGCAAAAGCAACCGCCTCCGCCGAAGCCGATCCGACCGAAGCGCCCGCCGAGACCGCGGCGCCCGTCGAAACCGAAGCGCCCGCGCCGCAGGGCGAAGCAGCCTTCCCCGGCGCGCCGTACGGCAGCAGCGACGGCGTGATCGACCGTGCGATGCTTGCGGGGCTCTATCGCTGGCTTGGCGAGATGCCCAATTCTTTCTGCTATGCGCTGACGTTTGACGAGATCAGCGCGGCGGTCGGCAAACAGGGAAGCGACGATCAGAACAACGACGGCAAAACCCAGTCGGCGACCTGGTGGGACGCCGAGAACGACAGTCTGACCGTGACCTTTAAGGATCAGGGCGACGGTACCTATGCGTGCTCCGCGTTCGCGATCAGCGGCATATCGTCCAAAGAATACAGTGTGGCGGATATCTCCGGCTTCCCGAAAGTCGCAAGCTCCACGCCGGCGGGCACGAACCCGACCGAAACACAGACGTTTGAAGCAAAGGTCGGCTTCTCCGGTCCGAAGGTCAATGTGACGGCTCAGATCCCGAACAAGAACTGGCAGCCGAAGGCGTCGAGCGGCTCGGTCTACATCTACTGCGCGCCGAATGCGAAAAAGGCGGATTCCAGCTTCTCCTATTTCAAGATCGAATGTAAGGAATCGCTTGACAAGATCGACTTCTACAAGGACAGCTTCGAGAACCTTGCCGAGCTTGCGCCGCGCACGATCGGCGGGATCGAGATGCAGGGACGCAGCTATAAGAACGTCGGTATGGACTGGATCGAGTACTACGGCGAGATCGCCGAGGGCGTCTGGGTCAGCATCAAGCTGACGGGCGTGGACCTGTCCGAAGGCACCGAGACCGAAGCGATCCTGATGAGCTTCACCTTCGCAGTGCAATAATCGAACCGACAAAAAACACCGTCGCGGAATCCCGCGACGGTGTTTTTTGGGCCCGGATTATCGGACCTTTTCTCCAATTTTGCTTCAGATGTTTTCTTCAGATTGCAGGGCGAAAACTCAGTTTCAACCTCGGCGTTGCAGGAAGCTGCCGGCAATCAGCAAAGTGGTTGTCTGCTCGGTTGCCCGGTTGGTTGTTCGCTGATCGCGTGTGCCTCGACGACGCTAAGTAGCTTTGCCCTGCGTTAACATTGTCATTGTGCAACATCACTTAGTCCAAAATGTGCAAACTCACTTATTCTGACGCCCATATACATCCGATCCTTTTCCCCCTTCATTTCCCTTCCGTTCAGCATGGTGCGACACATCAAGTTTCATCCTGTTTCGCTGTGATCGCGGAGCGGCGACATACTCATCTCTTTTCTCGTCCTTTTCTGATCCCAAAACGAGAAAAAAGCCCGGAAAATCAGGCTTTTTCGTTGCTATATTCGATGGTGTGAGGAGGAGGTTCGGAGAAGAGATGGGATCGTCATGCTACCGCTAACTCGCATTGATCAAGCACTCATCTCAGCGCCGCGCTGCGGCGCTTCAAGCATTGCTTCCTTTTCTCTCCTCAGCCAAATCCTTTTTGCAAAAGCTGCAAATCTTGGTGTGCACTCTGATATAGTCGATTAAGCCTGTCTATATCATACCATAGATTATCGGTTTGCGCAAACAATGCAAATCTTTTTCCCAAAATGAAGATACTTTGAGTTTTGGGAAACAGAATCATTTCAATAACCAGTTTGCAATGTCAACAATCTGAACGCCTTCGTACTGATAATCGTCGTGTCCGGTGCGGGCGATCAGCATCTTGGGATAGGCGTCCTGAATTTTCAGCAGCGGATCGACTTCCCGGTGGAACGTCTTATCGTCTGTGATGTTGTCGGAAACCTGGATATACAGCTTTTCGTTTCGCTTGATCGCAACAAAGTCGATCTCCTTCTGATACAGCACTCCGACATATACCTCGTACCCACGCCGCAGCAATTCCACGGCGACAATATTCTCAAGAATCCGTCCGTAATCCATGTTCTTGGTGCCGAGCTTGGCATAGCGAAATGCATGATCTGACAGATAATACTTTTCGTTGGACGAAAGATACCTCTTGCCCTGAATGTCGTACCGCCGAACCTTATAAAAAGCAAACGCGTTGCAGAGGTATTCGATGTACTTCCCAACGGTTTTGTGATTGATCGTTTCCTTCTTGCTTGTCAGGGTATCCGAAATGCTCCTTGCCGAGGACAGGTTGGAAACATTGTCCATCAAGAACTCCGCGATCCGATCCAATAGCTGCACGTTGCGAATCTTGTACTTCTGTCGGATGTCCCGAACGATCAGAGTGTTGAACACGTCAGCAATGTAATCGTACTTCGCCTCCTGCTCCTGATACAGATAGGAGCCGGACATACCACCCTCCAGCAAGTATTTACTGAAAGCCTGATAAGGATCGCTGTATTCGTAATACGCCACGTATTCTCGGAACGAGAACGGGAACACCTTAATTTCAAATGTGCGCCCGGTAAAGAGCGTCGCAAGATCGGAGCTCAGTAAGAACGCATTTGAACCGGTGATATAAAGATCAAACTGCTCGGACGCATGAAGTCCGTTGATTGCACGCTCAAAGCCCTTGCACATCTGTACCTCGTCGATCAGCACAAAGTTCTCTACGCCCGGTTTATGATGTTTCTTGACATAGTCATACAATGCCGAGGATGTCAGCAGCGTGTCATACTCCGGCAGATTGAAATTGATATGGATGATGTTTGCAGACGGATGCTCCGCCATCAGATAATCGCGGAACGCTTCCAGCAGCTTCGACTTGCCGGAGCGGCGTACGCCCGTAATCACCTTGATGTCCGGCGTCCCGATGACATTCTTCAGTTTGTCCAGATACTGTGTGCGTTCGATTAGCTTCATGTTCTCACCTCACGCGTAGCATACCATATCTATTTCCCAAAATCAATATTTTTATGATTTTGGGAAATAGAACTGCCATATTCATCTCTATAGTCCCATGTCCTTTACTCGCCTATAGAACGTGTTTGGTTTCAGCCCGATCTGTGTCATTGCTTCGCGTGCGTTGATCTCGCCGTCTCTCCACCGCTTACATACGGTTCTCATCCTCTGCTCGTCAATCTTCATTCGCTGACGTCCTTTGTATTTACCTTCTACTTTGGCGATTGCAATGCCTTCTCGTTGCCGTTCGAGGATGCTTTCCCTTTCGAGCTCTGCCATGGCTCCAAACACGGTGAGCATAACAGAGGGGGATTTCTGCGGATAA
The DNA here is from genome assembly GCA_947166925.1 of uncultured Clostridia bacterium. GTDB lineage: Bacteria > Bacillota > Clostridia > Christensenellales > CAG-138 > UBA3792. The sequence continues at coordinate 15,313 of CAMVGD010000002.1, read as the reverse complement.
CAGTATCGTTATAATATCTGTTTGTGAATCACGCTCTATGCATCTCTCCCCAGTCACACATCTCGCCCAAAATAGGGATCAGTGACCTGCCTTTTTCGGAAAGGCTGTATTCCACCTTCGGAGGGATCTGCGAATACTCCTTGCGGTGGATCAGCCCGTCGGCTTCCAGTTCCTTGAGCGTGCTGCTGAGCGTCTTACATGAGATTTCGCCGATGTACTTTTTCATCTCGTTGAAGCGGACGACCTCATAACAGGCAAGGGTATACAAGATAAACATTTTATATTTGCCCTGTATCAGAGACATCGTATAGTTGAAGCCGGTATCCTCCAGCTTATGATTTGTAATGCAGTCAGCAGACATAATACTATCCTCCAGGTAAGTATATAACCTAAATGTGCGTACTTGATTTATTTCCAACTTTGGATAGAATTATAGTATGAGCAAAGCAGAAAGTCAAGGAGCATTGCTCTGAAAGGAGAATCCTACATGAAAAAAGATTTAGGCTTAGTACAGGCAGTTTACCCCATGCCGGTGCTGATGGTGGCGGCATATGATGAAAACGAAAAGGTCAACGTTATGAACGTGGCGTGGGGACAGATCTGCGACGATGATAAGATTATCCTCTTTATCGGCGAGGGCAAGCGTACGTGGCTCAATATCAAGGCCAGCTGCGCTTTTACCGTTGCCTTGGCCGACAGAGCCCACATGGACGTTGCCGACTTCTTCGGCATTGCGTCCGGCAACAAGATCGACGACAAATTCGAGCGTACTGGTTATCACGCTGTAAAGAGCGATAAGGTCAATGCGCCCATCATCGAGGAATTCCCGGTGGTTATGGAGTGCGAGCTGCTTGAATTCCTGCATACCGACTATGTGGACGGCATTGTCGGAAAGATCGTTAACGTGAAGGCCGAGGAAGAAGTCCTCAGCGAAAACGGCAAGGTCGATCCCGAAAAGCTGAACGCTTTGATGTTTGATCAGTTCCAGCACGGCTATTATGTGACCGGCGAGAAAGTCGGCAAGGCATGGAATGCCGGCGTCGCGCTTATGAAGAAATAAGACAGAAGGAATTCTCAAAAATGGAAATAATAAATTTGCCGAAGGCGTCTTCTCTGACCTCCCCGAATCCCGTAACGCTCGTCTGCACCCAAAAGCCCGATGATGCTACGAACCTTGCCACGGTTTCATGGTGGATGTATCTCTCCTTCAATCCCGCTATGATCGCCTACGCAATGGCGAAGACCTCCTTCAGCGGCGAGATGGTGCGTGAAAACAAGAAGGTCGTTCTGACAATCCCCGGCCCCGCCATCAAGGATGCCGTCATGGGCTGCGGCATGTCCACAGGACGGGACACAAATAAAATTGCAAAGTTGGGTATCAAAATGCAGAGCATCCCTGACAGCAGCATTCAGATCCCGGAGCACACCCGTGTTGCGATCCAGTGCACACTGAAGGAGTACCATGAGGTTGGCGATCACTATCTCTACATCTGCAACGTGGATCAGGTCCTTGCCGACGAGAACGAGGAAGCTGTCTTTGCGTGGAATGGCTATGCAAAGATCGCTACAGCGAAACAAGGGGAATAAAAGATGGTAAAAACAGTATTGTCTGTGGACGGTCTCGTTTGCGATATGTGCGATGCGCATATGAATGACGCCATCCGCAAGGCCTTCAAGGTCAAAAAGGTTACGACCTCTCACGCAAAAGGTGAAACGGTCATCATTACTGAAAACGAGCTTACACGCGGGGATATTGAAAAGGCAGTAAGCGAAACAGGATACAGAATTCTCTCCATGAAAACGGAGCCTTACGAAAAGAAGGGCTTGCTCGGATTCTGAGAAAGGTGTACAGCTGGCGGGGATCCCCCCAGCCGCCGAACTGTTATCACTTTGTTATCAATGTTGATATCGCAAAACCGCAGGCACTCTGAAGAATGCCTGCGGTTTTGCGATATTAAGGACAATTCAGCACATTTCGAATCAAAAAGTGTCATTGTGCAACATCACTTAGTCCAAAATGTGCAAACTCACTTATTCTGACGCCCATATACATCCGATCCTTTTCCCCCTTCATTTCCCTTCCGTTCAGCATGGTGCGACACATCAAGTTTCATCCTGTTTCGCTGTGATCGCGGAGCGGCGACATACTCATCTCTTTTCTCGTCCTTTTCTGATCCCAAAACGAGAAAAAAGCCCGGAAAATCAGGCTTTTTTGTTGCTATATGCGATGGTGTGAGGATTGTGATCGGAGAAGAGATGGGATCGTCATGCTACCGCTATTTGGGCGTCGAAATGAAATAATCCGTCTCTTTTCGTTGCACCGTGTTACGGCGTTTCGTCAGCTTCCGCGAAGCCGCGCTTTGCCTCTCATCAGCCAAATCCTTTTTGCACATTCCGCAAATTTTGGAGTGCACTTTGATAAAATCGGTTTGTCTAAGTACAAATCAAATGATTCTGGTTTGTCTAAAACCTTTGGTTCTGCCGTTGCTTCATCCATCCCATCTTTTTTGTTCTCATTCATGTTCTTTTCCGCCACATTTCCTTCCTCATTCTCTCTTCTCTTTCTCCCATTCAAAGCCGAGAACAAACCCGAAGAAACAGAAGAAAACCCATCCTGTTCATACCCATAACCAACAACAATTGGTAGGAACATGGGCGGCTGTGGCCACCCCTCATTTCCTGCCATGCCCATTCCAATTCCATTGACAATATCTATGTTTTTCAGCTCTCATGCTTATCTTCATTCTCATTTTCATTCATTCAAATGAACTGCAGAACCCGAATCAGCATCAGGGGTGGAAGGAGGGCTCGGCGGAGAATTGGCGAGAAGATTCGAGCGCTTCGCATTGGCTTTGGTAGAACCAGAACATATGAAAAGCACCCCGAGAACTTCATGGTTCTCGGGGTGCCTGTATCTCCCCTTATCTTATCTCATCAGAATCATCCGATTTGTACTTTTCAGAATCATCGAATGTGGTCGGATATAAGGTTCTCATTCCCACTCGATCGTGGCGGGGGGTTTACTGGTGATGTCGTACACGATGCGGTTGACGCCCTTGACCTCGTTGACGATGCGCGAGGAGACGCGGTCGAGCACGTCGTAGGGGATGCGCGCCCAGTCCGCCGTCATGAAATCGTCGGTCTTGACCGCGCGCAGCGCAAGCGTATAGTCGTAGGTGCGTCCGTCGCCCATGACGCCGACGGAGCGCATCGAGGTCAGCACCGCAAAGTACTGCGAAAGCTCCTTCGAGACGCCGGAGAGCGCGAGCTCCTCGCGGAAGATCGCGTCCGCTTCGCGCAGGGTGTCGAGCTTTTCGCGCGTGATCTCGCCGATGATGCGGATCGCCAGTCCCGGACCCGGGAACGGCTGCCGCTCGACGAACGCGTCGGGCAGTCCGAGGTCTCTGCCGAGCGCGCGGACCTCGTCCTTGAACAGCATGCGAAGCGGTTCCACGATGCCCGAAAACCCGATGTCCTCCGGGAGCCCGCCGACGTTGTGGTGGCTCTTGATGACCGCGGAGCTGCCGAGCCCGGACTCGATGACGTCCGGATAGATCGTGCCCTGCACCAAAAAGTCCGCGCCGCCGATCTTTCTCGCTTCCTCCTCGAACGCGCGGATGAACTCCGCGCCGATGATCTTGCGCTTCTGCTCCGGCTCGGTCACGCCCGCAAGACGCGAGAGGAACCGCTGTTCGGCGTCGACGCGCACAAAGCGGATCGGCCACGGCTTGAACGCCTGTTCGACCTCATCGCCCTCGTTCTTGCGCATCAGACCGTGATCGATGAACACGCAGGTCAGCCGATCGCCGATCGCCTCCGCCATCAGCGCCGCCGCAACGGACGAATCCACGCCGCCGGACAGCGCCAGAAGCGCCGTGCCGTCCCCCACCTGCTCGCGGATCTTCCGGATCGCCTCGGTGCGGATGTCGCCGACCGTCCAGTCGCCCTTCGCGCCGCAGACGTCGAACAGGAACGCGCGGATAAGCTCGCGTCCGTACTGCGTATGGCGTACCTCCGGATGGAACTGCACGCCGTAAAACCGTTTTTCATCGCAGGCGATCGCCGCCGTGGGGCACACCGCGGTCGTTGCGGCGGGCTTGAAGCCCGCGGGCAGCCTGCTGATATAGTCGCCGTGGCTCATCCACGTGACCGAGGTCTCCGGAAGCTTTGAAAACAGCCTGTCCGCGCGGTCGAAGGTCGTTTCCGCCTTGCCGTATTCGCGCGCGCCGCCGTCCGGCTCGACCGTGCCGCCGAGCATCTGCGCCATGAGCTGACAGCCGTAGCAGATGCCGAGCACGGGAATGCCGAGCGTAAACAGCGCGGGATCGACAAGAGGCGCGCCCGGCGCGTACACGCTGTTCGGACCGCCGGACAGGATCACGCCGATCGGCGCTTTTTCCCGGATCGTTTCCGCACTTGCGGAATGCGGCAGGACCTCGCAGTAGACGTTCTGCTCACGCACGCGCCGTGCGATGAGACGGCTGTACTGCGCGCCGAAATCGAGGATCAGAACGGTATCCATCAGTCGTCCTCCCGGAATACGATATTGCCGGGCTCTGCTTTCTCGATGATCGCAAGCGAATGCAGGTTCACGCCGCGTTCTCTCAAGCGGTCGCCGCCGCCCTGAAAGCCCTTTTCGATCGCGCAGCCGATGCCGACAAGTTCCGCGCCCGCCTGCTCCACGATCTCGCACAGACCGCGCAGCGCTTCGCCGCGGGCAAGGAAGTCGTCGATGACGAGCACGCGCATGCCGGGCCGGATCCAGTCCTTTGCGACAAGCAGCGTGACCTTCTTTTTATAGGTATAGGAGAAGATCTCGCTCTTAAAGAGTCCGCCCTCGATGTTGTCGCTCTTGGCCTTTTTCGCATAGACCATCGGCTTTCCGAAGCGCAGCGCGCACACCGCCGTAAGCGCAATGCCGCTCGCCTCGGCGGTCAGCAGCAGGTCCACGTTTTCGATGTCGAAATACTTTGCGAATTCGTCCGCGATATGGCTCATCAGCCCGCAGTCCACACGATGATTCAGAAATCCGTCGACCTTGATGATGTCGCCCGGAAGCACTCTGCCCTCTTTGAGGATCCGTTCCTTGAGTTCTTTCATGTTCCCCTCCCTGTGCATTCATAAAATAAAACAGCAGCAGAAAAACCTGCCGCCGATATCGCAAGGAACCGCAAAGCGTTCGCCCTGCACGTTCCCGATCTCCCAATAGTCGCGGCTGCGGCGCCGCGGTAGAAACGTCCGGGCCATCCATCCGGACCTATATCGGCAGACAATATAAATGATAATTCATTATAACCCGCGTCCGCCTGAAATGCAAGAGAATTCGGGCGTTTTACACAAGATTTACGCCGGATGCGCGGTGCGGATACGGCCTCGGGCTCGGCGTGCTTGCCGTACCGCAACACATAGAGCCCGTGTGTGTATTCTGTGGAATTTGTGTATTTTGTGGAATTTGTATTTTAATTTGACATATGACCCGGGATCTGTTATTCTATGTATGAGCCCAGTAGTCTTCTCCGACGCAGAAATTAGTCTGTCTCCTTGAAGCACGAAAAGGGCTTTTTCTTTATTCCAATAGAATAGACGAATGTGATCATCCCTGTCTTTCTGATATATGGATCATACAAATTCCACAATTTACACACTGTTACGCACAGGGGGGATGCAGTCGCAGGGACGAGCATTGCTCATCCGTTCCGCTTGACTTACGCGGTGCAAAAATGGTATGATTATATATAAAGCAATGAAAGGACGCAGAGTTTTGAGCAGAGCGGAAGCGGTCGAGGCCTATCGCACGGCGCATAAGAAAGCGCAGAAAGCATACCGGGAGGACGTCGGACACGGACGATGGCCGTACCCGCAGGTGCTGGACGACATTCTGGAGGGCGGAAGCATTGCCGGGCGCATCGAGCTCGGCGTGATGAACATCCCGACGGAGCGCGTCATCGGCACGGTCAGCGCGGGACGGCGGTCCGTCTTTTCGCGCGATTTCATGCCGCTCGCGGAGAGCAACACCGAGTTCGGCGCGAAATGGATCGCGCTGTGCGAAGCGCACCTCGACGACGAGGGCATCCGCGATCCGATCCGCTGCTATGAATACTACGGCGATTTCTACGTGCAGGAGGGCAACAAGCGCCTGTCCGTGATGCGCTACTTCGACGCCCCCTCCGTCCCCACCTCGGTGCTGCGCATCGTCCCCGCTTATTCGGACGACCCGAAGACGCGGCTATACTATGAGTTTCTCACGTTCTATCACGTCAGCCGCACCTATGCGTTTCGCTTCACAAAACCCGGAAGTTACCAGAAGCTGCTCGCCGCGCTCGGCTTCGAGCCGGACGAGATCTGGACCGAGGAACAGCGGCGGCGCGTGCTGTCGGCGTTCATGCGATTTTCGGAGGCGGCGGCGCACGTGAAGTTCCCCGAGGGCGTCGGACTCTCCGACGCGTTCCTCGCGTGGATCTCCGTCTACTCGATCGACGATCTTTCCGCGCTCTCGCCCGAAACGCTGCTCGCCTCGCTCAACGCGAGCGTGTCCGACGCAGATGCGGACGTGACCGTCTCGACCGAGGCGGACGCTCCCGCCGAGACCGAGCCCGCCGGAAAAACGCTGCTCACGCGCATCTACAACGCGATGTTCCTGCCGACGCATCTGTTCGCGGCGTTCATCCACGAATTCCCGCCCGAAACGTCGAACTGGGTCCGCGGGCATGAGCAGGGACGGCTGTTCGCCGAGGACGCGCTTGCGGGCAAAGTCACGACGCAGGCGTACGTCGTCAAGGACGGCGCCGACGCCGATTCCCTCTTTGCGCAGGCCGTACAGGACGGCGCGCAGGTGATCTTTGCCACGACCCCGTCCTTGATCGACGCGTGCCGCCGCGCGGCAGCCGCGTACCCGGGTGTGAAGATTTTAAACTGCTCGGTCGCCATGCCCTATCCGGGCGTGCGCACCTATTACAGCCGCATCTATGAGACCAAGTTCCTCGCGGGCGTGATCGCGGGCGCGTGCTCGCACAGCGATCTTCTGGGCTATGTCGCCTCCGCGCCGATCTTCGGCGTGCCCGCAAGCGTCAATGCGTTCGCGCTCGGCGCGCGGCTCGTGAATCCCCGCGCGGTCGTGAAGCTCCGCTGGTCCTGCGTGGAGGCCGACCCGCTGGCGTCGCTTCTGAAGGACGGCGTGGACGTCGTTTCGAACCACGAATGGTTCGCTCCGGAGGCTCCGCAGACGCCGTTCGGACTGATCCGCACCCGGGACGACGGTTCGCTCGAATCGCTCGCCTCGACCTTCTGGAACTGGGGCGCGTTCTACGAAAAGCTGCTCACCGAGCTGCTTCTGGGGCATTGGGAGGACGAAAGCGCAAACCGCAGCGCCGCCGCCATCAACTACTGGTGGGGCATGCAGAGCGGCGTGATCGGCATCACGCCGTCGGACAAGCTGCCGGAGGGCATACGCGCGCTCGTCGAAGCGCTGAAAAACTCGATCGTCGAGGGGCGCCTCGATCCGTTCCGCCGCGTCATGAGCGATCAGGAGGGCATCGTGCGAAACGACGGCACCCGCTGGCTGTCGCCGTCCGAGATCCTGCATATGGACTGGCTTTCCGACACGGTCGAAGGCGCGATCCCGCCGTTTGCGGAGATCCTGCCGGTCGCGCAGCCCACGGTGCGGCTTCTGGGCGTCTACCGCGAAAGCATCCCGCCCAAAAAGGACGGCCCGATCCTATGAAGATCCTTCTGATTTCCGACGTGGAGGAGCCCGCGCTCTGGGACTATTATCGACCGGGTCGGCTTGCGGAGTATGATATGATCCTGTCCGCGGGGGATCTCAAAGCGGAATACCTCTCCTTTCTCGTCACTATGGCAAACGTCCCGATGCTGTATGTGCACGGCAATCACAACACAAGCTACGACGTCCGTCCGCCCGAGGGCTGCGACTGCATCGAGGACCGGCTCGTGACCGTGAACGGCCTGCGCATCCTGGGGCTCGGCGGCAGCGCGGTCTACAGCGGCGGAAATCACCAGTATACCGAACGGCAGATGGCGCGCCGCATCCGGCGGCTGAACCGCGCGGTGAAACGAGCCGGAGGCGTGGATATTGTGCTGACGCACTGTCCGCCGAAGGGCTACGGCGACGCGGACGATTACGCGCACCGCGGATTCGAGGCTTTTTTACCGATGCTGGACAAATGGAAGCCGAAGGTGCTCGTCCACGGTCACGTACATCTTGCTTACGGCATCCCGCGCGAGCTTTCCTACAACGGCACGCGCATCATCAACGCCTCCGGGCGCTATGTACTGGAGATGGAACCGGAAAGCGCCGAATAAAAAGCCCCTCCGCGGCATTTTGTCAAGGAGAATCTTCAAAGGCGCAGCCTGTTTTCAATCGACTGTGCCTTTTGTTGCGCTCCGACAAAATCCGTGATAAGATGAATCCGAACAAACAGGAGCTTTGTCTCGAAAGGAAGCATATGTCCAAGTTGATTTGGGAGGGCAATCAAGCAGAATGGGGCTTACCGCACCCAGAAAGACCTCTGCCTGAAAACGCGGTTAAGATTCAGACATCAGATCATGTGTTCCGGGACAGCCTGCCTTACGGAATCCCGCCCATGCTGATCTGTTTTTCGGCATTATTCCTGAAAGCTTCTCTCAATCACGAATCGCCGGTTGCGCCGCTCTTCCTCCTGCCGGCACTTATAGTCGGAATGATCGTTGCTTTGCCGCTGCATGAATGGATGCACGCAATCTGCTATCCGAAACAGGCCGAAGTATGGATCGGTTTTTGTCTGAAAAAGGTTGCAGCATATGCCATATCGTTTGATCCGATCACGCGAAAAAGATATGTCATCATGTCGCTTTCCCCTGCGCTTCTCGGCATCATCCCGCTGATTGCATTCGCGGTTATTCCGATCACCTTGAAGCCGCTTCTGACCGTGTGTATCGTATCGGCATTTATGGGACTGATCTCGCCCTGCCCGGACTATATGGACGTCATCGCCGTGATGCGGCAGACCGAAAAGGGCGACATGATACAGGCGTCAAACGACGGACTGTACAAATTCCGATGCCGTTAGGGCGTGAACGGCACCGTCAACCATTTCACTTTGTCCCGATTCCTTGACACGCCGCCTTTTTGCGGCGTATAATTTCTATATATTCTTTATATTCTTTTTACCGGGGTGCACATGGCGGATCAATTCACAAGAACGAGACTGCTCATCGGGGACGACGGGATCGAACGGCTGAAAAAGGCGCGCGTTGCGGTGTTCGGGCTCGGCGGCGTGGGAAGCTATGTCGTGGAAGCGCTTGCGCGAAGCGGCGTCGGCACGCTCGACATCGTCGACGACGACGTGATCGCGCTCAGTAACCTCAACCGTCTTTTATACGCGACGCGGGACAACGTCGGGCTGCCGAAGACCGAGGTCGTGAAGGCGCGGATCGCCGCGATCTGCCCGGAGACGGTCGTGCACGCGCACCGCTGCTTCTACCTGCCCGAGACCGCGGACCGGTTCGACTTTTCGCAGTACGACTACGTCGCCGACGCGATCGACACGGTCTCCGGAAAACTCGGGCTCGTCGAGCAGGCGCACGAAGCGAATGTACCGATCATCAGCTGCATGGGCGCGGGCAACAAGCTGGACCCGACGGCATTCGAGGTCGCGGACATTGCAAAGACGAGCGTGTGCCCTCTCGCGCGGGTCATGCGGCGCGAGCTCAGAAAGCGCGGGATCGAACATCTCAAGGTCGTGTACTCGAAGGAGCCGCCGATCGAACCCGCCCCCGCCGAACAGGAGGACGGCGCGCATCAAAAGCGGCAGACGCCGGGCAGCTGCGCCTTTGTGCCTTCGGTTGCGGGGCTGATCATGGCGGGCGAGATCATCCGGGATCTGACGGGAATCAAACGAAACTGACAACAGCGGCGGCGCCGCGGAAAGAGAGGAACTATGGCGGGTCCGATGGGCGGTCGTATGGGACCGCGCGGTTTTTTGACCGAAGAAGAAAAACAGAACGTACCGAAGGTCAGCTGGCAATTGATCAAGCGCATCCTCGGCTATCTGAAGCCGTACTGGCTGCAGTTTCTGCTCGTCTTTGTGACGATCCTGATCTCTGCGGGCGTGGGGCTTCTGCCGAGCATCATCACCGGCCGGATCGTCAACGAGGCGCTGGTCGGCAAGGACATGAAGCTTCTGATCCAGCTTCTGATCGCGGCGTTTCTGACGCTGACCGTGTCGCAGGTGATCGGCGTTCTCGAGAGCTACATCAACGCATGGATCTCGAATAAGATCATCTACGATATGAAGAACCAGATGTACGGGCATCTTCTTTCGATGCCGCACGCGTTCTTCACCACCGAAAAGCAGGGCGACATCATCACGCGCATGAACAGCGACATCGCCGGCGTCTCGAGCGTGATCTCGGGCACGCTGACGAGCATCGTCCGCAACATCGTGATCGTCGTGACCACGCTCGTCGCGCTGTTCACCATGAGCTGGCAGCTCGCGCTGGTCGGGATCGTGGTCATTCCGCTTCTGATCCTGCCGACGCGCTCCGCGGGCAAGACGCGCTGGAAGCTTCTTTCCGAGAGCCAGGAAAAGAACGACGAGATGAACCAGCTCGTCAACGAAACGCTGTCGGTCTCCGGCTCGCTGCTCGTCAAGCTGTTCGCGCGGGAAAAGCGCGAGCAGGCGCGCTTTGAGGCGGTCAACGACGAGGTCACGAAGCTTTCGATGAAGGAGCAGCGCAGCGGCAAGTGGTTCATGGTGCTGATGGGCATGTTCACGGAGATCGGTCCGCTTTTGATCTATTTTGCCGGCGGCTGGTTCATCATTCAGAAGACCGATCCGACGCTGAACGTCGGTATCATCACCTCGACCGTCATGCTCGTCAACCGGCTCTACCGCCCGGTCCAGTCGCTTCTCAACATTCACGTGGACTTCACGCGCTCGCTCGCGCTGTTCACCCGCATCTTCGACTATTACGACATGGTCCCGGCGATCCGGGAGCCGAAGCGCCCGCGCCGTCCGAACGTCAGCGGCGAGGATATCCGCTACGAGCACGTCGCGTTCTCCTATTCCCCGGACAAGCCGCTCCTTTCCGACATCAACTTTACCGTGCCCGCGGGAAAGATGTACGCGATCGTCGGACCGTCCGGCTCCGGCAAGAGCACGATCGTCAATCTGCTCCCCCGCCTCTACGACGTGGACCGGGGCTCCGTGCTGATCGGACGCAACGACGTGCGTTCCTTCGACCTCGCTTACTTACGCGGCAGCATCGGCGTGGTCACACAGGAGTCGTACCTCTTTAACGGCACGATCCGCGAGAACCTGCTCTACGCCAAGGAGGACGCGACCGAGGCGGAGCTGATGGACGCGATCAGAACGGCAAGCCTCACGGAGTTCATCGAAAACCAGCCCGACGGGCTCGATACGGTCGTGGGCAACCGCGGGCTTAAGCTGTCCGGCGGCGAAAAGCAGCGGCTCTCCATCGCGCGGATCATCCTGAAGGATCCGAGCATCCTGATCCTCGACGAGGCGACAAGCGCGCTCGATTCCATCTCGGAGAACGCGATCCAGGACGCGCTGGAGCGTCTGATGCAGGGCCGCACGACCATCGTCATCGCGCACCGGCTCTCCACGATCCTCAAGGCGGACCGCATCCTGGTCGTCGCAAACGGCACGATCGCTGAGCAGGGTACGCACGACGAGCTGCTCGCGCAAAACGGCGTCTACCGCGAGCTCTACGAAACGCAGTTCCGCAAGGTCATCGAAATGGAGACGGAGGCGTCTTCGGCAGAGTGATGTTTGCCTGCGGCAAGTGATGTATGCCCTGCGGGCATGTTCAGGAAGATTCTCCGATGGAGAATCTTCTCAGACTGTCGTAAAAGGGGTCAGACCATTTGCGGCGAGATGGTTCAAATGAATACTTGTCGGATGAAAGGGCGCGAGGGCGCCCTTTCTTTCTATTATTTCGCCGCAAATTATCCGCGTTTTCGCTCGGTCGCATACTTTAGTATAGCTCCGTCGCGAAAACACGAATTCTGTCTCCCTTCCCAACAGTCTGTTCAGCGTGTCAAAAGATTTTTTGACACGCTGGGAAGATTCTCCGATGGAGAATCTTCTGTTTTTATGCGGCTTTGTTGCAATTCATGCGCGCAGCGTTATTCATGAGCGTCAGGTCAATTCGCTGCGCAGCCGATTCACCACGGCTCCGCCCGTCCATTCACGCGCCGCAGGCACGCCTTTGCCGGGAACGGTTCGGGGAGCGGCTTTTTCTTTGGGAACGGTCCTTTTTTACGCCGATTTTACGCAAATTCTTTGCGTTTCCCTGTTGAAATCATGCATGGTTTCTGTTACGATACAGACAGGAGTATGAGAGGGAGGAAAGCTCTTTATGCTATTGGAAAATGTGCCGCTCGAACACGTGCCGATCGCAAACCTGCTCGGGATCATCGGGGGTATCGCGGTGTTCCTGTTCGGCATCAAGATCATGGGCAACGGCATCGAGCGATTGGCGGGCGCAAAGCTCAAATCGATCCTTGAAAAACTGACGAAAAACCGGTTTCTGGGGCTGCTCGTCGGTACGGTCATCACGGGTATCATCCAGAGTTCAAACGCGATCTCGGTCATGACCGTCGGCTTCGTCAACGCGGGACTGATGCCGCTCGACAACGCGGTCGGCGTGATCATGGGCGCCAACATCGGTACCACGATCACCGGTCAGCTCATTGCGTTCAACGTCGATATGTACGCGCCCATCATCGCGTTCGTCGGCGTCATGGCGATGACGTTCCTGAAAAAGCGGCCGTGGAGCGATATCCTGTACGCGCTGACCGGTCTCGGACTGCTGTTCATGGGCATGACGCTCATGAAGGACCACATGAAAGTCCTTGCCGACGTGGTCTGGTTCAGAAATCTGATCACAAATCTCCGCAATCCGATCCTCGCGGTGCTCGTCGGCACGGCGATGACGATGATCCTGCAGAGCGTTTCCGCTTCGGTCGGCGTGCTGCAGGCAATGGCGGTCGCCATGGCGGGCGCGCTGCCGCTTTCGACCGCGGTCTTTCTGATCTGCGGACAGAACATCGGCTGTACGACCGTTTCGGTGCTCGCCGCGATCGGCGGCACCAAGGACGCGAAGCGCACCGCCTGCATCCATGTGCTGTTCAACGTATTCGCGTGCATCATCTGCGTACTGCTCGTGACCGTCTTCCCCGGCGTGCTGACGCTGATCGAGAACATCTCCGGCAAGGAGAACTACGCGCAGCAGCTCGCGAACGCGAACACGTTCCTGAAGCTCGGCGCGACGATCATCATGTTCCCGTTCTCCGGACTGCTTATCAAGCTCTCGCGTCTCATCATCCGCGGCGAGGACAAGCTCGAGGGGCGGCGGCTTCTCCACATCGTCGGCGGCAAGGACTTCGGTTCCTCCGTGACGGCGGTCGCTTCGGTCGAGAAGGAGACCGAGCGCATGTATGAGATCGCGCACGAGAACCTCCAGAAGACCTACGCAGCGATGACCGCGCCGCGCAAGAACGACCTTGACGGCATCAACGAAAACGAGGAGACGCTCGACTGGCTGAACTCCGAGATCTCGAAGTACCTCGTGGAGATCAACCGCAACGGTCTCGGCGAATCCGACGCGCGTTCGGTCGACCGCATGCATCACGTCATCGTCGACTACGAGCGCATCGGCGACCACGCGAACAACATCGCGGGCTATATCCGGCACATGCGCGACCGCAAGCTCAGCTTCTCCGAAGCGGCGATGGACGAGATCGCACCGCTGTTTCTGAAGGTGCTGAATATCGTCGAGGACGCGCATACCTGCATGCTGGATCCGAAGGCGATGCCGCTTTCGAGCATTGCGGCGCGCGAGCAGGAGGTCGACGACCTTGTCGATCTCTTTGAGAACAACCACATCAAGCGTCTTTCGGAGGGCAAGTGCTCTGCGGAGATCGGCATGCTCTACGTCGAAGCGCTGACCGACCTTGAGCGTATCTCCGACCACGCGCTGAACATCGCGGAAGCGGGACAGAACTGAATCGCGAGGGCGTCCGAACGGGCGCCCTTTTTTTGTGCCTTGCGGCGCAGTGATGTTTGCCTGCCGGCATGTTCGGGAAGATCCTCCGACAGAGAATCTTCTGATTATATGCGGCGCTGCCGCAATTCACGGCAAAGCCGATTTCTGCGCATTCGATCCGTTCTCCCAAAATCATATATAAATTTGCGATTTGCTCTTAACAAAGCGGATGCGGTCTGTTATACTGTATCTGTACTCATTAACGATAAGGAGGAAGAATCATGGTAGGTAATCTGGTTATGGCAGAGGAACTGAACGTGGAAGAAAAGCTGACCTGGGCGCAAAGGCTGTCCAATGCGATCTCGGAGAGATTCGGCGACGGCATCGGCGCGTTCGCAATGAAGCTCGTTGCGGGTCTGGCGATCCTGATCATCGGTCTGCTGATCGTGAAGCTGATCATCCGAATCATCAAAAAGACCAAATGGTATCAGAAGCTCGCATCCGAGGTGCAGACCGTCGCGGTCAGCGCGGTCAAGGTGCTCGGGTACGTGCTCGTCATTCTGCTTGCGGTAGCGACCGTCGGCGTGCCGACCGCTTCGATCATTGCGGTGCTCGGCTCCTGCGGTCTGGCGATCGGTCTGGCGCTGCAGGGCTCGCTGGCAAACTTTGCGGGCGGCATCATGCTGCTGGTGTTCCGTCCGTTCCACGTCGGCGACTTCATCAGCGACGGCTCGCATGAGGGCACGGTCCGCGAAGTCACGCTGTTCTACACGACGATCGACACGCTGGACAATCTCCGCATCACGCTGCCGAACGGCGCGCTTGCCAACTCCGCGATCAAGAACCTCAACACGAATGAGCTCCGCCGTCTCGACATCGACATCACGCTGAGCCCGGCTGCGGATCGCGACAAGGTGCAGGCGCTGATGCTCGAATGTGCAAAGTCCCACGAGCTGGTGCTCGAGGATCCCGCGCCCGAGACCTTCGTCACCGTGACCGAGGGCGGTCTCCCGACGTTCAAGCTCCGTGCGTGGTTCAAGTCCGGCGACTACTGGACCGTCTACTTCGCGCTGAACAATGCGGTGCAGACAAAGCTGATCGAAAACAACATTCCGCTCGCGCATCAGCAGGTCGACATCCACACCGACAAGTAAGCATCCCTTTTCAACAAACGGCGGGACCGGATCGGTCCCGCCGTTGTTATGCGCCGCACCGCAAACGCCGCCGGCAGGGTATGAAAAAGGACTTCCCGAAGGAAGTCCTTTTTGATTGGGAGATTATCGGATTTCGGGATCAGACGATG
>CAMVGD010000001.1 GCA_947166925.1 uncultured Clostridia bacterium | reverse complement strand
GGCTTTGCGAGCACGGCGGAAGTGGAAAGCATGTCGGTCATCACGAATACCGCCCTCGGCTTCATCGCGTTTTCCATCGGCAACGAATTCCTGCTGTCGCAGCTCAAAACGATCGGAAAACAGGCGATCGTCGTCGGTATTTTTCAGGCGCTTGCGGCAACGGTCCTGGTCGACGCGGTGCTGGTCGGACTCCATTTCCTGATGCCTGACAGGCTGTCTGTCGAAGCGGCGATCACGCTCGGCGCGATCGCGTCCGCCACCGCGCCCGCGGCGACGCTGATGGTCGTGCGGCAGTACAAGGCGAAGGGAAAGCTGACCGACATCCTGCTGCCCATCGTTGCGCTGGACGATGCCGTGGGGCTTGCTGTGTTTTCCGTTTCCTTCGGGATCGCCACCTCGATGGTGACCGGTCAGACGGACCTCATCGGAATCCTGGTCGAGCCGCTCATCGAGATCGTCGCGTCGCTTGCGCTCGGCGCCTTCCTCGGCTGGGTCCTCACGATGCTGGAGCGCACGTTCTTCTCCAACTCGAACCGTCTTTCCTTAACCATCGCCTTCGTCGTCCTCACCGTCGCGCTGTCGATGATCTCCTTTGAGATCGGACGCGTGCGGATCTCGTTTTCGACGCTTCTCGTGTGCATGATGCTCGGCACGGTGTTCTGTAATATCTGCCCGCTCGCGCAGGATCTTATGGAGCGCGCGGACAAATGGACTGCGCCGCTGTTCGCCCTGTTCTTTGTACTGAGCGGCGCGGAGCTGGAGCTCGGCGTGCTGTCCAGCGGCGCCGTCATCCTGATCGGCGTCGTCTATATCCTGACCCGCTCGGCGGGCAAATACGTCGGTTCCTATATCAGCTGCTCCGCAACGCACTGCGATCCGACGGTCAAAAAGTATCTGGGCTTCACCCTTCTGCCGCAGGCCGGCGTCGCGCTCGGCATGTGCGTGACCGCGTCAAAGCTCGGGACGTCCGACGGCGTGCTGATCAAGAACATCATTCTGTTCAGCGTCCTCGTCTATGAGCTTGTCGGTCCCCTGCTCACCAAATGGGCGCTGACCAAAGCGGGCGACATCAAGCCGTCCGGCGAAAACATTCACGACCGCAGAGCGCGCAAATATCAGGAAGCGCTGGGACAGAATACGGTTTCCGAGGCAGGCAGAAAGCAGGCGCAGCGCAACATCGAGCGCCGGAAGAAGCAAGCCGACAAACGGTCCGGAAAGCAGAATTGACACGCATCGGAAAACACGGGTCCGCGCTGCCGCAGTCATGCGGCGCGGTCCCGTTTTTTATTCTCTGCGCGCGGATCCCGTCCTCCGCCTTTCCCGTAAAAAATTGAAAAAAAGGTATTGACAAACGGGTCGGAGCGGCGTATACTGCGTACCGTGTTTTTTATATATCATATATCGCTGACGCGAACCGCGAGGCGAACCGAACCGAATACGCATCGTACCGAAGATGCATGGAAAGATGAACGTCAGGCGTCCATCCGCGGGGATAACTCCCCTCGGGCGGGCGCCTCTCTCTTTACGGAAATCGCAGGAGGAAGGGTATGAAAAAGTACATTTTTGTGACCGGAGGCGTGGTCTCGGGTCTCGGCAAGGGCATTACGGCGGCGTCGCTCGGCAGGCTGTTAAAGGCGCGCGGCTTCAAGGTCGCGGCGCAGAAGCTCGATCCGTACATCAACGTCGATCCGGGCACGATGAGCCCCTATCAGCACGGAGAGGTCTACGTGACCGAGGACGGCGCGGAGACCGACCTCGATCTCGGACACTATGAGCGCTTCATCGACGAGGACCTGAACCGGTACTCGAACCTCACGACCGGCAGGGTCTACGCAAACGTGCTCGCGCGCGAGCGGCAGGGCGGCTACCTCGGCAAGACGGTGCAGACGATCCCGCACATCACGGACGAGATCAAGCGGTTCATCTACCGCGTCGGCGAAAAAAGCGACGCGGATATCGTGATCACCGAGGTCGGCGGCACGATCGGCGACATCGAGGGGCAACCGTTCCTTGAGGCGATCCGGCAGGTCGGGCGCGAGGTCGGCCGCGAGAACGCGGTCTATATCCACGTCACCCTCGTCCCCTACCTCAAAGCGAGCGGCGAACACAAGTCCAAGCCGACGCAGCATTCCGTAAAGGAGCTTCTGGGCATGGGCGTTTCGCCGGACATCCTCGTGCTGCGCACGGACGAACCGATCACCGACGACGGGATCTTCGAGAAGATCGCGCATTTCTGCAACGTCGACCGCGACTGCGTGATCGAAAACCTGACGCTCGACACGCTGTACGAAGCGCCGCTGTACCTTGAGCAGGCGCATTTCTCCGATATCGTGCTTCGCAAGCTGCACCTTTCGGCGCCCGCGCCGGACCTTTCCGAATGGCGCGAGATGGTCGATCGCGTCAAGCATCCGCAGGGCGTCGTTTCGGTCGCGATCGTCGGAAAATACACGCAGCTGCACGACGCGTACCTTTCGATCGTCGAGGCGCTGAAGCACGCGGGCTACGCGCGCGGCGTTTCGGTGGATATCCGCTGGGTCGATTCGGAGACGTTCACGCCGGACGCGGTGAAGGACGTCGACGGGATCCTCGTGCCGGGCGGCTTCGGCAGCCGCGGGATCGAGGGCATGATCGCGGCGGCGGGCTATGCGAGAACGCGCCGCCTTCCGTATTTCGGCATCTGCCTCGGCATGCAGATCCTGTGCATCGAATTTGCGCGAAGCATCCTCGGCTGGGCGGACGCAAACTCCGGCGAGTTCGATCCGGAGAGCGCGCACAAGGTCATCGACTTCATGCCGGGACAAAGCGACGAGATCGACAAGGGCGGCACGCTGCGGCTCGGGAGCTATCCCTGCGTCGTACAGCCGGGCACGACGCTCTCCCGCTGCTATGCGCTGGACGCGATCGCGGAGCGCCACAGACACCGCTACGAGCTCAACAACGAATTCCGACAGCGACTTTCCGACGCGGGCCTGACCTTTTCGGGCGTTTCCCCGGACGGACGCCTCGCGGAAGCCGCAGAGATCACGGAAATGCCGTTTTATGTCGGCGTGCAGTATCATCCGGAATTCAAGAGCAGACCGAACAAACCGCACCCGCTGTTCCTCGGATTCATCGAGGCGGCACAATTTCATAGAATACAAGGAGAAAAACCATGAAGCATTATACAAAAGAAGACGTCATCCGCATCGTCAACGAAGAAGACATCGAATTTATCCGCCTGCAGTTTTCGGATATCTTCGGACAGATGAAGAACGTGGCGGTCACCCGCTCGCAGATCGAAAAGGTCCTGGACAACAAGATCATGATCGACGGCAGCTCGATCGAGGGCTTCACCCGCATCCACGAATCCGACCAGTATTTAAGACCCGATCTCAACACCTTTGCGATCCTGCCGTGGCAGCCCGCCATGCACAAGACGGCGCGGCTGATCTGCGACGTCTATAACCCGGACGGCACGCCGTTCGTCGGCGATCCGCGCTATGTTCTGAAGCAGACCCTCCGCCGCGCGGAGGAGCTGGGCTACACCTTCAACGTCGGTCCCGAGATGGAGTTCTTCCTCTTTGAGGCGGACGACAAGGGACTGCCGACGTCGCGCACCGCGGACGCGGCGGGCTATTTCGATATGGCGCCGATCGACCACGGCGGCAACGTGCGCCGCGAGATCTGCCTGATGCTCGAGGAAATGGGCTTTGAGATCGAGGCGAGCCATCACGAGGTCGCCGAGGGTCAGCACGAGATCGACTTTAAGTACGAGGACGCGCTGACCGCCGCAGACAACATCCTGACGTTCCGCATGGCAGTCAAGACGATCAGCCAGAACTACGGTCTGCACGCGACCTTCATGCCGAAGCCCGTGTTCGGGATCAACGGCAGCGGCATGCATGTGAACATGTCGCTGTTCCGCGACGGAAAGAACACGTTCTTCGATCCGGACGGCGAAAAGCAGCTTTCAAAGGATGCGTACAGCTTCATCGCTGGCGTGCTGAAGCACGTGCGCGGGATGGCTGCGATCACGAACCCGCTCGTCAATTCCTACAAGCGACTCGTGCCCGGCTATGAAGCGCCGTGCTATCTTGCATGGAGCGCGTCGAACCGTTCGGCGCTGATCCGCATCCCCGCCGCGCGCGGAAGCTCCACGCGCGTCGAGCTCCGCTGCCCGGACCCCGCCTGCAATCCGTATCTGACGATCGCGGTCTGTCTTGCCGCGGGACTGGACGGCATCGAACACGGCATGACGCCGCCCGCGGAGATCACCGAAAACATCTATCTGATGACCGATGCGGAGCGCAAGGCGTACGGCATCGACAGTCTGCCGGGGAATCTTCTGGAGGCGGTCGAATGCCTGTCCGCCGATCCGCTGATCGTGGATACGCTCGGCGGGCACGTCTTTACGCACTACACGGACGGCAAACGGCGCGAGTGGGACGAATACCGCACGCGCGTGACCGATTGGGAACTGAAAAAATACATGCTGGTTTATTGAGGAGGAACTATGTGCGGAATCGTTGGGTATACCGGTTCAAAGCCGGCGGCGCCGATCCTTTTGGAAGGGCTCAGAAAGCTCGAATACCGCGGTTATGACTCCGCGGGGCTTGCCGTGCGCAGCGGCGACGCGCCCGCCGAGGTCGTGAAGGCGACCGGAAAGCTCCGGAATCTGATCGAGATGACCGACGAAGGAAAGACGATGCCGGGCTTCTGCGGCATCGGACACACGCGCTGGGCGACGCACGGCGAGCCGAGCCGCGCGAACGCGCATCCGCACGTCTCCGGCAACGCGACCGGCTCCGGCTCCGGTCCGGTCGAATCGGACGTGGTCGGCGTGCACAACGGCATCATCGAAAACTACGAGGAGCTCAAGCAGAAGCTTCTGAACAACGGCTACCGCTTCTACAGCGGCACGGATACCGAGGTCGTGATCAAGCTGGTCGACTATTATTATAAGAAGTACCAGATCGGACCGATCGACGCGATCAACCGCATGATGGTGCGCGTCCGCGGCAGCTACGCGCTTGCGCTGATGTTCCGGGACTTCCCCGGCGAGCTCTACTGCGCGCGCAAGGACAGCCCGCTGATCATCGGCGTCGCCGACGGCGAGAGCTTTCTCGCGTCCGACGTGCCCGCGATCCTGAAGCACACGCGCGACGTCTATTACATCGACAACCTGCAGTCGGCGCGGATCCTCCCCGGCGAAGCCCATTTCTTCGATCTGAACGGCGACGAGATCACGCTGCCGCTCACCCGCATCACATGGAATGCGGAGGCGGCGGAAAAGGGCGGCTATGAGCACTTTATGATCAAGGAGATCCACGAGCAGCCGCGGGCCGTCCGCGACACGCTGAACAGCATCGTGAAGGACGACCGGATCGATCTTTCGGCGGCGGGGCTCGATCGCGATTTCCTCGCGAAGATCGACAGCGTCCACATCGTCGCCTGCGGCTCGGCGTGGCATGTCGGCATGCTCGCCCAGTATGTGATCGAGGCCCTTGCCGGGATCCCCGTGCGCGTGGAGCTCGCTTCGGAGTTCCGCTACCGGAAGCTGCTGTTTTCGGAGCACGCGCTGGTGATCGTGGTCTCGCAGTCCGGCGAAACGGCGGACTCGCTTGCGGCGCTGCGCGCGGCAAAGGCGCACGGCGTGCCGACGCTCGCGATCGTGAACGTCGTCGGCTCGACCATCGCGCGCGAGGCGGATCACGTGCTTTACACGCTCGCGGGACCCGAGATCGCCGTTGCCACGACCAAGGCGTACAGTGCGCAGCTTGCCGCAATGTATACGCTCGCGATCGCGCTCGCGGACGTGCAGGGCAAGCTTGATCCGTCGCGGTATGCAGCGTATATCAGAGACCTTTCCGAGCTGCCGGATAAGATGGCGCGCGCACTCGAAGACAAGGAGCGCATCCAGTGGTTTGCGTCGAAGCACGCCAACGCGCGCGACATCTTCTTCATCGGGCGCGGGCTCGATTACGCGATCTGCCTCGAAGGCAGCCTCAAGATGAAGGAGATCTCCTACATCCACAGCGAAGCGTACGCCGCGGGCGAGCTGAAGCACGGCACGATCAGCCTGGTCGAAAACGGCACGCTGGTGATCGGCGTGCTGACGCAGCAGGACCGGATCGAAAAGACCGTCAGCAATATGGCGGAATGCAAGGCGCGCGGCGCGTACCTCATGGGACTGACCGGCTACGGCAATTACAACGTCGAGGAGGCGGCGAACTTCACCGTCTATGTGCCGAACACCGATCCGCATTTTTACGGCAGCATCGCGATCATCCCCCTGCAGCTTCTGGCCTACTACACGAGCGTCGCAAAGGGACTCGACGTCGACAAGCCGCGCAACCTCGCCAAGAGCGTCACGGTGGAGTAGCGGACCCCCGCCTTCGGGCGGCAGCCCCCGCGGATCCGAACAGCAGAATACCGTCCATCGACAAAAGCCTCCGGAATCCCCGAAGGCTTGTTTTTTTACAGGACCCCATAGAACGGTCCGCCCGTATGCGCCGTCGGGATCGTTCGTTCAGACGTCGTCCCGGTCGCTGCATTCCGGCTCGCCGGAAAGCAGCTCGTGCTGCCGGATGACCCGGCTGATGATCTCGTCCCTGACGGAATCGGGCGAAACGACCTTGAGCAGCGAACCGAAGGTCAGGATGCGCATGACCATTTCCTTTTCGTCCCCCGCCCGATAGGTCAGCATGACCCGATACCGATCGCCGTCGATCCGCTCGGTTTTCTTTTTCAAGTCGGAGAAGTGCAGCAGCACGCGTTCCAGCGCGTTGCGCTCGTCAAACAGCTGCAGCTCCAGCGTCTGCTCATCGGCGGACCTGTCCTCGTTTCCCGCAGGACGGGAAGCGGGCTCCCCGCTCTCGCAATCCTGCACGGTCGCAAGATTGATAAACATCGGCGTGTTCCCCTGCTTTTCGGCGATCAGACGGAACTTGTCGTCCTTTTCCGAATACTCCAGCCGGACGGGATAGACCGTTTCGCACCGCTCCTCTCCCGTATTGGTGGAACGGAAGCGAACGTTCAGCATCCGGCGCTCCCGCACTGCGCGAAGGACGGTACGGAACACACGCCGATACTCCGGATTGGCAAACGGGTCTCCGTCCGCATATCGGTCGTAATACACGATCCGGTCCGGCGTGTACAGCGGTTCGACGCCGTCGAAACGCGGCGCGTCCTTCTCCGGCAGGAACAAACGCACGCGCGGATCGGAAAAGGCCGTTTTCATCCAGCGCAGCTCCGGCGTCGTCAGCGGGAACGGCGGCAGATGCGTGATCGGTGTGAACAGCCGTTTGTCCTTTGTCTCGTACAGCAGCATCCACTCTTTTTCCATCTGCCGCAGGAGATTGATCCGGACGTCGCCGAACGCGTCCTTCGTCAGCTCGTTGATCCTCGCCCTGATCTCGGTCTTGCTCAGCGTCCGGTCGCCCAAGTACCGCAATACGGACGCGGCGGTGCGGTAGCAGACGCCGTACACCTCGTGAAAGAGCTGCAGAGGCGCATGCTTTGCGGCAGGCTTCAGCGCGTTCAGCCGGGCTTCGCGTTCCGCGGAAGCCGGCGGACGCCGATCCTCCGTATACAGGCGGTACAGATGTTCCAAGGCGGCGGAAATGCTTGCTTCCATGGATGGATCCGAGCAGGAGAATCGTTTGATCCGTCCGGTCAGCGACAGAATCCACGGGAACATATCCTGCGGATCGTACACGTCCGCCGTGATCTTCCGCTGCGTTTCGGAGATGCGCTCCAGATCGGCGCAGCGCTTTTCCCGCTCCAGCCGCCGGATGAAAAAGCCTTCGCTGTCGGACGCCTGCAGCAGGATCTCCACATGCTGCGGCTGCGCACAGCGATTCGGATAGTAGCCGATCCCCCACAGATGCGACTCAAACGCTTTGAGCGCATCCCCGGTCATCGGACAGGTCTCCGAAAGCGCCGCCTTGGACACGTCCCGAATGCGGTCGATCCGGATAAAGCACGGCATTTTCCAGTCCGCATCGTAGCAAAGCAGATGCTGCCGCCCGTTCTGCACGCTCAGATACAGCTTCAGCGGATACACCGTGATCGGATGCTTCGGCTGCGCGTCGGTTTTGACGGAAACCCAGCGATTTGTCTGCATGGCGTCGAACAGCTCGTACAGAAGCCCGTCGTTCAGCGCGTTCAGAAAATTGTGATGCTTGAACCGGATATCGTCCGGAACGCCTTCCATGCGATTCAGCAGATAATAGCCGATGACGCCGACCGGATCCTGTTCGGACGCAAAGAAGATCGCGTCCCGGAGCGGATTCAGAGAAAGATCGGTCCGCCTCAGGCGGTAACCGTATGTTTTCCCGGCTCTGCGCGCTTCCAGCATCCCGAGCCCGCACAGCTCGTCCAGAAGGCTGCGCAAAGAGTCGCCGTTAAACGAGAACGCATCGAGCAGCACATTGAACGATTCTTCGTCCAGCCGTTCGCCCGCCGCATCGGCCAGCGCGTTGATTGCGTCCGTGATCTCACGAACGGATTGAAATTTCCGATCGGAAAGAACGGCAAGCGTATAGAAGAACAGGCGGATCTTCAGGGATTTCACGCTCTTTGAAAGATAGGTGCGGAACAGCGGATTCTGCGAAACGGAACGGCTGTCCGCCGTAAAGAAATGAATGCGTTCGCCGCGCGCGTTGGTGTAGTAGTCCAGATAGCTCTGCATCCAGCTGTTCAGACGCCGCACGATCAGATCCTGCGATTTCTTCCGTCCGCTCTTTTCCGCGTATTCGGACCGGCTTTGTGTGCCGAACGCAAAGTATTGCCGGATCGACTCCCGCATGGTCTCGTAATTGTCGATCAATTCGTTGTATCCGCTCATGCCCCTGTCCGCCTTGTGATTTCGTTCCGGATCCAGTATACCGCAACGGCAAACAGGATGCAAGGCGTCCCGTCCGAAAGCGACCGGTTTTGAACGAACACGGCGCAGCCCGTATACCTGGGCGAACGGATTGCACCCGTTTTTCCGCAAACGATTCCTCCGCTTGCGGTATCCTGTATCACGAACACGGCGCAGCCCGTACGCACGGGCGAACGGATTGCACCCGTTTTTCCGCAAACGATTCCTCCGCCTGCGGTAAACTGTTTTCAGAAAAGAAAAAGGGGGACGAAAAAATGAACCGTTTTATTCCGAGAGAAAAAATGAGCCCGAAGGCGCGGCGCGCGCTGGACGCAAAAAAGCGCGTTCTGTGGACCGTCTGCCCCGCCACGAAACGGATCGACAGCAAAAAGGCGTACAACCGCCGCGAAAACGCGGCGCTCTGCCGCATGACGGGCGACTGAAGCAAAAAACGCCCGAAATAACCGCTCTTGCAATACCCTTTTGAACAACAAAAAAACCATCATCTGAAAGGAGAACACCTATGAAACACATCATGAGAACCGCTGCTTTTATCCTCTGCCTGATCCTGGCGATCGGCATTTTCTCAACCGCATTGGCGGAGGACCGGGATGATGCGGAGCAGACCGTCCGGTTCACGGAACCGGAAGCATCCCGGCACGACCCGGAAGCGTTCCAAAACGATCCGGAAGCGTTTGAAATCTCGTTGACGGACTTTGAAAAGAACTCCTCCCGCATGCAGACCAAGTATGCCGGTCCGGTCACGGATGGCGATACGGTCACGGATTACAGCTACGAGGTATATCCGATCCTCGCGCCGTTTGCATATTATATCTATGTCAAAACCGACAATCCGGATCCGCTGAGCTTTCGTCTTGTGGACAAGGAAAGCCGTTTCTTCGGTCCGGAGGATAAGGGTCAGATCGCAGAATGGACCAGGCGGAACAGCTGGTACACGACGATCGAGTGCGATCCCGGCACGTACTACTATTCAACGAAGACGTTCTTCGACGTCGTCTATGAGGACAGAGACGCGAAGCGTGTTCCGGGAGGGTTCATTTTTGAAACGCGCAAAGCCTATTCCGATGGCGGCGAGCTTGTTCTTCAGAGGGTCACAAAGCGGGACGATATGCTCCTGTACTGCCAATACACGGATACGGACGTCACGATCCCGTGTCAGCCGCTGACGCCGTATATCGACTATCTGATTGATACCTATACCGACCCTTCGAAATCGTTGTTCGAGAACCTGGATGCAGTGCAGCAGGGACTGGACGAGATCAGCGTTTACCCGATGGGTCTTTCCGACACAAGCGCGCCGAACCCGGACTTTCCGTATCCGTATATTACAAGCTCCTATTATCCGGAGCACCCCCTGATGACCGGATGCAGTATCTATGAATCAAGCTCCGAGTGGCTGCTTGCTTCCGAGACGTATCCGTTTATCCTGAGCTCGCTCACATTCCCGGGAACCATTTGGAGCGTGGCGGAGAGGCTGGAGCCGGAGGCTGAGATCCGGCAGAATCCGGACCTTCACTGGCTTATCGAAGTCAGCTATGGCGGTCAGTCGAAGCAATACGGCGGCGCAGGCGAAGGCAACGGCGACAGCCTTGAGGACCGCCGCGTTGAAAAGCGCTTTACGTTCACGGGCGACAATGCCGATCTCGCGGTCAAGGGGACGATACAGGCCTGCCGCGATCTGCTGATGGATTATCAGCGGATCGCAACAGAGGACCTGCGGCAGTGGTACGATCTGGTGGAGGGCGAGTCTTACCGCCAGACGATCCGCGAAACGGGCGGAACATGGATCCGCCTTGTCAGCGAGACCGACGAGCCGAAATACGGATATGTGATCCCGCTCGGCAGCAGCGTCTGGGAGGCGTCCGAGGCATGGGTCGACGGCAAGTATATCGACGACCACGAACGCGTCGTGTGGGGACAGCGCTTTGAGGATCACCCGACCGCAGACATCATTCTGCACGATGTATCCTATACCGACCATGACGGCAACCCGCACTGTCAGGACGTTCTCTTTCAATATGACCGGGATTCCGATACCTGGCGCGCACCGTTCTTCTATTCCGATGCATTCTGGTACAGTCTCGGCTGGACGATTCCGGATGAACTGATCCTGACCCGCGAAGAAGCCGAGGAAGCAATCCGCGCAATGGATATTCCGGTCAACGGAATCCGGTTACGACGGCAAGAGCTATCCGGGTACGCCGTTCCGGAACGTGCTGGCAACCGGCGTGATCCTTCCGGAGACCTACGAGACGGTGCTCGGAGATTACGAAGATTTTCTCCCGGTCACCATGGTCCCCGAAGACGCCGTCTGCCCGATCCTGACATGGGAATCCTCCGACCCGGACGTTGTGACCTGCGAATATTTCACATACTATCACCGGAATTTCCTGAACAGCAAAAAAGTCGGTACGGCGACGCTGACCGGTACGACGCTGGACGGCGGATACAAAGCTTCCTGCGTCGTCACAGTTGTGCCGAACGTGACTTTTCCCGAACAGCCGCAGTCACAGACGGCAAGTGAGGGCGAGACGGTCCGCTTCCACGTTGCGGTCAGTGTGCGCACGATCACGGCTGATGAGGTCAGATATCAGTGGCAATGCTGCAGAGACGGACAGAACTGGTACCGCATCTACGAGGACGGGTACAATACGGACACCCTGACGCTGGAGGCGTCCGCATTCTATAACGGAGCCCGGTTCCGCTGCAAGATCAGCGGCATACACGGCGTCGACGCAACCAGCGATGAGGCAACGCTGACGGTCAAGCCGCGGGAGCTCGGCTCGGTCGAGTTCGTGCCGGGCGAGGTACAGTACAAGGGCGACACGCCGTATGTGATCGATTGCGGTTGGGAACAGACGCCGCGCGTCATCGTGAAGGACCAGAGCGGCAGCATCGTCGACAGTTCCCTGTATACCGTGACTTATCGCAGCAATGCACAGCCCGGTACCGCGTACGTCGACGTACGGATGAATGGCAGCGACACCGTTATAACGCGGTTCTTCAAGATCTACCTGCCCGCGACGACCCGTACAACGGTTAAGAACAACAGCAAAGGCATCCGGGTCGAATGGGAGCCCGTCCCCGGCGCGGCGGGATATGTGATCTACCGCAGGGCATGGAGTACCACGACGAACGGCTGGACCGACTTCGCTCGCTGGAACAACACGACCGCAACCGGGTGGACCGATACGAAGGTCTATGCCGGAACGCGCTACCAGTACGGCGTCAAGGCATACTTTGCGCAGCGCGTCGACCCGGTTTCCGGCGCGACGATCGGCGGCAACGTCGGCGACAACTATAACCTCGGCGTCGTCGGACCGCTGAAAACGACCGTGCGCATCACGACGCGTACGCTGAACAGCGTGACGGCGGGCAGCCGGAAGCTCACCGTCAAGTGGAGCGGCTCGAAGAACTTCACCGGCTACGAGGTGCAGCTTGCCTCCGACAAAGCGTTCAAACAGGACGTGAAGACGGTGAAGATCGCCAACGCAAAGGCGTATCAGACGACGGTCAGCAATCTGAAGACCGAAACGACCTATTACGTCCGCGTCCGCTCCTACACGGTGTTCGAGGGCAAGACCTACTCCGGCGGGTGGTCGAACGTCCTCTCGGGCAGGACCGAATAAACGCTTCCGCGATCCCCGGCCGCGAACGGACCGGTCGGGGATCGCGCGGACAGATTGCACCCGTTTTTCCGGAACCGCGCAGAGCCTGATGTATACTGCAAACAGAAAACAGAAAGGAGTACATGCTATGGAAGCGATGCTATATGAACAGATCACGGAGGAACAGTTCGGCAGGATCGGCAAAGGAAAGCGCATCCGGTGCGAGGATCGGAACGGACGGACGCACATCGTGGAAAAGCGATCCGACGGTTCGGTCTATTTCTACCCCGACTGCGGATGGACGGGACGAAAGGTCGATCCGGGCACGCTGCTGAAGGAGTACCGTTTCTGCGTATCGGATCCGGAAAAGGTCTGGACCGACAGGCTGGACGATATCCTCGCCCGCCTTCATGCGTCGGGACTGAACAAGCCCGCCCTGAACTTCCTGCAGCAGATCAGAAGGATGCCGTACCGGGAGGCGATGCCGCTTCTGGATCTTTTAACGATGTCCAAATGGGTCGTCCGATCAGCCCGCAGATGGCCTATCACTATTTTGAACAGTACCCGGAGCTGATGAACGGCCGCTCCTTCGCCTTCCTGATCGCGTATCTTAAGCAGGGCAAGCTCGAGCCCGTCGAATGCGGCGCGGACAGCGGGATCGACCCGGAAATCTTCGGAGCGCTGATCAAAAATCCGAAGAACCGCAAGCTTTCCGGCGCAAACCGCGCGTTCCTGTTTCGCAGGCCGGGGCGCGAGGCGATGTACGGCTATTGCGATCCGTCGGACGGCATGCATCACTGGGGGATCCTGCTGGACGAATCGACGGGTCTTCTCCTGTACGTTCTCGATCCGTCGGAGGACACGATCATGCGGGACCCTGCCGGTCAGAAAAGCATTGGCTTCGCAGAAAGCGTTCGCCGTCGGACGATCCGAACGAAAAATCGGTTTCTTAACCGTTTTGCACTTGAGACCGGGTCGGATCTGCGATATAATATATGGAAGCAAGCGAAGCGGATCCACACCCGAATGAAACAGACAAAAAAGGAGTTATAAGATCGTGCGTATCTACTACATCGCCGACCCGCATTTCGGGCACGAGCGGATCATTCAGCTTTGCGATCGCCCGTTTTCCTCCGTTGAGGAGATGGACGAGGCGATGATCCGAAACTGGAACGCCCGCGTGACCGCGGACGATACGGTCTATATCGTCGGGGATTTCTGGCATAACGGGACGACGCCCGCCAATGCAATTCTCAAGCGTCTGAACGGCAAAAAGTATCTGATCCGCGGCAACCACGACAGGTGGATGGACCGTGAAACCGCATCGCTGCTTGCGGGACAGTCGAACCTGATGCACATCTTCGACCCATCGTGCGGCGGTCATCCGGTCACGATCTGCCACTATCCGATGCTTGACTGGCCGGGCCGGGATTCCTTCATGGTCTTCGGGCACATTCATAACCAGGAGTATCTCCCGTTTTCTGCATATCTGAACGACGAGCCGCGGCTTCTGAACGCCGGCGTCGAGCTGATCGGCTATCGGCCCGTCACGCTCGCTGAGCTGATCGCAATCAACCGATCCCGCAAAGAAAGCCGGGCGCAGCGACCCGATTGACGCACAGGAGGCAAAGGAATGCTGCTGAATCTTACAAATCATCCCTCGGCGCAATGGAGCGTGGAGCAGCGGGCGGCTGCGGCTGCTTACGGCGAGGTGCAGGACCTGCCGTTTCCGCTGATCTCGCCTGCGGACGACGAGGCGCGGATCGACGCGCTTGCGGACGCGTATGAAAAGCGGATCGCCGCGACCGGCGCGGAGACCGTGCTGCTGCAGGGGGAGTTTGTGTTCACCTATCGGCTGACCGCGCGGCTGAAGGCGCGCGGCGTGCGCGTGCTTGCGGCAATCAGCGAACGGCGCGCAACGGAAACGCAGACGCCGGACGGGCGGACGGTCAAACAGAGCGAATTCCGGTTTTACGGATTCCGGGAATATTAAAAGCAATCGGAAAGGGGTTGAGAACAGAATGGAACAGAGGTGTTTGGCACAGTATTCGATCCGAAGCAAGCAGGCGTATATCTTCCGCACCAACGCGATCGTGGAGATCTCCGGCGGTTCGGCGCTGATCCACGACGCCTGGGATCTGCTGTTTCAGGCGGCAGCGGACGTCGGCGTCGGCAGCAGGCGGGCGACGGAAACGGACAGGTTTTCATGGGATACGGCGTTTTCGGACGGGACCGGGATGGTCGAGCTGTTCTGCGGCGGCGGAAACGACACGGTCCTGTTCTGCGACGAGAATACGTTCCGTCTGGTCAACGCGGCGTTCACCAGGCGGCTTCTGGAGGACTGCCCCGGCATGGTCCCGCTGTGCGTCGGCATTTCGGCAAGCGGAAACTATTCGGAGGATTACCGCAGACTGATGGCGGCGGTCGACTGCGCAAAGCGGCAAATGCCGCAGGTATCGGGAAACGCGATGCTGCCGTTTTCGGAGATGGACCGCAAGACGTTCCTGCCCGTCGTGCGTAAGGACCGGGCGCGGGCGCAGTCGTATTCCGCAGAGTCGGACGCCAAGCGCGTACGGGCGAGCCGGCTGTCGGGGAATGTGGGCGAAACGCTGCTCGATCGCATCGTGAACCGCGAAGACGGACGCAGCCTGCTGGCAATCGTGCACGCCGACGGCAACAACATGGGCGTCAAGATCCGCGGCTATCTGCGGGAGGAAGCCTGCTACGACGTTGCAGTCGAAAAGATGCGCCGGTTCACTTCAGAGACGATGAAGGCCTTCATCGACGCGCCGAAACAGGCCATTTCGGCAAACGAAGCGCTGAAGGACAAAGCGATCCGCTGGGTGGTGAACGACGGCGACGACGTGACGCTTTTGTGCGACGCGCACGACGCGCTGGACTTCGCAAAATGCTATCTCGACGCGGTCTCGCAGTATCAGTGTGACGACTTTTGCGACGGCTCCGGCGAACCCATCCGGTTCAGCTCCTGCGCGGGCGTATGCATCTTCCACGCGCACTACCCGTTCTCGATGGCGTATCAGCTTGCGGAGGACGCCTGCGATTCGGCAAAGAAACCGGTGCATGCGAGCGGAAACGACGAGGCGTGGCTCGATTTCCACTACATCCACAGCGGGCTTGCGGAAGGGCTGAACGCGATCCGCGATCGGCAGGGAATGTGCGGCTGCATCGCAAGGCCGTGGCGCATGGACGGCGAGGACAGCTTTGCGGCGCGTATGCAGAGCATGGCGGAAATCCTGCACGGCGCGGGCGTCTCCCGCAGCCGCATCAAGCGGATCGGCGCGGCGGTCGAGAACGGATTCGCGGAGGCGCAGACGGAGCTCGCGCTGCTCTATGACCGGCATCCGGGCGTCAAAGATTCGCTGGAGGAGCTGTTCGGGACCGAGGAGAATCTCCTGCTGCGCGCGTTCTACGATCTGTACGAGGTGTACGATCTCTGGTTTATCAAGGACAAAACGGGCGAAAAGGGCGGTGAAAACTGATATGGCGAAAATCATCATCACACTGCAAAGCGATCTTTGCGCAGGGAGTGGCAAAAGCTTCGGCAACGTCGTGGATACCGACTTTGCCATGGACCGGTACGGACTGCCGTTCATCTCCGGGCGAAGCATCAAGGGCTGTCTTAAGCAGGCGGCAGAGCTGCTGCTTGAGACCGGCGCGGCGCAGGGGATCGACCGCGAGACCGTTCGCCGCCTGTTCGGCGACGGGCAAGGCGCGGAAGGCGCGTTCTCCGTCGGCGACGCGGAGCCGGAGTGCGCAGACGCGTTCCGCGCGATCCTGAGGGTGGACGAGCTGGGAAATACGCCCCTGCAAAAGCTGGTGCGGCAAAAAGCCCGTCCCGGCGTCGTTGCGGATCTGTTCGGCACCGTGCGCGGACAGACGGCCATGGAAAACGGCGTCGCCAAGGACGGCTCGCTGCGCTATACGCGGGTACTGAACCGCTTCAGTCCGATCGACGGAAAACCGCTGACGCTGATCGCGGATGTGGCGCTGCGGGATCCCGATCTGGAGCAGGCGCTGAAACAGTGCTGCCGCGCGGTGCGACACATCGGCATGCACCGCAACCGCGGACTCGGCATGGTGCGGCTGACCTATGAGGCGGGAAATACGCCGCAGGCGGAAGCCGTTCCGGCAAATCCGTGCGGCGGGGACGAGCCCGTGACGATCGGATACCGGATCGTGCTCGATGCGAACATGGTGCTGGGCGGCGTGACCGAGCAGCTATCGTACATTCCCGGACGCAGCGTGCTCGGCTGCATGGCAGGCGCCTATCTGTCGCAGAACAAGGCGATCGGCGATCCCAACGACGATCCGGTGTTCCGTGCGCTTTTCCTGTCCGGCGACGTCTGCTGGTCGGACCTGACGCCGGTGATTGAGGGAATGCGGTCGGAGCCGACGCCGCTGATGCTGCATTGGCTCAAAAATGAAAACAAATACGTCAACGCCTTCACACGGGAAGGAAAGGACGATATAAAGAGCAAAAAGAACAGGACGGCGGAGGGAACCTGGGCGGTCGTAAAGGATGAAATCTACCGGATCGCGGACGTGCAGTCGGAGGTGTCCTATCACCACCGGCATGCGGGCAACGGACAGGGCGAGATGCTCTATTCGCATACCTCGCTGGCGTCGCACATGGTGTACGGCGGCACGGTTACCGCGCCGAGGCGGTATCACGATCTGATTGCGCATCTGCTCCGTACGGCCAGGCTGCGCTTCGGTCACAGCAAGAACGGCCGGTACGCCGCGTGCCGCCTGTCGGGAGACCCGACCACAGGACGGGCGTGCGAGCCGAAGCCCGTCAAAGCGGGCGAAAAGGTCTATGCCGTGCTCGGGTCGGATCTGCTGCTGACCGGCGCGGACGGGTTGTATCTGACCGATCCGAAGGAGCTCCGGGCAGCGCTCTGCGAACGGACCGGACTCAACGACGACGGTGCGGAGGACGACCGCGTCCGGTTCCGGACGGTCGGCGGGTATCAGGCGAAATGGCAGCTGCAGAAACCGCAGCTTTCCGTTGCGTGTGGCGGCAGCGTGTTCTGCTTCCGGGCGGCAAGCGACGGCGAGCTCCCTTCCCCGCTGCGGCTCGGCGAGCTTGTACAGGAGGGCTTCGGCGTCGTGCATCTTGTGCCGGAATCGGAGATGAACCTGCGCGTGCATGCGGAGAAGGCCGAGGTGCAGACCGATGCGGTGCGGTCAGCCGTCGATCTCAAGGGAAGGGCTGCGTTTGCAAACGCGTTCCTCCACTATCTGGCCGAACGGACGCTCCCTGCAAGTGCGCAAAAGGTGTTCGCGGATATCCGGAGAAAAGTGACGCTCGATGAGATGAACAACGGCTGCATCCGGCTGATGGTCGGGGAATCGGAGAATCCGGCTGATCTTCGCAAACGGATCGAAGCCATCAAGAGAGACAAGGCGAAAGAAGCGGCAAAGAAGTTCATCAACAACGTTTTCCCGGAAGAAGACGGTCCGGTGCAGACCGCACGCCTGCTGTGCGGCGATCCGGACGTACAGGCGTTTGCGGACGAGCTGGGCGAAGACTTCTTCAAAGCGCACTGGAAACGCCTGCCGCTGGACGTTTTGCATCTCCTCTACTATGACCGCAATCAGAACGACAGCAAACCGGAGGGCACGGAAAGATGAAAAAGACATATTATCAGATTCGCCTCACACAGCGCGCGCCGCTGTGCATCACGAACGGCGAGGGTGAGATCAGCGACCTCGATCTGCTGCTGGATTCGCGTGGGCTGCCGTTTCTGCCGGGCTCTGCGATCGCGGGGCTTCTGCGCAGCCTGACGGACGAAGAAAGCGCAAAAACACTGTTCGGCTATATCACGACAGTCGCGAACGACGCGGAACAACAGGAAAGCCGGCTGATCGTGTCCGACGCAAGCCTGCCCAAAAGTGCGGAGGTCGCAGTCACGGAGCGCGACGGCGTCGGCGTCGACGAAACGACCGGTTCGGCGAAGAACGGCGCAAAGTACGATTTTCAGGTCGTGGAGACCGACGCGCCGTACACGGGCGTGCTGGAGCTGACCTATCAAGAATCCGAAGACGAAACGCCCGCGCTGCTCCGAGAGCTCATGGAACGCGTCGCGGCGGAGGGGCTTTCGGCGGGACATCGGACAAGCCGCGGCTACGGAAAGCTCGACGCGGAAATCTGTATAAAGACCTTCGACCTCTCCGATCCGGAGCAGCTTGAAGCATGGCTGGACTTCGATCCGTTCAGGGAGGACGCGTTCGACGACGCACAGAAGGTCGAAGCGGCGGCCGGCAGCGCCTCGCGCACGGTCTATGAGGCCGAGCTTGCGCTGACCGGGAATTTCACGGTGCGCGTGTACTCGACCGAGCCGGGGCAAGCGGACATGCGTCCGCTGAAAAGCAGCAAGGGACGTCCCGTGATCCCCGGAACGTCGTGGGCGGGCGTGTTCCGACACCGGATGCTCGAGCTCGTGCAGCAGTTCCCGGATGCGTTTGAAGCGACCGCGGACGACGTCAACGAATGGTTCGGCAGCAGCACAGAGCAAAAGCAGCGGTCAAAGATTGAGTTTGCGGAGACGCGCATCGAGGACGGCAGCGAGCTGACCGTCACGCGCGTGGCGCTGGACCGCTTCACGATGGCGCCGAAGCAGTCTGCGCTGTTCACTTCGGCGGTGTGGACCGGCGGCAAGGGCACGCTCGCCGTGTCGATCCCGAAGGATGCGCCGGACGCCTTGCAGCGGCTGATCGAAGCGTGCCTTCTGGATTTGCACAACGGTCTGCTGTCGTTCGGCGGCGAGGGCAGCGTCGGCCGCGGAACCGCGGTGATGACAGCGCTTCGCAAAGACGGCGAACCGCTTGACAGCTTGCTTGGATTGGATTGGAAGAAGGGAGGCGTACAGTGATGGAACGGAATCGGGATCCTTGGATCAAGGACTGCGGCACGGCGACGGAGGACGAACTCCGCGCGCTGGCAATTGAGGCGCTGCAGCCGGGCACGATCTTTCTCGCCCTGCAGACGGACGCCATGCTCTGCGGAAAAGCGGAGGCGTTTTCAAAGGCAACGCCCGACAGGCTTCTGGAGCTGCGCGTCTTTGACGAAACGCGGGAGCTGTGGGCGCATCGCTCCGCGACCGGCAGGGAATTTGCGTGGCGGATCGCGGACGACGCCGCGCTCGAAGAAACCCTTGCGGCGGGCGGCGAAACGGGCTTCTTTGCAAACCCGGAGAACTACCGCATGGAGATCACGCAATATCTGGATATCGACGGCACCTACAAGCTGCCGATCGAAAGCAACCGGAAGCTGCGCACCACGGGCAGCGGATATTACGAGCTGCCGATCACAGACGATGACGCCGCCGTACGGCTCGTCCAGTACATCCGCTACGATGAGCCCGCCTGCGCGGCGCGCGTTGTCGATTTCCGGATCAAGGGCTTCTGCAGAGGGGAGGACAAACAATGAGCAATCAGCAATACCGGGTCGTCAACCCGTATAACTTTATTCCGCTCGGGAAAAGCCCCGTGCGCAGCGATATCGCGGATACCTATGCCGATCCGAAGTCGCTTCTCTCCGGCTGGCTCGAGGTGCGCATCACCCCGAAGACGGATCTGATCGTGACGGACGGCGTCGCGCATCACAAGGAAGATACCCCGGATCACTCCGAATATGGGTTTTACCGCATAAACGGCATGCCCGCGATCCCGGGCAGCTCGCTCCGGGGCATGCTCCGCAGCGTCTATGAAACGGCGAGCAACAGCTGTCTGCTCTTTTCGGAGGCGGATGAATACATTACCGTGCGGAGAACGCAGTATCAGTCGATGAAAAAACGCGCGCTGCTCGGCAAAAACAAGAACGGCGTATGGATGCTGTTCCCGGTCATCGACCCGCCGCAAAGGAAAGAGGTCTGGAATTATAAAAGGGACATCAAAAACGACGGCACATGTCATAATGTGCACGCCGGAGAAAAAACCGAGTCCGGCTGGGCGCAGTTTCAGGTCCCCGTCAGCGTCGGAGGAAAAGATAAGCACGGCGTATACCACGTCACATATCTGCAGGAGGATCCGAAGGCCGCGCCGATCGAGCTCACCGAAACAGACTATCAAAAGCTGCTGAAGACCGCGAAGGAATCGGAAGATAACGACGCGTCCGGCGGCAATTCGACGCCGGCGTCAAAGGCGATCCACAAGCGGTGGGTAAAGTGTCTGGAGGAGGCGGCAAAGAACGATTCGCTTCGGGTCCCTGTCTGGTATGAGGAGAAAAACGGCGGATATTACCTTTCCATATCCCAGATCGGCAGGGTCGCTTTTCAGAAAGCATGGGCAGGTCTGATGACCGCTTACGCGCCGTGCTCGGACAAAACGAAGATGTGTCCCGCCTGTCAGCTGTTCGGAACGGTGCAGGTCCCCGGCAGGAACAGCGTCGGATTCAAGGGCAGACTGCGCTTTTCGGATGCGACTCCGTCGGACGGAGCGGTCCCTTCCGAATGGAAGACCGAATCGATTACTCTGGAGATCCTCGGAACGCCGAAGCCTTCTGCTTTCGAGTTTTATACGACCGGCTCCATGAAGGACGTCTTCGATAAAAACGTGGACGACGGCAATATGAGCGTGCGCGGGCGAAAGATGTACTGGCATCATCCGGCGGACAAGTTCGGCGCGAACAAGAACCGCATGAACGCGACCATGGAAGCGCTTGCGCCGGGCGAGGGTGTTGCGTTCACGTCGCGGATCTACTTCGACCGCATCACGCAGAAACAGCTCGATGAGCTGCGGTGGGTCGTGACGCTCGGCGACGGTCCGGAGGGGAACCACTGCCACAAGCTCGGTCACGCCCGCCCGCTCGGCTACGGCTCCGTGAAGCTTGACCTTTTGAAAACGGTGACGCGCACGGTTACCGCCGAAGGGTATGCGCTGAACGAGACGCTGCCGCAGGGGCCGGTTCCCTGCCCGTGGGATACGGACAAGGATCCGATCAGGAGCCTGTTGACAATGACGGCCTTCACCGCGGTGAAGAAGAACGACGGTCCGGTAGCATATCCGATGGAGAACGGTAAAAACGGGAAAGCTGCGGTGTTCAACTGGTTTTCGGATAACCGATCTAAGTGGTTTTCGAGTAACCGAAGCGAAAGGCCGCAGACGCTGCCCCTGCCGACCGCCCAGCCGAAGGGTCTGAAGACGGAACTCTCCCCTGCAGAATATGAAGATGCAAGAAGGAAAGCCGCGCAGGAGGCGGAAACCAACGAGGACAAGCAGCCGCCCAGGCAGGACAAGCCGCAGCAGCACGAAAACCGGCAGCAGACTGCGGTCCCGAACAGAGATGAGAAGCAGCCCGCTCCGGCACCGCAGGATGTGCCGAAACCGAACGCCGAGCGGAATAATTTGCAAAAACAGACCGTCAAGGCAACGGTCCGGCAGTTCAAAACGTATATGGGCGAATATGGAAAAGCCGCGATCTGTTTCACCGAAGCAGGAGACAAGCTCTTTCTGGTTTCAAGGGATCGTTCTCTGATCGACGATGTTGGTTTAAAGACGGGTGATACCGTCGATGCGTACGTCCAGTTTTATGATGAAAACAACCAAAACTGGCGTGCGGTTCTGAGTCGGCATTGATTGCAAAACCCGGCGCGGACGCCCCGCTGTGTCATTCTGAGCGCAGCGAAGAATCTTTCCCCGCGCCGGGCGGGAGGCTCTACGCTTTCGGGAAGCCGAAGCCCATGGCGTTCTTGCCGCCGAGACCGCAATGGTAGGCGACGGACAGCATGTCCGGGTCTGCGACGATGCGGAACACGCCCGTATAGCCGGTGATCAGCGTGCCCTTGTAACGTGTGACGACCTTGTCGTCCGCCGTACAGCGCAGGCATTCGATCCCGAGCGGACCGCTATAGTCCCGTCCGAAGACCGCCGCGTATTTCTTTTCAAGGTTGTTGGCGAGCAGAGGATAGAATTCGTCCTCGTTCGGCGCGAAGTACCGCGTGAAATCGTCCTCGCGGCGATACAGAACGACCGGCGTGCGCGCCGTGAAGACTGCTTCGTCCGAAAGAAACATCCGCTCCCGCATCTCGACCGACCGGACTGTACACGGACAGCCTGCGACTGTTACAAGGGTCTTCTGCTGCAGTCCCTCCATGATCACGCCGATCAGCATGTCTTCGGCGGAGCGGATCTCCATCGAAAACTGCGCGGAATAGTACAGCTTTCCGCTCTCGTTGCGATAGCGTCCAATCAGGTCGGAGAAGCAGAACAGTTTGATTGCGTCACCCGCGTCGTCGCGCAGATCGTGAACCGTTGCTGACACGGCAGGGTCAGAGGACAGTAGATGATAAACGAGCCCCTGCAGGATATGACTGTGGGCATACGGCAGCGACAGCGGCTGCCGCGGCGTCAGCGTCAAAAGGAGAGCTTGCATGGCGGTCCTCCGTTCACAATGGTTTGTGCACATTATACCTCGCGTTCGCGCCGTTTGTCAGACGGTCGGTTGACGCCCGGTCCGCGCCGTGGTATGCTGAACAAAAGAGACAGCACCTTGAAAAAAATACACGTTCCGCTGCGGCGCGCCTTACCTTGCCAGAAAGGGAGCTCCGATCAACAGGACGCAAAGCACAAAACACAGCGGTTGCAACCCACCTTACCCACAGGGGATTGAGACAAGCCAGAAGAAATCCTCTTGCCGCATGTTCTTGTTGCAACCCGCCTTACCTACAGGGAATTGATACACTGTAACGATTATGAGGGACTTTTTCATTTTAATTGTTTTGGTTTTACCTTACCCATAGGGATTTGATTTGGCGTCCGCCGCCTTTTCTGCACGCAAAAAACGCACCCCGCGCGGGGTGCGTTTAACGTTATTCGGTTTGGAGCATATTTTTTGAGCGCCGGATGGCCTGTCTTTCAGGTTCTTATTTTGTCAGCTTTTCCAACAACTGGATGTAAAACCGCAGCGCGCCGAGAATGGCGTCCGCAGGAATGGTAAAGGCTTCATCCGCGTGATTGATGTTGTTTCGGATCTGTTTCAGCGTTTTGTGCATAAACAGGAAAACCGAAAACAGGTCGTTTTGCTTTTCCGGGAAGACCAGCCAGTCATAACTTGTCATATACAGAGTTAGTGCTGCATTGCCGATGCCGACTTTGATACTTGTGTCTTTTATCTCCTGCAGTTCACTTAGCTTTTGAATTATATTCCGATTTTTTTTGTTTATTTCGCAGCCTTTCGCATCCTTCGTCTTTTTGCTTTTGATTAATGCAATTATTGTATTCTTGAGTTCCCAAAAAGCAGAACAGCTACTAAAAGTAGATTCAAACTGATCCGCCCATACCTCGTCCACATCAGCCGGTTTGATTTTGTTGATGATTGCGTTGAAAACAATGGTGCCGGCGTTCCAGTTCGGCTTCGAAACATCGTCGATCTCATCCATAGGTTTCGCGTCCGGATCTTCGCTGACGGCATAGAAATCCCCTTCCCCTATCTTTTTTATGGGCTTCAGCACGTAGTACCGTCCCCGCAGCAGCTCGTAAGCCTTGGATTCCAGAATCGTCAACGCCTGCTGATAAAAGCCCTTCCGGCAGCACCATTTGAGAATATTGATTACATTTCTCTCATCCTTGTTCAGCAGAACGCCGTAATCGTTCCTGATCTGTTCTTTGAACAATGCGATATAGGCGTCGTCGCTGCCGATATCGTCTATCACACTCCCCAGAGAATCCAGACCGTTGTAGAATGGGGTCAGCAGATTCCATTGAATACCGGCGGCGATCTGCTCCATCGGTTCCAACAGTGCCTTCAGCGACGCACTTTCGTTGTGCTTTTCATAATTTTGCAGTGAAGATATACGACCGCTGTTCATGAATTCATTGATGCCGGATACAAAATCATAGATCTTCATGGATGCGTCCGATACGATCAGATTTTTCCCGACTTCAACATTATAGGTTTTGACGGTCAGCTTTTCGGCTTCGTTGTTCAGAAGACTGATAATTGCGGACAGAACGATGCTGATCTCGCGCAGGCCGCCGTGCTGATCCAGATAGAGCGTTACATGGTCGTTGTCGTTCAGAAGCTCGCGGAGCGTGTTCGTCGCCTCGGAAACGGCTTTTGCATATTCGTTCGTATTGGTCTGGACAAAGGTGATCCATTCTGTATTATCCGGATACCCGAACCAGTCCCGCAAGTGTTTTGTAAAATACGTTTTTGGGGAAACAGGCTGGATCTGCGCTTTGGTTTTATCGGTATATTCTTCAAACAGCTTTTCCGGCGTTTTATCCGTTTCACCGGTGTAAAGAATCACACAGTGATCCGGACGGATCCCGCATTCTCCGAGCATTTTGGGTACGGGGTCGAGCTGATATATACCGGTGACCGAGCCTGTTTTGCCCTCAATTTCATATGTGAATTCCCGTTCCTGTAAGATTTTGTTACCCGGGAAAGTGGAAAGCGCAAGGAGCAGTACGTTCTTGCCGGAAGCGTCTTCCTTCGGAGTGGGCATCAGCAGTTTTTCCTGACGCTGCATTGGGAGAGGACCTTCTTCGACATTGACGGAAGCCTGTTCTGCAGTGGTTCTCTCCTCCATCTTCATCCGCTCCGCCTTTGCGGAGAACGGTACGTCTTTTTCCGTGAGCACAAGTGAGAAATCCAACTCTCGCGCGCGGGTATCCATGATGCGGAAACGAAGATCGCGCAGAAATTCCCTACCCTGATAGACGGCCTCCGGATATACCGCCGTAATATAGAAACGCAGCGCACGGCGGAAATCTTCGGTCAGCGTATAGCCGTCCCTTTCCGATTCCTCGCAAAACTTGTCGAACACCTGTTGCGCATCATACTGTGAAAAACGGAAACGGTTTTTAAGCAGATACTTTCCGAGCCGGAAATCATTATCCGCGTGTGATACAATGCGTTCCGCAGTTTCGTCCGATGCGACCAAAAGAAGCGAAAAACCGCCGTAACCCTGAGATTCCCAGTTTAAAGCGCTTTCCAAACCGGCGAGATCGTTCCCATCGAAGTCCCGTACAAGAAAGATATTGTATTCAACATGTTCGGAACCGATTCCGATCAGGTTTTCTCGTATATTCTTATTCCGCAGCGCAAGAAAATCCGTCTCGGTGCAATCATATACGAAGAACCGGTTTTTATCGTCAAAAAGGTCTTCAAACGCAGCGGCGATCGCCGTTGCAAATTGACGTGCTTCCTGAATCTCGGAAGGAGCTGCGCTGATCAGCAGGTGGTTCAAAACCGGCGACATGATCCCGCTCGCCGAATAAACCGCTTTGGAAAGGTATGTGATCAAAAGATCCCGTACACCGAGCTGCGTACGGAAAGCGGCGTCGGAAAGCCTGCTGTCAACAAAGTCTGCGATTTCTTTCTGAACGGACGCCTGCAGCTGCTCCGTCTGCACCTCCTGCGGCGATTCTGCATCGGCATATGCTGCACGAAGCATGTCCAACAATTCGACGACTCTGCTCATAATGACCTCCCGTCGGTATTCTGTGGATTCAGTTTTTCGACATAGGACCTCTCTCCTCCCGCATCGTCTGCCGACGGCAGATGCGGGAGGTGACCTCAGCGTCAAAAGAAGAGCTTGTATGGCGGTCCCTCATTCACGATATAATAATATATCAAAACAGACTGATTATCAAGCGGATTATGCTGTTTTTCGTGCAGATTCGCATGCGAATGCAGTTTTTTCGTGTCGCGCGCCTTTGTGAGAGAGATTTCTCCGCGGGCGCTTCCGGCCGTTTTATCGCGGCGCGGACGCAAGGCTCTGCACCGCTCCCCCGCCGCCGTATCGAGCCGGATCCAGAAGCTCTCGCATTCCGGCTCGTAGGCTTCGCTGTAACTGTGGATGCCGTTTACGATCCCCTTTGCGTCGTCATCATTGCCAAACGAGAGCCGAAAGTGCGCACCGCAGTTGGCGGTCGGCACGTAGATCGGCGTCTCCCGGTCCGGATACTTGACCGGGGAATAGCTGATGTAGCCGTTTGCTTTCTTCAGCGTTGTAAACACCGTGCAGCCGTGATTTTCATAGAACGGTCTTGTCATGAAGCTCGCGGTGCCGAGCGTCACGACACGGCAGCCCTTCTCCCTTGCGATCCGCTCGACCTTGCGAAGGAGACGGGAACCCAGGTCCCTGAAGCGGTATCTCTCATCCACCCGCAGGACGTCGATCTGCATCTGACCTCAGGAATAAAACCCTCCGACGCAGCCGGCAATGCTCGTACCGGTTTCGTCTTCGATCTTCAAAACGAGATCCTCGTTTTCCGGCGCGCCGTCCTCCGGCACGACAAAAGGATCGTCATTTTCTCTGACTTTTTTCGATATATCCGGCGTCTTCCTCCGTCAGATCAACATGTTTGTATCCCATCATTCTGTTTTCTCTTTTCCGGGCGGCGGGAAGTTCCGCCGCCCTGTTGTCGTACGCTTACAGCTTTTTGCAAATGAAATCGTCGTACTTCAAGTGCCCGTCGCCGAATTTCACTTTCAGGAAGCCGCCCTTTCTGCCGAATTCGTTTTCGCCGATCGGATAGAGACGGAACGAAAAATCTCCCTGCTCGTAGTAGTCATCGTCGTCAATGATCGCTTTCGCCCACAGTTCTCCGTCCTTTTCAAACACCTCGT
Organism: uncultured Clostridia bacterium; assembly: GCA_947166925.1. Classification (GTDB taxonomy): domain Bacteria; phylum Bacillota; class Clostridia; order Christensenellales; family CAG-138; genus UBA3792. The sequence goes on along the minus strand of CAMVGD010000001.1, from coordinate 104,568 downwards.
CGATCACGAACCCCTCGTCCTCCGGATGCTCGTATTTGCCGCAGAAGCTCTCCCACTTCGACTTGTCGGGGTCCTTGATCGTCAGATCCTCGATGCAGACGACGGGCTCGGGCTCCTCACCCCTTACGACCGCTTCCATGCCATCCCAGAAGCTCTCGAACACTCTGGCGTCTTCAACATCGTGGCAGTTCATAATGACGAGCACTTTGTCCGCGTCAACGAAACGCTCGAACCACGTTTCGAGCCCGGGCATACCGCCCGCGTGGCGAACGATAAGCCCCGATTCCGGTTCGGTTTTGAAACACCATCCGAAGCCATAGCCGTCGTTGTCCTCATCTGCTCCGGCAATGTCGCCGTTGTTGAGCGGCATCGGGGCGTACATGATGTTCTGCTCCTCGCGTGTCAGCACCGTTTCTTCGCGCAGCGCTTTGTCCCAGGCGAGCATATCGAATACGGTGGTATACAGATAGTCGCAGCCGTTCATGCCGTCCGAGCCGACCACGTAGCTCCTCGTATGTTCCGAGAGATCCGAGGGAACGAGTTTTCCGTCCTCCAAAACCATATTGCGGGTAAAGCGGTCGGAGGGGCTTCCGTCACGGCGGGTATGGTAGATCCCGGAATCCTTCATGCCGGCGGGCTCGAACACGTTCTTTTTCATAAAGTCCTCGAACTTCATACCGGAGACCTTTTCCACCGCGTTGGCAAGCAGCATGTAGCCGACGTCGGTATACTCGAACGTTTCGCCCGGCGCGCAGGCGGCGTCCTCGCCGGTCTTAAGGATCAGGTCGATGATCTCGCTGTTTGCCGGGATCCGGTTTTCTTCGTCAAGCACCGGTCCGACCAGTTCCTCCACGTCAAAATCGGGCATGCCGCTCGTGTGCGTCAGAAGATGCCGGATCGTAACGCCCTCGTACGGGTAATCCGGGAAATACTTCGTGTATGCGTCGTCGAGCCCCAGCTTGCCTTCGCGAACCAGCAGCATGACCGCCGTTGCCGTGAACATCTTGGTGACGGACGCCATTTCAAAGATGCTGTCCTCCCGCATGGGCAGCGTGCTTTCTGCATCGACCCAGCCGAATGCGCCTTTGCTGATAATCTCGCCCTTTTCCGCATACAGCCACACGCCGTTGAAGCCGCCCTTTTCGTATGCCGCGCGGGCAAGGTTTTCCATTGTTGTTTTCTGATCCATACTGTTTTCCTCCGTAATGATCCTTGTTTTTGATTATAACAGATGCTTCTTGACGATATCGAAGATCGTCTGATACTGGTTGAATTCCGCTTCGTCGTTCGCTTCGTTATCTGCGGCTTCGGCGGTCTCGTCCCGGTCCTCATCTTCCTCGTCGTCCGAATTGCAGCAGGTCAGCATGAGGAAATACGTCCGCTTGCCCGCGGGATGCAGCACATAGTTCAGGCAGTAGTAGGAATTGGTCTCGCCGCCGTGGCAGACAAGATCATACTTCTCAGAATTCTCCCAGCCGCAGCCATAGCCGTCGACGAAATCCAGAATGCCGTCCATCGACGCGCGATTTACGAGCCGTCCGTTGAAGAACGCACGGTCGAATTTCAAAAGATCGACGGCGTTTTCATGGACGTCGCCCGCGCCGCGCGCGATCTCGTATTCCATCATGTAGCCTTCCTCGCCCTCCGGCATGCTTGTAACGTCGCCGAACGTTGTCGCGGAGGACCATTTCATGCCGAGCGGACGGAAGATCCGCTCCTCCGCGTTCTCCCTGTAGGACTTTCCCGTGAGTTGTTCGACGATCATGGCAAGCAGCACGTAGTTCGTGTTGCTGTATTCCATCTTCGAGCCCGGCTTGAACGTGAGATCGCACGCTTTCAGCCGCCCGAGAAAGATCTCGTCGGTGATCTCGCCGCGGTCCAGTGCTTCGACCGTTTCTTCGTCTCCGAAAAAGACTTCGGCGTCGTTGGCAAAATCGACGATGCCCGAGCGCATGTGCAGTAGGTCGAAGACCGTCATTTCGCCCGCTTTCGCATAGTCCGGGAAGAACTTTGTGACCTTGTCGGTAAGCGCCAGCCTGCCCTCCTCGATCAGCTTGAAGATCAGCACCGCGGTGTGCATCTTGGTGAGCGAGCCGATCTCGAACGTCGAAAGCGGCGTGACCGTTCCTCCGTTCCGATCCTTCGACCGCGCGCCGCAGGCAAAGATCACGTCCTCGTCCGTCGCGATCAGGATGCTCGCGCGGATCTCCTGCTCCCGCACGGTTTCGATAAGCTCCCTGACACACGCCGCATAGTCCGGCTTTTCGGAAAACCACATGTTTTCATCGGCATAGCCGAGCGCTGCCGCACCGTTTTGCGCGGTCAGTTCTTTGGTTGCGTTGTCAAAGATTGTATGTTCCATAAGCTTCTCCTTTTGTTCTTTTATTTCTTTTGCAATTCTGTCGGTCAGGGGCAGCACCGCGACGTCCTCGGCGTCCTCCTCGTCGTCGCAGTCCTTCTCCCCGGTCGGAATAAAGCCGAACGACGTATACAGATGCTTTGCGGCTTCGTTGTTCGGTTCGTAGGTCGTGGAAAACCGTTCGGACGGTCCGTCCGGGAACGTCAGCACCCAATCCAGCAGCAGATGCAGAGCGTCCCTGCCGTAACCGCGTCTCTGATACTGCTGTCCGATCATGAACCGCCACAAAAGATAGCATTTGTTGACGGACACCGGGCTCCCCTCCTCTTCGACGTCATGTCCGATCATCGCAAAACCGACCGGCGTATCTCCGTCGATGATGCCGAAGCACTGCACGAACTGACCGTTACTCAGACGCGCATACGCCTCCGCCATGCTGAAGCGGTTCGACGCCACGAACTGTTTCTGTTCCTCGCTCACCTCGAGATCGTACAGAGCGAGAAAGTTATCTGCATTGATCTTTTCGAGATGCAGGTTTTTATTCTTTAATTCATATCCCTTCATGTTCATTCTCTTTTATCCACGTAAATATTCATATAAAAAGCGGACCGGGCAAAGCGCTGCCGGTCCGCGGTCGATTTGTATGAAAAAGCAGAATGCTCCTGCACACAATCAGACGACGGCGTATTCCGCTTCCGCAATTCGGAAGCAAAACACCCTTCGGGTTCGGCGATGCTCTTTGTCGCAAAATGTTCTGTGTGCAGCTTTTTCGGGTAGGGAAACCACGCGTCGATCACAAAACACGCCCTGCGGACGATACGTTTTCACGGCTCTGGTTCCTTTGTCTGAAATTCCGGCTGCACGCCGTCAATGCCGTTCGGCATGACGTACAGATCACTATGCGGTAAAGATCATCGGTCGACTTCCCTTTCTGATTTTCCGCGCTCTTGAAGAACGCGGCGCAGGCTCATTCGGCCCTGCATCGTATTATAACCGATGCTTTGCAATTTTGCAACACACGAAACTTGTTTTTGTTTTCAAAACAGAAACTGCGCGGCGGCAGCCGAAAAACGGATTGCAGTCCCGCGCATGAAACAGGTGGAATACGGGCGGTGCCGCCAAAGAAAGTCTTTGCCCTGCGCTCAAAGCCGTTTGGCTTCGCTCCTTTGCGCACGGCGATTTATGCATAACGGCTCGAGCACAGCCCGCCGAGCTCTTCTGCGGTCGACCGCTTCGGATCCTTTCCCAGATAAACGGGCGCGCATCCGTCCGGTTCGACGAAGAAGCGGCCTGTGCTGTCCGCAATCGGAAAAGCTCCGCCCGCGCCGACCAGCGTAAACGCCGTCAGCGTGCCGGTTTTGAACATACTGTTGAAAATGCGTTTGGAAATCGTTTCTTTTGTCTGTTTCATGGTTTGCGGATCCTGTTGATCGTAATGTATTCTCGTAAACGTATCATATATTTAGTTGATTTTATCAGAAAACAAATCGATAATCAATATTCTTCACCATTTTCAGGTGCGTATTTCCGTGCGGATTGTTCGATGGATCATCGATCTTTTTCGTTCCCGTGTTGACCTCTTTCCGCAAAGCTGTTACAATAAAATCATCTTTCAGGGATCTGCGGAGGTTGTTCCATGGACGGAAATCTGACGGCTTTTTTCACCAACATGATCGGCACGCTCGCCGTGATCCTCGTGATCGCCGCGTTTATCGGCGGCAGCGAGTTGATGATGAAATTTTCCGGTTCGAAATCGAACTGGAAGTATTCGCTGTTCGCCGGTCTTTTGGGCGGCGTATTCGGCATCTACGGAACCATGTCCGGTCTGCAGCTCAACGGCGCGGTCATTTCCGTCCGAGACGTCGGACCGATGCTTGCAGGCTTCACCGGCGGACCGCTCGGCGGTCTGATCGCGGGTGTGATTGCCGGGGCGCACCGATTCTTTTACGTCTTTCTCCATACCGGTAAGGGATACCAGATCACCGATCCCGGCACATGGGATTCCGCCACGATGCTCGTTACCTATGCCTGCATCATTGCGACGGTCTGCATCGGTACCATGTGCGGCATATTTGCACGGAAATTCAATCAAAAGCTGAAAAAGCCCTGGTGGGCGCTGCTGACCGGCGTCTTAATGGAGATCTTTCATCTTTCGCTCGTTTTTCTCATCGTCCGGACGCCCGAGAATCCCCATGCGGGGCTCGACATCGTCAAGGCGATCGCCCTGCCCTTCATCCTTGTCAACGCCGTCGGCTTTACGCTGATGATCACCATGATCAATTATATCGAACGTCAGCGGGAGATCACGCTCGAGCGCTCGCGCCTCAAGACGGAGCTTGAAGTCGCGACCGTCATTCAGCATTCGCTGCTGCCGCCCATTACGGAAACCTATCCCGGCAGACCGGAGATCGGGGTCGCCGCTTCTATGGACGCCGCAAAAGAGGTCGGCGGCGACTTTTACGACGTATTCTTTGTGGATAAGGATCGGCTCGCCTTCGTCGTCGCGGACGTTTCCGGCAAGGGCATCCCCGCAGCGCTCTTTATGGCGACCTCCAAGACCACCATCCAGAACTGTGTGCGCGATTATCCCACGCTTTCCGAAGCGATCACCGTCGCGAACGACAGCCTTTGCAGCAACAACACGGCGCAGATGTTCGTGACCGCATGGATCGGCGTGCTCGATCTTTCGAGCGGCGCGCTCACGTTTGTCTGCGCGGGGCACAACCCGCCCGTGCTGATCTCGGACGGAACGCCGGAGTTCATCAAACGCCGCGGCGGCTTCGTGCTCGCCGGTATGGAAGGCATTCCCTACCGCGAACAGACCATGACGCTCAAGAAGGGCGACCGGCTGTTCCTCTATACCGACGGCATCACCGAAGCCGAAAACAATGCGCATGAGCTGTTCGGCGAACAGCGGCTTGCCGATTGTCTCGAAGCCTCCGCAGACAAAACGCCGGAAGAGATCCTCACCGACGTCAAGGCGGCAATCGATGTGCACGCGAACGGCGCCGAGCAGTTCGACGACATCACCATGCTGTGCATCCGCTATCTCGGTGTGAAATAAGAAATGGCCGCTTTTCTCATAAAAATTTGAAAAAAGCGGCTTCCTTTTCTTAGTTGGACTCAGTTTTATTCGCTTTTCCGGACAGGATGCTTTCCGTCATGCTCGCCCAGGAATAGGCGCTCATGTATTCCCCGCGGTACGCGTTGATCGCCTCGCTGTCGCCCGCATGGAACCGGTATGCGTCGCAGGTGAACGTCTCCGGTCTGACGCGAAGGATCCCCTTGCTCATCTCCATGATCTCCTCCGCGCCGTATTCGCGCAGGGTATCCCGCAGCGAACGGATGTACGTGTCAAGCTGCTTCTGCATGCCGCGGTCGTACGGGCGATCCTCCCATATCGCGGCAAAGAGCTCCGCCCGCGTGACCCCGGAACCCTGCCGGTCCACCAGATACGCCAAAATCTCCTTGCTTTTTGCCAGCTTGAAATGGACGAACCGATCCTCCACAAACACGTCGAAGGATCCGAAGGTCTTGATCCGGATCCGTTCCGGCGCTTCGGACCGTTTCCCTGCATTGAGATACCGCACCTCCGCCGCAAGCTTCTCCAGAGAGACCGGCTTCAGAAGATAGCCCGTCGGATGCACCGCATACGCGTCAAGGGCGTATTCCTTGTATGCGGTCAAAAACAGGATCGCCGTTTGCGGATGCATCTCCTTGATCCGCGCGGCAAGCGCAATGCCGTCGATCCCCGGCATATTGATATCGAGGATGGCAAGGTCTGCGGAATGTGCCGAAAGCCAGTCCAGCGCGGACTGCGCATCCGTAAACCCCCGGATCTCGTCGATCTCCGGCAGGCTCTCGCATTGTCGCACCGTATACTCGACCGCAAGCGGCTCGTCGTCTACACAGATTGCTTTCACGGTTTGCTCCCCTTTTCTTTCTCCGCCGCATCCGGGATGAGCAGCGTGACGTCGGTGCCCTTTCCGATCTCGCTTCTCAGGATCATCGTTCCGCCGCACATCTGTTCGATGCGTTCTCTGACATTCTGAATTCCGATATGGGATTCCTCGTCGCCCGCCTCCCGGGTCGGGTCGAAACCGACGCCGTTGTCCTCGATCGTGATCCGGTGCCCGCCCGCCTCGCGCGCGGTGGAAACGGTCACCAGTCCTTCCTTGCAGCTTCGGACGCCGTGCCGGATCGCGTTCTCCACCAGCGGCTGGATCGTCAGCGCGGGGATCGAAAACGCATCGTCCTCGATCCGGTACTCCACACGGATCTGCGGGAAACGGAGCGTTTCGATCTCCGCATACAGCCGCGTGTGCTCCAATTCCTTTTTGATCGGAATCAGCTCGGTCTGGTTCAGCGTTTCCAGATTCTGCCTGAGGTATGTGCTGAAATCTTCCAGGATGCGATCTCCCATGGGCGGATCCTTTGCGTACAGCGCGCGGATGGTGTTGAGCGCGTTAAACAGGAAGTGCGGCTGGATCTGCGTCATCATGATCCGGATGCGCTGCGTTGCCATAAGATCGCGCTCATGCGCGCGTACGAACTGCAGATGCAGCCAGATATAATAGAACACCGTGCTGATCACAATGCCGACAGTCAGAAAAGTGACCGGATAACGCAGGTTTGTTGCGAATACGGAATCCATCAGAACGCAGGCAATGATCAGCACCGCGTTCAAAAGCGGGATCCACATTTCCGCTCTTTTGATCTTGCGAAACGCGCGGATCGTAATCCAAAGCAGGCAGAACAGCAAGATGCCGCTGACGATATGACAGCTGTAGCCCAGCGGTCCGCGAATGAAGTGATTGGTTTCATCCATGGAAAAGCTGATGCCGGAAAACAGCGCCGTCGAATAGATCAGCGCATTGACGCCGACCAGCGTCCAGAAAGGCCAGAATCTGCGCTTTGTACCGAACAGGTACATAAACAGCACAAGGACCGCCGGACGAACGGAATACCCGTAGATGCCGAGGATCGTCCTCGCCGTGCGCTGCGTGCTGTCCTGCTCTAACCAAAAGTCCAGAACATTCTGTGCAATCAGCGTCACGAGCAGCGCCGCGATGATCAGCATGACCCGCCGATGCTCCCGCCGGATATACGGATCGATCATCACCGTGACCGACAGTCCGATCAGAAGCAGCAGCAGCGGCGCGATCGCAGCAAACGTGTTATAATTGACGGTCATATGCCTGCGCTCCCTTCTGTCATGCTCCGGTTTTCGGCGTTCCGATCCGACGACCCGATAAAATACAGTATACCGGAAAACAGGACGATAATCAATATATACCGACATTTTCAGGCGTCGCGTAAGGACTCTGCTCGTCCTTTAGATACAGCTCAAGCACCTCGTCGGTATCCCGCGGTCCCCGGTTGACGATCCTGACCGCAGCCTTTTCCCGATCCGCCGAAAGAGCGGTCACCTCGCAGGCGCCGTAGCTCAATCCGTAGCCGAAGGGATAGAGCGGTTCGCCGCGGTAGTATCGGTACGTCCTTCCGGTCATGGCATAGTCCGTGAAGTCCGGCATCTCGGAAAGCGCCTCGTTGCGGCAGAACGTGACCGGCAGTTTTCCGGAGGGAGAGACCTCTCCGAACAGCAGCTTTGCCACCGCCCTTCCGCCGCCTGCGCCCGGATACCAGCCGAGGAGTACGGCGTCCGCCTTTTCCTGCGCCGCGGAAAGGTCCATGGCGCTTCCGGCGAGCTGGATCACGATCGTGGGCTTTCCGACGGCAAGGACGCCGTCCGGCAAAATCCTCTGCGGCTCGGGAAGCAGCAGATCCGCCTTGTCTCCGGAATAATAGCTGTTTCCCGGTCATCATAACCGGTTTTGTACGATGACAGCGATGAAGAACGTGCGGAAACCGGAAAACGGCGCCTTCGGACCGAATTTCCGCCCGTCCGGCGCCGCTTCTGCACAAAAATGCCCGTTTCCCGCGAAATCGTTTTCGGTAAACGGTCGTCCGGACCTGCAGCGGGTTCTCGTTCTCTGATCTCCATGGCGGCAGTCGTTATGCAAGGCTCATATCGCAAAGCGGGGAAAAGGACCCGCGATCCCGATCCTTCGATCCGCATGCAAAAGGGGCGAAGCCGAAAGGCTTCGCCCCTTGTCCGTTTGCGTTCACCGCAGGGCATTCAGTCCTGCGCTGCCTTGCTTTGTATCCTTTTTCTCTGCGAACGCCGTGACATCCGGTCAGGCGGCGTCCGTCAGCTTCAGCTTCTTGACCTTCTTCAGCGCGATCGCGTTGACGATGACCGTGAATGCGATCGTCATCAATGCGCCGACGATCCACGCGACGACGGACGGACGGCGGTCGAACTGCACGAAGCTCTGCTCCAGCGAGCATACGATCTTGTAGCCGATGACCGTGCCGAGCCCGACGCCGAGCAGAATGCCCGCCGCAGTCGTGACGACCGTTTCGCGCAGGACATAGCCGATGGTCTCCCGGACCGTAAAGCCGTTGATGCGCATGATCGTCAGCTCCGGCAGCTTCTGCATGATATAGATGTTGGTCAGGTTCATCAGCACGACGCCCGCCATGACCGCCGCCATGAAGATGAACAGCAGCACGACCATGTTCATAACGCTGGTCGCCGTTTCAAACAGCGATTTGAAGGAATCGGAGCGCTCGTAGCTCTCATACCCCTCGACTGTACTGAGCCGATCAAGCAGCGGATCGAGCTTCGCGCCGTCGAGCCGGATCAGAAACGCGTTCGTTTCCGGATCGCGTCCGAACAGCTTCCGGAAGCAATTGTCGCTCATATACATCGTTCTGCCGACGTAAACATTGAAGATGCCTGCGACGGTTGTCTGCACGGTCTCCGTACCGTTCAAGGAAATCTCGATCGGATCGCCGACGCTGACCTGATAGTTTTCGGAAAACCGTCTCGAAACCAGAATGCCTTCGTCGGTCGGCGGGATCGGGTCGCCGGTTTTAACGTCGGCGAGCAGGATCATTTTGCCGATCTCCGCAAGATCTCCGACGTACAGCTCCAGCATGTCGAGATCCTTGATGTGCACGGTGACGTTCTTTTTCTGAACGGGACAGCCCTTTGCGCCCGTGTCCGCAAGGATCTGCGCGGCGCTGTCCGCCGCGTCGGCGTTCGCTTCCGGATCGATCGACGCCATGCCGTCGTAGCGGATGACCTCATGGAGCTGCAGATCCAGCGAATTGCTGACCGCGTTCCGGAGCGTAACGCCGATGATAACCAGCGCGCAGCAGCCCGCGACGCTGATCACGGTGACGAGCACGCGGCGGAAATCCGTCCGGATGTTCAGAAGGATCAGGCGCGAATACAGCGACAGCGTGGGTTTTCTGCCGGACGCCGCCTTGTTCCTGCCCTTCGGAACCGACTGCTGCATCAGTCTGATCGCCGGTGTGCGCAGCAGCTTCACGCAGGCAAACCAGATGGAAAAGAACGCCAGTAAAACGCCTGCGAAGAACACGATCACCGTCGGAAGCGCGACCATTGCGGGTTTCTTAAGATTGTAATCGAAATAGAGATTATAGCCGTTCGTGATGAATCTCTGGATCCCGAACCGTGCGATCAGCAGACCGATCACGCAGCCGAGCAGCGTCGCCGAGATCCCGAACAATAGATACTTTGTGAAAATCTCGCCGTTGAAGAAGCCGAGCGCTTTCGTTGTCCCGATCTGCCTGCGCTGTTCGTCGACCATCTTGCTGACGGTCGCATAGATGACGAGCGCGCCTACCAGAATGAACAGGAGCGCAAAGGTCATCTCCATGCTTTTCAGGTTGTCGGCGGCAGTCCCGGCCTGCACGAAACCGACGTTCCCGAAGCAGTCGGTCACGATCCACTTGCACGGACCGAGCCCGTCGATGCGTTTCTGCGCCTTCTCAAGCGCTTCCCTTCCGTCGTTGTACCGTGTGAGTCCGTCCGCGTATTGCCGTTCGCCGTCCTCGAGCTTTGCGCGGGCGTCGTCGAGCTCCTTACGGCCGGTTTCAAGGTCGATGAGCCCCTGCGCATACTGCGCTTCCCCGTCGTTGTACTGCCGAAGTCCGTCCTCATATTGCGCAAGTCCCTCGGCGTACTGCGCCTCGCCCTCCTGATACAGCTTAAGCGCACTCTCGTATTTTGCAAGTCCGTCGCGGTACTGCCGAAGTCCCGAAAGATAGGTCTCGTGCCCGTTGTCCCACTTGGTGCATCCGTCGGCGAGCGCGTCGTACTGCGACTGATACTCGCCCGCAAGCGACGCAATGCGGTCGGCAAGGAGCTTGCGCGCGACTTCGGGATCGTATTCGCCCTCGCCGCCGAGCTTTTCAAACGCTTTGCGCAGCACGCGGTCCGGGATCTGCACCGTGTTCATAAGCTGATTGATCTTGCCGGACAGCGATGCGCCGAAATTGACCGTCAACTGATCCGTGATCCGGAAATCGCTCGCGGAAACGCCCGAGCTGTTCGGGTTCGCCTCCAGCGGATCCGCCCAGTGGATCCATTGCGAGGAATCTTCGCCGATGACGTCGTCAAGCCCGGCATGCAGCTTGTTCCGGATCTGCGTCTTGACGTCCTCGATCGTGTTCCAGCCGGAAACGAGCTGTCGGTTTGCCGAATCAAGCTGCTTTTTCGCCGAATCAAGCTGTGCCTTGCCCGCCTCAAGCTCCGCCTTTGCGGCGTCCAGCTCCGCACGTCCGTCCCGAAGCTGCTGTTCGGCGTCGTCGAGCTTCTGCTTTGCCTCGTCCAGCTGCGCCCGCGCGTCCTCCGCCTGCTTTACGCCGTCTTCGTATTGTTGTTCGCCCTCCGCAAGCTGCTTCCAGCCGTCGTCGAGCTCCGCACGGCCGTTCCCGAGCTCCGCTTCGGCGTCGTCGAGCTTCTGGCGGTTCTCGTCGAGCTGCGCCTTGACCGACGCCTCGCGAAGCGGCGCATAGGTTCCGGCTGCCGCTTCCATCCGTTCGCGCACGACAACCGTCGCCTTCCGGTATTCGGCTTCGTAACGGTTCATGTCGATCGGGCGGTCCGCCATGATCTCCGCCTTCATATAACAGCCGTCCAGCGCTTCCGCATCGAACGCCCCGGGCGTCACGATAATGTAACGCGTTTCGGGGATGCTGTTGCAGGCGTGATCCGGATGCAGGATCGCGCCGCAGATGACAAACGAATCGGCTTTCAGGTACTGCGGCGTCGCGCCTTCGGCGCTCGTGACCGCGATCGTATCGCCGACCTTCCACCCCATCTGGTTCATCAGCCGCTGTTCGACGGCGCATTCGCCGTCCTTTTCCGGCAGACGCCCTTCATATACGGACGGAATGTTGATCCGTTCCGTCAAGGAGATCACATACGCGTCCTTACGGATGTCGTTCGACGTCACCTTGGCGGAGGTCATATAAACGCCCTCGACGTCCGTCACGCCCTCCGTGTTTCGGATGACGTCCATATCCTCTCCGGAAAGCAGCATGGTGGAAATGATCTCAACATCGCGGAATCCCGCATCCCGATAATAGACGGTGGCGTTTTTTCGGAGCGCAGCCGCAGCGTAGTCGACGCCGAGAAAGATCGTCACGCCGAGCGCGGCGATCACGACGATCGACCAGAATGAGATCTGCAGTTTTCGGATGTTCCGCAAAGCATCTTTGATCTGTGTTTGCTTCATATGCTTTCCCCCTCTGCGAACGCCGTGCCGTTCGGTCAGGCGGCGTCCGTCAGCTTCAGGTGTTTAACTTTCCGAAGAACGATCACATTGATGATGATCGTGAACAGCACCGTAATCAGCGCGCCGTACAGCCATGCGATCGGGCTGACGCTGCGGTCGAACCGGATGAACGCCTGTTCCATCGCACGCACGATGCGATAGGCGATCCCGGAGCCGAGCGCGATGCCCAGAACGATGCCCGCGATCGTCGTCAGGATCGTTTCCCGCGTGCAGTATCCGATGACCTCTTTGACCGTAAAGCCGTTGATGCGCATGACAACGAGCTCGCGCTTCTTCTGCATGACATAGATGTTCGTCAGATTGGTCAGCACCACGCCCGCCATGATCGCCGCCAGGACGATGAACAGCACGACGATGCTGTTGACGACCGAGGTCGCGGAGTCGAACATGGCCCGGTCCGACGACGCCGGCGTGTAGCTCGTAAAGCCCGAAGTCATTTTGAGCCGCGTACGCAGCGCCTCCTCGTCCGCGTCGTTCAGGCGGATCAGGTAGGAATTGGGCGTCGGTTCCTGGCCAAACAGCGACGCGTAATACCCGCTGCTCATCACCATGGAGCGACCGATGTAGTTTTCAAAGATGCCCGCCACACGGACCTTCGCCGTTTTCGCGCCACCTACAGTGATCTGAAACTCGCTTCCGACGTCCAGCTTATCGATCTCCGCCAGACGCCGCTGGATCAGAATGCCCTCGTCGGTCGGTTCGATCGGGTCCTTGGTGCGCCAGTCGTTCAGGCGGTACATGGATTCGATGGCTTCAATATCGCCGCAGAGCAGCTCTCCCACCTGATTGTCCTTAATCCGATAGGTGATGAATACGTCGTACAGCGGCACGCATTCCGCGCCGGACTTTTTAAGCTCCGCTTCGATCTCCTCGCCGTATGCATACTGCACCTTCGCGTCGTAATGCACGACGGAAGAATACTGGTTTTTGACCGCGCCGTTCACCGCTGCCTTCAGTGTAAAGCCGATCACGATCAGCGCGCAGCAGCCCGCCGCGCTTACGATCGTCACGATCACGCGCCGAAGGTCGGTGCGGATGTTCAGAAGGATCAGGCGCGAATACAGCGACAGAAGCCGCTTTCCGCCTTTTGCGCTTCCCTTTTTGCCCTTGGGGACCGCCTGCTGCATCAGCCGGATCGCAGGCGTGCGCATCAGCCGGTAGCAGGCGAACGTGATCGCGCCGACGGCAAGGACGATCCCCGCAAGCAGCACGATCAGCGTCGGTCCGACCGTCACCGTCGGCGCCGTGGTATCATAGGTGTAGTACGCGCCGTACCCTTTCAGAATGAACGGTTCAAGGACGAACCGCGCAAGCAGGACGCCGAACAGCGTGCCGAGCACCGTTGCGGACAGTCCGAACAGCAGGTACTTTGCAAAGATCTCCCGATTGAAGAAGCCGAGCGCCTTGGTGGTCCCGACCAGCGTGCGCTGCTCGTCGATCATCTTGCTGATCGTGGCGTAGATCACGAGCGCGCCGACCAGAACGAACAGCAGAGAGAAGGTCATTTCGAGGCTCTCGAGGTTTCCGCTGCCGATGATCAGCTGTACAAAGCTTGCGTTGCCGTGCCCGTCAAAGATGAACCAGCGGCCGGGTTCCATGTTGTCCAGCTGATCGCGCAATTCTTTGATCATCGCTTCCGTCTGCGCAAGCATCGCTTCGGCGTCGTTCAGCTCGGACGTCTCTGCTTCGATCTTCTGCCTGAACTCCCGCAGAGAAGCGACGGCGGCGTTCATTCCGTCTATGCCGCCTGCGATCTGCTCCGCCTGCACGATTATGCCGAGCAGGGTATCCCTTGCCTGGGTTCCCGTCGTCAGCTGCTCTCTGTTTTCCGCAAGCGCCGTTTCCGCCTGCTCGATCAGCTGCAGCGCCTGTTCTTTGAGCTGTGCGTCGCGGATCGCGATCCGTTCCGCGGAGATCTCCTCGATCTTTTGCAAAACCGTCGCTGCGGTCTCATCGTATGCCTTGGTAAACCGGTTGACGTCCGCCGCCTTCTCAACGACGATCTCCGCCTTCATGCAGCAGTTTTCCATGGCTATCCGATCGAACCGATCCGGGCTGACGATCATATAGGGCGTCTCCGGCACGGTTTTGCTTGCGTGATCGGGATGCGCAACGACACCGACGATCGTAAACGGATCCGCGCCGAGAAAAAACTGTCCGGTAACGTCGGTCATTTCCGCCCATTCGATCTCGTCGCCGACCTTCCACCCGGCTTCCTCTGCGACGCTTTGTTCGATCGCGCATTCCGAAGCGTCTTTCGGCATGCGCCCCTCGATCATCGATACGAGATTGATCCGCTCCGTTGCGGTGATGATGTTGATGACCTGCTTTTCGCTGCCGATGTAAGCGTTCGCGGCGGTCTGCCAGACCGGCTCAACGTCCTTCACACCGTCAAGCGCGCGGATGCAGTCCAGGTCCTCCGACGTTAATAGGCGCGTGGAGATGACTTCGATATCGCGGTAGTTCTGCCGGTTATATGCCGTCGATGCGTTCTTCCGCAATGCCGCCGCCGAATATCCGATACCCAAAAAGGTGGTCACGCCCAAAAGCGCGATCACAATGATCGACAGAAAGGAGACCTTCTGCTTCCATATATTGCGTAATGCGTCTTTCAGCTGCGTTTTTTTCAAGACAGATCACCAAACCAGTTCTTCCGCGTGAACGGGATGCAGATTCTTTTTGATGCTTGCGATCTTGCCGTTGCGCACCTTGACCACGCGGTCCGCCATCTTGGCGATCTCGGGGTTGTGCGTGACCATCATGACTGTCGCGCCCTGCTTGCGCACGATATCCTCCACGACAGACAGTACCTCGATGCTCGTCGTATAGTCGAGCGCCGCCGTCGGCTCGTCGGCAAGGATCAGCTTCGGCTTTTTCACGATCGCGCGCGCAATGGACACGCGCTGCTGCTGACCGCCGGACATCTGACCGGGATAGTTGTTGGCGCGTTCGGAAAGTCCGACCTTCGCGATCGCGTCCGCCGCGTCCATGGGATCCTTCACAAGCTCCGCGATAAACTGCACGTTTTCGAGCGCGGTGAGGTTCGGCATCAGGTTATAGGACTGGAAGATGAAGCCGATATACTCGCGGCGGTACTTCGTCAGCTCGGCGTCGGACGGATGCGAAAAATCCTTCCCCTCGACCGTTAGCGTGCCGTCGGTCAGAAAGTCCATGCCGCCGACGATGTTCATCATGGTGGACTTGCCGCAGCCGGATTCGCCGAGAACGACGACGAACTCGTTCTTGTAGATGTCGAGATTGATCCCCTTTAAAACGCGCAGCACGCCGTCGCCGGAGGGGAACTCCTTCGTGACGTTCCGAAGCGTCGCCAGGATCTCTTTCTGCTCGCCGAGATCGACGATCAGTCCCTTTTCGTCGATCGTGATCGCGGCCAGCGACGCCATCCGCTCGCACAGCTTCAGCTCCTCGGCGTCGTACAGACTGCCGTCCTTCTTGTTGACGATCTGCACGCAGCCGATCACGTCGTGGAGGTTATTCAGCGGCACGCAGATCATCGTCTTGGTGACGAGCCCGTTGTCGTCGAACACGGAGCCCTCGAAGCGCGAATCGTTCACTGCATCCTCCACGATCACGGACTTGCCGGTCTTGGTGACGACACCCTCGATGCCGAGCCCGTTTTCCACCGTGATGTTGGAAATGTCCGCCGGACCGATGTGGAACATCGGGGTCAGCCGATCCGTCTTGGTATCCAGAAGCCAGATCGCTCCTGCTTCGCTGTTCAGCGTCTTGACAATGATTTCCAGACTGCCGGAGAGCGCGTCGTCGAGGCTGTCCACCTCCAAAAGCTGCTCCATGATCTGCCATGTGGCTTTGGTGAATCGTTTTTCTTCTGCCATGGGTTCGGTCTCCTTTGTGAACTGATGGTCGTGTCTGTTCTGTGCGATCCTGCGGAAAGCGGATCACTGTCCGAGAAGGGCGTATACGTCGCGGAACCGGTTCATCTGCTCGCCGGGGAGGTTCAGGATCTCTCCCAGCTGATAGACGGCGAACCAGTCGTCGTGCAAAAAGGCGTCCACGGAAGGCTCGGTGTCGAAGCAATAGTTGCCGATCAGCCGGGCATGGTAGCCGTACTGCTGCTCATAGATCGCCGCCAGTGCGTTGTACAAAGCCTGCCCCCACCGCTGATGGTAGGAGGAGGTCACGATGGTCATGGTCTCGACCCCCTGCTCCTTCAGAATGGCGAAGGTGTTGACGGCGTTCTCCGCCGTGGTCAACGCCCGCTCGTCCGTAAAGATCCGGTCGGCGTCGATGCCGCATACCTCCGTAAGATACTGCTTCATAAGCCCTGCTTCGGTATGCCCGTCCGGATTGTTGGGTCCGGTCGCGCCGCCGGAGCAGACGAGGATCGTATTCGGGAAGGATCTGGCTGCCGCGGCCGCCGCTTCGCAGCGTCCCCTGAGCTCGTCCGTCATCTCCCCGTTCTGAAGCTCATAGCCCAGGACCACGAACGCGTGCGTGCGTTCGTCGGGAATGCCTGCGCCGTCAAGCTCCGGCGCCAGCTTTCCTTCGCCGTGGCAGCATAGGGTATACGCCGGATCGAGGTACACCTGCCGCCAGTGATCCGCGATCGCCTTTGCCACGGGATAATCCGCCTCGGCGGCCGCTTTGACCGCGGCAAGATCCGCATCGATCCTTTGCGCGTCATCGGCGTTCGGCGTTTCGCGTGCCGTCAAAAGGTCCTGCAAAAGCTGTCCCAGACATGCGCCGCGCTGCGCCTCGAAATAGGCGGCTGCGCGATCGGCGATGTTCTGTTTCAGGTTTGTAAAGAAGAACAGATAATCATAGACGTGGTATGCGCCTGTCGGGAACAGATCCAGTCCCGGAGGATAGTCCCCCGCCTCCACGTCCGTCACCACGAGCTCTCCCCGGTCGCCGATGTATGCGCCGCACAGACCGGGAACGGGCTCCGCGCCCGTGCTCATGACCGCGCCGAGATTCAAAGAGCAATCCGCCGGGGTGCCGTCCGTCCTCCAGTTCAGCGGATTGACGGACAGGGTCCTGACGCCTGCCGGAATGATGATGGTCTCCTGAAGAGAACCGTCCTCGCAGTCGAAGCTCACCACCGTGCCGAGATCCTTTTCTCCCTGCGCGGGCACGATCTGCGGATAGGCGCGGGTATCCTCCTCCGTCACACGCCAACCGATGGCGTAAACGGTGATCAGCCGCTCCCGCAAAGCGCCGCCCTCCGGCGTATCCCCGAAGAACTCCTTCATAAGCTCGAGACACATCTCGGCGCCCTGGGAAAAGCCGGCAAGGATCAGCGGTCTGCCGTTGTTCTCATGATCGAGATACCAGCGGAATGCGGCGGAAATATCGGCATATGCCACCGCCCTGGTCATTTCGCGTTCGGGCTCGGGCAGCCGATAAGCGTTCATGGACATCTGCCGGTAGAAGGGGGAATAGAGCCTCCCCACATCCTCGTAGATACCTTTCTCCATATCCAGAGCGTTGACAAATCGTTCCTTGAGCTTGTCGTTGAGATCGTAAGCATTCCGCTCGCTCCGGGTGTCCACCAACGGGCAGATGAGGAACACGTCCGCGTCCTTGTCCTCGCCCTCGGCAAAGTACGCCCACGAGCCGGGATCGCCGTAATCCGGTCCCGCCGGTTCCGCCGTGACGGCAGGTTCCGGAACGGAGGTCGGTTCCGCCTTTGCCGACGGGGACTGTTCCGGAACGGTCGGAGACGCGGAAGAAGTGGCTGACGCAGCCGTCTCCTGCCGGCTCCCCCGATTGCAGCCGATCCAGCAGACCGCCAGCACGGCGGCAAGGATCAGCAGTCCTGTTCTTTTCGCTTTCGTTATCTTCATGTCGCTTTCCGTCCCCCGCCCGCAGCGCACTGCCGACGGTATGGTTTAAGATTTTGGATCAGTCCCCGTTGAACATTGCTTCATAGTCCGCCAGCGATTTGCCGCCGTTGATATCGAACGCTTTTTCCGTCGCGTACTGGGAAACGCCGGAAAAGGTCACGCTCTTCACGGTCAGCGGCCGGATGACCGCCGCCACGTTGGGATCGTCGTCGACGTCCACGTATTCCTGGAAGGTAACCTCATATACGAACGGTCCCTTCTCCAAAGTTGCCCAGGAGAGCTGCTCCTGCGTGCTGAAGCCCTTGCTGCCCTGCGGCACGAAGCCCATATCCAAAAGCTCCTGACCGGTCTTGCCCGCCAATGTGTCGAGATCGCTCTGAGAAAGCAGGACCTCGGAAAGGTTGATGATCGTTTTGATGGGCAGATCCTTCATCAGCGCTTTTTCCTGCTCCTCCCCTGTCTTGTCGAAAAAGTCGATGGCGTCCAGCTTCTCCGTCACGTCCTCCGTGACGTCCGCCTCCACGCGGTAGTATCCGTCTTCCGCTTTGAAGGCCCGGATATACGTGCCTTCCTCGACGACGGAGCCCCAGAATTCATACTCCCAGACGTCGCCCAGAGTCTTCCACTGGGTCGGATCGACCGAGGAAGACGCCGGAGCGTCGGATTCATTCTTCTTAGTGCAGGCCGCAGCGCTGAGGATCAGCAGGGCGATCAGTAAAACAGTCAGTAATTTCTTCATTTTCGGAATCTCCTTTTATAGCTTTTTCTGTATCGTCAGGACGTTTTGTCCGAACTTGTATGCATAGTCCATGCTGTCCATGGTCTTCTTCACCAGAAAGATGCCCAGCCCTCCGATCGGTCTGTCCTCTGCGGAAAGGGTCACGTCCGGGTCTTTCTTTTCCAGAGGGTTATAGGGCATGCCCTTGTCCAGGAAGGTCAGGGTCGCCGTTTTTGACGCCTGCTCGTATCCGAACCGAACGGTTACTGGACCGGTCCCCGGCGCGTAGGCGTATTGGGCGATGTTCGCCATGATCTCGTCGATCGCCACGCCGATCTGCATCTTGGCCTTCGGCGGGCAGTCGACCGCGTCCAGCTCCGCTTCGACGAACCCGGCCACAGCGGAGATGTTTTCGACCGTGGCTTCCACGGTCAGCTCCTTCACGGGCGCCGCCGCCTTTGGACCCTTATATTCAAGACAGAGCATGGTGAGGTCGTCGAACTGCTCCGCCTCCTGCACAAAGCCGTCCACCGCCCGGCGCACGCTGCGCAGGATCGCCTCCGGCGCTTCGTCCTTGGCGTCGTTCAGCGCGGCGACCATGCGTTCGGAACCGAAGAGCTCGTTTTCCGCGTTGCTCGCTTCGGGCACGCCGTCCGTATAGACGAAGATCTTTGCTCCCGGCGTCAGCTGTACCTCATACTCCCGATACCGGACGCCGCTCATGCCGCCGATCACAAGACCGTGCTTATCCTTCAGCAGGGCAAAGTCGCCGTCCGGCTCCTTGATCACCGGGTATTCGTGCCCCGCGTTTGCCGCAGTGAGCCTGCCGGTGGAGATCTCTAAGATCCCCAGCCATACGGTGACGAACATCTGTTCCTGGTTGTTGGAGCAGATCGCCTCGTTGGTCTTGGTCAGGGTCGCCGCCGGGCCGTGCCCCAGCATGGCGCAGCTCTGCAGGATGATCTTGGAGGCCATCATGAACAGCGCCGCCGGCACGCCCTTTCCGGACACGTCGGCGATGACCAGTCCCAGATGGTCCTCGTCGATCAGGAAGAAATCGAAGAAATCGCCGCCCACTTCCTTGGCGGGATCCATGGACGCGTAAAGCGCGAACTCCGGTCGGTCGGGGAAAGGCGGGAACAGATGCGGGATGAACGCCGCCTGAATGCGGGTCGCGAGAGACAGCTCCGTGCTGATGCGTTCCCGCTCGGCGGTGATCTGCGTGATATCCGAGATGTAGGTCTCGATCTGTTCCTCCATCGTGTCGATGGACTTTGCCAGCTGCCCGATCTCGTCCTTGTTGCGGATGGCGTTCTGCAGCTTCTGCACGGACGCCGTATTCTCCCGGGAGAACCGCGCCGCCTCCTCCGTGATCAGGTTGACGGGATGCAGCAGCACCCGATGCAGGTATAAGCTCTGTCCCAGGATCACGAGCAGCACCAGCGTCACGACGGCAAGCGCGATCTTGTTGAGGAAGGTGCTGCGTACGCCGGCGAGGATGTCCATCTGCCGCTGCACGCAGAGGATCCCCTTCACGCTGCCGTCGGACCCCGGAAGCCCGATCATGGCGGTGATGTGCGAATCGGTCTCGATGTTGCCCTTGTCCCGGATCACCAGTTCCCGGTCCGCTTCCAGCTCGTAGAGCGCGCGATATTTCTCGCGGTACTCGTCGTTGGTGGTGTCCCGCACGAAGCCGAACTCGTACTTTGTATATGAACTGTCGTGGTCGATGGTGGAAAAGAGAAAGGTGATATGCCGATAATCCGACCGGTCGGGCACGATCACATAGATGAAGGTGGACCCGGAGGTGTTGCACAAACGGTCCAGCCGATCCCAGACCTCCGTGTATGCAGGGGTAACGCCGCCGCTTTGGGCGTATTCGTCTATTTGATCGGCGTCAACGAGCTCAGCAGCCGTCTGCGCCGTCAGAAAAGCGCCCTCTGCGTACTGATTCAGCAGCGCGTCGGTAAAGGTCCGATAGCCGATGATGCCGACGACCACGGAAAACAGCACCAGCAGCAGCACGATGCCGGCTATGCTCTTGACGGTAATGTGTTGACGCAGCCACTTCATGGAATACTTTTTATCCTTTTCCGGGCAACGGTCATTCGACGGTCAGAATGTCCGAAAAACCGGTGACCTCGAAGATCTCCCGGATCATTTCGTTCGTATGGATCACCTTCATGGTCCCCTGCCGGTTCATCGTCTTCTGCGCCGCAAGCAGCACGCGAAGACCTGCCGAGGAGATGTAATCGAGCTTCTCAAAATCGAAGGTCAGCTCCTCCGCGTCCGCAAGCGCGTCGTTCAGCACCGCCTCCAGCTCCGGCGCGGTCAAGGTATCCAGCCGCCCTTCAAGGGCGATCGTCAGCGCCTTTTCATTTTGGGTTTTTTGAATCGTCATTGCTTTGCTCCTTTTTCTCCCGCTATGGGTTATCTGATGATTCGTTCCGGTCCGTGAAAACCCGGATACCGGCGCCGCAAAACGCGCGGCGCCGGATATGCTTCGGTCGGACCGCTTACGGTCTGCCGTAATAGAACTCGGTCGCGGTCACGTTTTTCTGGATCAGAACGGAGCTCTGATGAAACGCCGCGATCAGGTCGTCCGCAGCGGCGTGAACGGCTTCCGCGCTCGTGTCGCTCAGATAGATCACGATCGTGTATTCGCGATAGAGCATCTCTCCGTCTGCCCAGCCGCCGTTCGCCTCCTGGATCGTCCAGCCGCCGACATGCTTGAGCAGGATCTCCTCCGCTTTCGTTTTGGCTTCGTCCGGCGTGAACACCGGCTCGTTCGTATCCTTATCGTTCGTACCGAGATACATGACGTACTGCACGTCCCCCGCTGCCTGCTTCGGCAGCAGCGCAACGATCAGTCCCGCGACCGACAGGCACAGCGCGACGGCGGCAAGAACGATTGCAGCGACAGATCTTTTATTCATAACGGTAAACACCTCTCGGATCGTACCCGCGTCCGTTACATCTGCTGATGGAGCTTGCGGAACTTCGGAGACTTGGAATCGAGCATCCGGAAGCTCTCCTCCGACGGGATATCGTTCTTGCCGGATTCGATGTAGTTTCTCAGCACGCCGACCAGCACGAACGGCTTGATAAATACCGAGTGGATGATCGCCCACACGATGATCCCGATGAGCGCCGCGAAAGCGATGGGCAGCGTTTTGGGATTGCTGAGGATCTGACCGAGCCAGTTCGACGTATCGGTAAGGTTTTCCGTCATCCACGCCGCAAGCGGCTGATAGAACGTCTGCCCCTTCAGGATCAGGTACGAAATGACGCCGGATACGCCGCCGATCCCGAGCAGAGAAGCAAAGCCTATGCCGAACACGCGGCCCATGTTCTTTGCAAACGTCTTGCCGTGCTTGAAGAACAGCACCGCGCCTTCGCACGCCGCCCGCGCGGGCTTGACCTCCTTGCGGTAGAAGACCCAGCCGAGGCAGCAGTCGCAAAGATAATTGACGATCGTCTGCATGACGGAGCTCACTGCGCCGCCGATCGCGCCGCCGGTATCGCCGCCGATGCTTTCGCCGAGCTTCGTGACGCCGCGGCCGATCTGGTTGAAGATCCCGCGGATCACGCCGGTGATCGCGAAGAACGCCGCAACGGTCGCGAAGCGCTCCTTGACGACCTTCTTGCCCTCTTTGATAACGTCGTCGGGCAGCTCGCCTTCGGAAACGCCGCGGGTCATCATGGCGATCTGTCCGGCTTTCAGCGCATACGAAATGAACCGCGTAATGAGGACCAGCGCAACGATGCCGATCACGCCGCCGATCAGCAGACCGATCGGTCCGTTTTGCGCGTATTTTTCGCCGAGGAAATAGCCGAGCGTTCCCGCGCCTAAAAGCAGCGCGACCGAAATGATATCCCAGAGCACGCGGCGCAGGGAGAATCCGAGCGTCTTTCTGTAGATTTGTTTGTTGTCCATAATGCCTCCTGATCCTTGTCTTTGCTGTATTTCGGAAAGTTCCGTACGATTTACGGGATCTCAGCCCTTCAGGGTGTTGAAGACGATCTTGCGGGAACCGCCCTTGTCGTCCGTAGCGCCGCTGCGCGCGAATGCAAGCGCGACGACGAACAGCAGGTCGAGGTTCTTTTCACTCGTGAAGATGCGATAGAATCCCGCAACCGGGACCTTGTTCGCGACCGTATGCTCCTCCGCGTCCTCCTCATGGACGTACTGGCTCGAAGCCTCGATATAGCCGATCTCCGCGCCGTCTCTCGAAACCGTGTAGGACGGGAACAGGACCTTGCCCTGCGCAAAGCGGGATTCCACCTTGACGCCGTTCCGCTTCAGATGCTTCCAGATGTCCTCGCCGTCCAGCGAGAAGGTGTAGTGGTTGTCGAGCAGGAAGGAATTCCAGTCGGTCTCCTCCTGATGTCCGACGAGGTGCGCCCTGGTCGTGCCGTGCTCATAGTCGATGAAGTCGAAGCCGAACGGACCCGCCAGCGTGAACTTCGTCATCTTCGCCTCGTAGAGGACGTTGCGGTCCTTGTCCTCGATGCGATGACCGTACTTCGGCGTGCCGAGGTCGGTCAAGAAGTACAGCTCGCGCTCCTCGCCCTGCTCGGACGGCGCATAGACGGTCTCGCCCTGCGTTTCCTTGAGCTTCTTGACGTCGAGCTTCTTTTTGACCGTCAGTCCGACCACCAGAAGCAGGATGACCGCGCCCGCGATCATGAAATAGATGCCGAAGCCCTTCGAGGACGTGATCTTTGCGGGGTTCTGCGGATCATACTGAATATGAACCGTCTTCCCCACCTCGTAAGACGGGCTGTCGGAATCGAGCTGCGCCGTATATTCCTTGCCGTCGACCGTGTACTTCACGGTCACGATCCGTCCGGCGTCGTTTTCGGTGTCCGGATCGGGGATGTAATCCGGGTCGTTTTCGATGGAAACGATGGTCGCTTCGGTCTTTTCATAGCCCTTCGACCGGAAGAACGTGAAATAAACGCCGACGCCGAGCACGATCACGGCAAGGATCGCCGCGAAGATTTTCAATCCGGGTCCTTTGAATGAGAACATTGTTTTTTCCTCCTGTCAATTGAATTGTTTCCTTGCCGCCGTCAATCGTTCGGACCGGCAACATGCAAAAATATATTTTTCAACATTTTATTATAGCAAAGCATGTCCAAAGAATGTCCAAATAAACAGCCGTCCTTTCCCTAAAATCCAGAAAAATGCGAACCCGTTTCGGCGACGATCGTATCCCTTTTCATATTCAGCTGAGACCCGAAATCAGACTTTATGCCGCAGGGTACGGCGGCAGCCCGGCGTATTCCGGTCCCGCTTTTTTCGTTTGCTGCAATAATAGCTTTTTTCATTTGTACTGTCTTTCCGGGATCCGCAGGATACGGTTTCGCACATTTTCCTGTCCCGCTTTGCACTTTTCCCATTCTGTTTGTCCGGAAGTATCCGCGCGTTCAGAGCACCCCCCTTGAAGCCGGACCGGCGCCGTCAGTCTCCGGCTTTGCCCGGGGAAACGGTTTTATGCCTTTTCAGAGATCGACCGCACGGCAAGGGAGCAGATCGAATCCGCGGTCCCCCGAACAGCGCCGTCGGAAGGCGTCACCGAGCGTCTGAAAGTCTGGAACCCGCCGGAAGTTTTTTTCGCATGGACGCCCTTCTCGCCCGTGCGGAAGAACTCGTCCCCCGCCGGATCGTCTGCGGCGCATAGCCGCCCGAAACAAGGAAGCGCTCCCGGCGATGCCGTCGGGAGCGCAGTTCGATCGGACGATCATACCGTCTCCGTAAAGAAGCCGAAGGAATCAAGAGACTGGATCACGCGTTCGAGATAGCTGTCATCGATGATCGGCCACTTGAAGCCGAGCCGGAAAAGCGCGTTGACCGTGAAGCGATGGTCGGCTTCGACCAGCGCAAGGTCATCGCCCTCCTTGTTGGAATAGGCGACCAGCGAGAGCACGGTCCGGCTCTCCTCCTCGTGCTTCGTAGCCTCGCTGAGCGTGTTCCTGAATTCCGCCTCC
The DNA here is from genome assembly GCA_947166925.1 of uncultured Clostridia bacterium. GTDB lineage: Bacteria > Bacillota > Clostridia > Christensenellales > CAG-138 > UBA3792. Next base: position 79,995 of record CAMVGD010000001.1, on the reverse strand, counting down.
GAAACGGTCCTGACGTCAAAGCCGTGCTGCCGTACGACCGCCATCAGGTCCGCCATCGTGACCGAATGATTGTTGTTCACGTGGAAGATGCTGAAGCGGCTGTCCGCGCCGGCGAGCGTCAGGACGGCGTTCGCAACGGAATCGATGGGAGAGAACTCCGCGGGCTGCTCGAGGATCGTGACCGGAACCTGTTTAAGCTGGATGTACGCCCAAAGCGAACGCATGAAGGCGTTCGTCTCGAAGTTGATCTGGAACTCGCCGTCCGTATGCCGTCCCATCAGGTTGCCCACGCGCAGGATCACCGCGTCGAGTCCGCGGTTCACGCGCGCGTTCAGGATCGCGCGCTCGGCGAGGAACTTGGTGCGGACGTAATCGTTGTCGACGTTCTGTCCGAAGTAGAGCATATCCTCCCGAAGCTTTTGCAGGTTCTTTGTGCCGATCTCGCCGCCGACGCTGATCGTGGAGATCTGCACGAGACGCTTTTTGCTGCGCACACAGAAATCGATCAGGTTTTCGACGCCGTGCACATTGATCCGGTCGAGGATATCGTCCTTTGCGAAGTGCTTGACGCAGGCTGCGCAGTTGATGACGGCGTCGGCGTCCGCCGTTTCGAGCGCGGTGAGGCTCTCCGGCACGGTGATATCGCCGTCCACACAGAAGATGCGCTTGCCGAACAGCTCCGGCATCATCTCGCCGAAGTAGTACATCAGCATCGTCTTCATGCGCTTTTCCGCCGTTTCGTAGCGGCCGCGGCGGATGAGGCAGGTGATCTTTCCGTCCGTGTTTTTGAGATATGCGTACAGCACGTGGATGCCGAGGAAGCCCGTCGCGCCGGTGAGGATGACGTTTCCGAGCGGATGCGCGGAGATCTCGTCCACACGGTCCATGGTATTGACCTTGATCAGCTCGTTGATCGCGGTATAGTCGAAGTCCGCTGCCGCCCTGGATTTCTCGTCCTTTCCCTGACCGACGATCACGCGGGCGAGCTCGCGGGCGGACGGGTTTGCAAACACATCCTTATAGACGATCGGATAGCCCTTGTTCATGGCGAACATGACGATCTCCGCCACGCTGATCGAGCTGCCGCCGATGTCGAAGAAACTGTCCGTCGCGCTGACCCGATCAAGCCCGAGGATCGACGCGTATTTCTCGCAGATCTCGCGTTCGAGCGGCGTCGCCGGCTCCACGAAGACGCCGGTCTCCTCGCGCCGTTTCGGCTTCGGCAGCGCGCGCTTGTTGACCTTCTGATTCTGATTCAACGGGATCGCGTCGAGCTGCATGAACGCCGCCGGGATCATGTACGAGGGCTTTTTGCTGCGGATAAAATCGCTGAGCTTTCCGAAGTCCACCGCCGCGTCCGAAACGATGTAGGCGGCGATATATTTTCCGCCGAACGCCTCGTCCTCGAACGCCTGCACGGTAACGTCGCGAATGCCGGGATAGTCGCGTATGACGCCCTCGACCTCGGCAAGCTCGATGCGGAAGCCGCGGATCTTGACCTGACCGTCGTTGCGGCCGATGAAGTCGATCCTGCCGTCGTTGAGACGCCGTACGATGTCGCCGGTGCGGAACACGCGGTCAAAGCCGGGACTGCTGCAGAACGGATTCTTCGTGAACACCGCTGCGGTCCGTTCCGGAAGATTCAGGTATCCGCGTCCGACGCCGCGTCCTGCGATCCAGAGCTCGCCCATCGCGCCTACCGGCATCTCGTGACCGAAGCTGTCCGTAACGTAAAGCTTGTAGTTTGACAGCGGCGATCCGATCGGAATGCGGTCGTAGAGCCGGTCGACCGGCTGTGTCGTGGAAAAGATCGTGCACTCGGTCGGTCCGTAGCCGTTGGTGAGCGTGTAGCCCTTCGGCGGCTGCAGCGGTACGAGTTTTTCGCCGCCGACGGACAGATGCCGAAGCTTTGCGTCCTGAATCTGCGAGGCGAACAGACGACCCATCTGCGTCGTCATAAAGACGTGCGTCACGCCGTTCTTTTGATAGTATTCGTTCAGCAGCGGCAGATCGATCCGAAGGTCCTCCGGCACGATGCATACTGCCGCGCCGGTCGTGAGCGCCGGGTACATGTCCATCATGTTCGCGTCGAAGCCGAAGCTGGCGTACGCGGCGACGACCGATTCGGGCGTCAGTTCATAGTACGTCCGGTACCAATCGCAGAAGTTGACGAGATTATTATGCGTCAGCATCACGCCCTTCGGCTTGCCTGTGGTGCCGCTGGTATAGAGCAGGATGAACAGGTTGTCGGGGCTTAAACCGGACTCGACCGCGCCGCTCTCCGGAAGCGATGCGATATCCTTCAGAAGCAGCACGGGACCCTTGTAATCCGGCAGCAGGTCCAGAAGCGTCTCGTCCGTGATCAGCAGCTTCGCATTCGCGTCGCCGATCATGTACTGCAGACGTTCGGTGGGATAGCCCGGGTCGAGCGGCTGATACGCCGCGCCCGCCTTCAGCGCGCCGAGCGCGGTCACCGCCATGTATTCGCTGCGCGGGATCAGGATGGATACGACGTCCTCCGGTCCGATCCCGAGGCGCCTTGCGTATGCCGCGATCCGGTCGGACAGATCGTCGACCGCGCGATAGCACATGCGAACGTCGCCGCAGATCAGTGCGGTGCGGTCCGGATACCGCGCGGCGATCCGTCTGAACTGTGTCGCGATATCGGCGTCCTCGATCTCCTTCTCGGTACGGTTGAACGCCACAAGCTGTTCCCTCCCGTCTTCCGTCAGCAGCGAGATCGCGTCAAGCGGTTCATCTCTTAACAGCGCTTTGAGCGCCTGCTCCAGGCTCTCGAGCAGGGAGCGGACGTCCCATTCTTCATAGTGCTCCGTCTCGTATTCGCAATCGATCCTAAAGCCCTCCTCCGTGTCGAACACAAAGAAGGTCAGCGGCGCCTTTCGGTCGTCCGGCTGGAGCGCGATCTGCTCCGCAGGACTTCCGCCGACGGTAAAGGACCCGCCGATCGCGCCTTCATAGACGAACAGGATGTTTGCCTTGACGTCGAACGCGCGGGAGATCTCCGCGAACGAATAGATATCGTGCGCCATGCTGTCATTGAGCTGCCTGCCGATGCGCGAAACGAACGCACTGCCGGTCTCGTCCTTTTTCAGATCGCAGACGACCGGAAGCGTGTGCACGAACATGCCGATGGAATCCATCAGCCGCGCGTCGTTCCTGCCGTTGTAGACGGTGGTATAGACGCAATCGCTGCGGGCGAGGAACTTTGCAAGCGTGAAGCCGAACGCCGCGTTCCAGAGCGCGTTTGCAGTGGTCCGCGCGTTCTTCAGGAACCGCTCCGCGGCGGCGCGGTCTACGGCGACGCGATGCGACAAAAGCCCGACGTCGGCGACCGCATCATTCTTGTCGCGCACGGGCAGGCAATCGGCGTCCAGTCCGTCGAGCAGGGCGGTATAGTAAGCCTTCGCCTCCGCGTATGCCGGTCCCCTGCGAAGCGCTTCTTCCTCCAGCGCATATTCAAAACCGGTAAAGCGTTCCGCTTTCGGCGTGCCGCCGCCGTAGGCGAGCTCAAGATCGCGCAGGAGCACGATGAGCGATTCTCCGTCAAAGACCAGATGATGCGCGTCGAAGAACAGATACAGGCTCGCGCCGTCCCGGATCAGCGCGGCGCGCACGAGCGGCGCGTCCGTCAGGCGGAACGGGCGGACGAGCTCGGAAAAGCCGAGATGCAGGTCCGATCGGTCGAGGATCGCGATCTCGATCGGATCCGTATCGTGCCGCTCGGCCATGACCTTGCCGGATCCGGAAACGACGAGCTGCATCTTGAGATACGGATGCGCGTCGATCGCCGCAGTCAGCGCTGCTTTGAGGCGGTCGGCATCGACCGAGGGGTCGAGCTTCAGAAGCAGCGGGATGTTGTATGCGGTCGAGTTCGGACTTGCAAGGCATTCCACATAGACGCCCTGCTGTACGCTCGACAGCGGACAGGTCTCCGTTTCGCCGGGCTGCGCTTCCTGCGGCGTTTCGGTCGTCCGTTCCTGATCCGCCGAGGGCGCGAGGACCGCCGCAAGCTTGCGAATCGTTTCGTATTGCCTTAGCTCCGAGATCCGCATGTTGACGCCGAACGCTTCGCTCAAAGCCACGTTCAGCTTCAGCACGCCGACCGAGGTCAGACCCGCGTCCAGAAGGTTCGTATCGATCCCGAACCCCGAATGCCCGATCGCTTCCGCCGCAAGATCGAAAACCTTCTGCTGCGTTTCGTTCTCGGGCGGCGTTTCCTGCTTCTGCTGCCGCTCGGGATAGGGCAGCGCTTTCTTATTGACCTTCTGGTTCTGGTTCAGCGGGATGCGTTCGATCTGCATCGTCACCGCCGGGACCATGTAGTCCGGTTTTTCGGACCGGATAAACGCGTTCAGCGCCGCGACGTCGACCGGCTCGTCGGCGACGACGTACGCCGCGATGAATTTGCCGCCGGACGGCTCCGTAAAGTCCGCGACCGTCGCGTCCTTGATCCCGTCGAAGCGGCGGATGACCTCCTCGACCTCCTTGAGCTCCACGCGGAAGCCGCGAATCTTGACCTGACTGTCGCCGCGGCCCACGAACTGCAGATTGCCGTCCATGAGGAAGCGCACACGATCGCCGGTGCGATAGGCGCGCTCATAGCCCGGCGCCGTGCAGAACGGATTATTGACATACGCCTTTTCGGTCTTTTCGGGATCGTTCAGGTATCCCGCCGTCACGTGCGGGCCGGTGATCCACAGCTCACCCTTCGCGCCGGGCGGCACAAGACGGCCGGAACCGTCCACGACATACAGCTTGACGTTGTCGACCGCATGTCCGATCGGGATGTCCTCGTACGGCCGGTCCACGGGGAATGCGGTGACCAGCACCGAGCCCTCCGTCGGCCCGTACAGATTATACAGCTGAAAGTCCTTCGGCGGGTCGATCGGCACAAGCTTTTCCCCCGCAACCGAAAGCGTGCGGAGCGTCTTTGTGCCCTGCATGCGCAAAAACTGCGTGCCGACCTGCGTGGTCATGATGGAATTCGTGATTCCGTTCTCGTTGAAATAGCGCTGCAGCGCAAAGAGATCGAGCCGCAGCTCGTCCGGAATGATGTACAGCGCCGCGCCGGAGGTGATAATGGGATAGGTATCGAAAACATTGGCGTCGAAGCCGAAGCTGGCATAGACCCCGAACCGGCTGCCTTCCCCGAAGCCGAAGAACTCGCGTCCCCAGGCGACGGTGACCATCGTGTTCGCATGGCGGAACATAACGCCCTTCGGCTTTCCGGTCGAACCGGAGGTATACAGAACGATGAACAGATCCTCGGGCGACGGGGCTGCAAGCGCCGTATCGTCGTCCAAAAGCTTTGGGATCGCATCGGTCATCATCCGTTCGCCGGCAAAGTCGTCCGTGATGCGGGGCGAAAGCTCCTCCGTCGTGATCAGAAACGACGCGCCGGAATCCGAAAGCATCTGATTCAGCCGCTCCGTTGGGTACGAGGGATCCATCGGGAGGTATGCCGCGCCCGATTTCAGAACCCCCATCGAGCACAGCAGCATGTATTCGCACCGTGGGATCATGATCCCGATGATGCTGCCCCTTCCTATGCCGCGCTTTACAAGATGCTTCGCAAGGCGCTCGGTGATCTCGTCGACCTCGCGATAGGTGAAGCGCTTGTCGAGATATACAAGGCACTCCGCATCAGGCGTTTTGCGCGCCTGCATCCGGAACAGATCGACGACCGTATGCGTCGTGTCGTATTCCCTTTCCGTGCGGTTGAAGGCGTCGATACGCGCACGGTTCGCCGCGGAAACGGGATCGATCGCGCCGATGCGGTCCGCGGTGCACATCTGCGCCGCGACGGTCTGAAACGTATCGGTAAAGCTTCGGATATAGTCCTCCGTGTACAGAGACCGGCGGTACTTTGCGATCACCGCGTAGCCGTTTTGACGCTTGCGGACCGTGAATTCCAGATCGCAGATCGGATCGTTCGTATTCAAAAGCTCGACCGGCGCGGTCTTCCCGCCGATCGCAATGTCGTTCAGAAGATCCGCATGGTATACGAAGGAGAGGTTCTCGCGGATCCCGTACGTCGCCGCAAGCTCGGAAAAATCGACGCAGTCGTTCTGCTGCATCCGGTAATAGCTGTCATAGACGCGGGAAAGGTATGCCTTCGGGCTTTCGTCCGCCGAGAAGCGGACACGGATCGGCAGCGTACGTACGAACATGCCGACGACCGGATCGTTTTTGAACGCCGAACGTCCGTAATGCGCCGAAGAAAAGACCGCCTCCTCCGTGCCGGCATAAGCCGCCAGCGCAAAGCCGAAAGCGCCGAGAAACAGCGCGTTTTCGCTGATCCCGTTTGTCTTTGCGAAGGCTTCGCCCGCGCCGATCGGAAGGGCGCCGATCGGGATCTCGCAAATCCCCATGCCGGAGGGCTTTTCCTTCAGGATCTGATCCGGGTCGAGACGAAAATCGAAATCCGCGCCTTCCAGCTCGTCCCGGAGCATCGCCCGGATCCGTTCTGTCCATTCGGGGTCCTTCACTGCCGGCGTCAGAAGCTCGGAGAACGTCGGCGATTCCTTCGGAAGCGCTTCGCCGCCGTATGCCGCGGCGATCTCGTCGAGCAGCAGATGCAGCGAAAAGCCGTCGAATACGATATGGTGCACGTCGAGAAGAAGTCCGTCTCCCTCGGGCGTGCTGAGATAGGCGAACCGGTACAGCGGACCGTTTGCAAGATCGAACGGTCTGATAAAGTCCCTGACGCCCTCCTCGATCCTGTCCGCGCGAAGCGTATCCACACGGATCTCCGTCCTTTTGAATACGATCGCGGGCACGCCCCGCGATTCCCGAACGACGGCAAACAGCGCCTCATGACCTTCGGCAGCCGTCCCGACCGCGACGATCAGCCGTTCCCGTTCGACGTCCTCCGGGAGCCGCACGAACACCGGAATATTGTATTTCAGCGTATCCGGCGCCTGCACGCATTCAAGATAGATGCCGGTCTGTCCCGCATTCAGATTGATCTCTCTGTTCGATTCCGTCATATGTTCCTCCTGCGTCTGTATGATTTTATTATCGGATTCTGAAAACCAGCGTCAAAACGTTTCTGCCGTCAACGTAGCTCCATCCGGCGTTCGCTGTGAGATCCCGGATAAAACGGATGCCGAGTCCGCCCTCGTCCATGCTTAAGAACTCGTCGTCATCCTTCAATGTTTCCGAGAACGGGTCGAAGCGCGTGCCGTTGTCCCGAAGCTCCACGGTCAGCAGTTCGCCTTCGCGCATGACGCGGTAATCGGCCTCGGTCGCGTTTGCGTATCGCACGATGTTGACGAAGGCTTCTTCACAGGCGAGCACGATCTTTTTCGCGTTCGCGCTCCCCTCGCATTCGGAAAGGATTTTTTGCTTGACCGGCTCGAACGCGTCGAGCGTAAGCGCCAGCGCCGTCCGCTCGTCCGCTCCCGTATAATATGCCGCAACGACCGTGATGTCGTCGAACTGCTCGCAGCCGGCAAAGAACGCGTCGACCGATTCCTCGACCGCCGTTACGGCCGCGCGGCTGTCCGTTCTGCCGAGCGTCTCCGTAAGCTTCAGGAGCCGTTCCGTGCCGTAAAATGTTTTTTCCGTACTGACCGCCTCGGTCACGCCGTCGGTATACAGCAGCACACCTTCACCGGGCGCGAGCGTCAAGGTCTCCGTTTCGATGTCCGCGTCCGGGAAAAGCCCGAGCGCGATGCCGGGCTTCGGCTTCATATACGCAGCCGCGCCGCGCTTCAGCAGCACGGGCGGGTTATGTCCCGCGTTGGCGCAGCGGACCGCCCCGGTCTGCGGGTCGATGAGCATTGCAAAGAGCGTAACGAACATGCCCTCGGGGTTTTGCGCGCAAAGGTCGTCGTTGACGCTGTTCAGCGCCTCCGCCGGATCCTCGCAGTGCATGATCCGCTCCCGCACAAGATTCTTGGTCAGCGCCATGAACAGCGCGCCTGCAACGCCCTTGCCGGAGACGTCTGCGATCAACGCGCAGTATTGCCCGTCGGGGCGCAGGAAGCAATCGTAGAAGTCGCCGCCGACCTCCTTTGCGGGGCGCATCAGCCCGGAGACGTCCACGCCGTCCCTGCAGTCATGGAACGACGCCGGAACCATTCCGTACTGGATGCGCCGGGCAACGTCAAGCTGCGCGCGTTCATACTGCCGCTGCGCGGTGATCGTTTCGATATTGCGGATATACCTGCGGATATCGCCGGACATCTTTTCGAACGCATCGGCGATCTGCTGGATCTCATCCTGCGAACGGATCGAAAGCGGCTCGTTTTCCGTCGACGGATCGAACTGTTCCATGCGCGCCGCGACGGTGTGCAAAGGCCGGATCAGACGGCGATGCAGCAGGAAATACAAAAAGAGAAACGCCGCGATCAGAAACGCGGACACGGGCAGAACGCGCACAAGAAACTGCTTCATGATCGCATCGTTGCTGACCTCGACGCTGACGTCCGCGCCGATCAGCGCGGCAAGCTTTCCGCTCGGAGAAAAGTAAGGCGTGGTCCATACGGACGTTCTGCCGAACCGATTGTTCAGAAGAAAGCGGCTGTCGCTCTCCCCGCCGGCAAGCGCGACGCGCTCCTGCTCATGCAGCGGCTCCCGGCTGACGGCGCCGAGCCCGAGCCCTTCGCGCACAGTCTCGTCGAGCACATCGTCGGAAGCGACGGTCACGACATAATGCCGCACCTCGTCCGCATCTACGGTATAGACATACAGATACGTCAGCGACAGGCTTTGGCAGACCGTCCGGAGCTGCATTCTGGCCATATCGTACGCCAGGTCGTTTTGCGGATCCATGATCAGATCCAGACCGATCGTATTCAGAATATCCGAGGTGATATAAGCTGCGCTGCGTCCGACGGTCCGGTTTTGCTCCAGCTCGGCCGAATACGCACTGCTGAAACCGAGCGCCGCCGACGCAAGGATGGTCAGGATCAGCGTGATCGAAAAAAGCAGAACGATCTGTTTTCCGATCGAACGCTTCATGATTCAACGTGCAGGCGCTTTAAGAATCCTGCCATTTCGAGCACATCCATGATCTCCGGCTGTACGTTCTTCAGCGTCAGGCGTCCGTCCACCTTTTTGTGGGCGGCGACGATCTGCCGGAGTCCGGCCGAGGACGTGTACTCCAGCGCTGCAAGGTCGAGAACAAGCGACGGCGTGCCGGGGTCCAGCGCTTCGATCTGCTCCTCAAACAGTGCTGCGGCCTGCGTGTCGAGCCAGCCCGCGAGCTTCAGCGTAACGACACCGTTTTCTTCGATCTTTTCAATGGTCATGTCAAATACCTCCTGTGATATCTTCTATCGGAACGATCTCCGTTTGTATCCGAATGTCTTCTCCGAAGCGGCAGACCGCGTAACGGTAGTCCGAAAATGCGCCGTCGGCAAACGCAAGCGGTCCCGAAACGCCTGCGCCGCTTGCACGGATCGCAGGGGCAAGCGTGAGCGAGAACGATCTCGGGTCCAGAAGGAGTCCCTTTCCGAGCGCCTTCATACAGCTCTCCTTCAGCACCCAGTACCGGAAAAACAGCGCGTCCCGCTCCGCTTTCGGCGCCGCCGTCAGTGCGGCATGCTCGTCCGTGGTCAGCACGCGGGCGAACAGTCCGGGATCGACCGGACGGATCTTTTCGACGTCGCAGCCCACCTCCGCATCCGAGACCGCGAGCATCGCATATTCTCCGGCGTGGGAGAAGTTGAAGAAGAACCCGTCCGCGTCGGAAAGATACGGCTTTTGATGCTCCCCGTACCGACAGGAGACCGCTTTGTAATCTCGACCCGCCTTTCCAAGCGCGTAAAGCAGCAGCCCCTCCGTGCCGAGAGACAGCATCCGGTCCTTCAAAAACCGATACCGATCGGTCTTCTGCCTTCGTTCCTCCGAAGCCGCCGCGTACAGACTTCGATAGAGCCGCTCGTCCGCAAGCGGACTTACGCAGGTAAAATAGATCCTTGTCAGCATTCCTTTGTGCACCGTCGTTCGGATTTATATATTATCACATATACAGTGTAAAGCAAATCCGGTCGGATTGCAATGCAAAATTTGTATACATCTGCCCGCATACTGTTCCGTACAGACGCTTCGGACTGCTTTTTTTCTCATGCGCACAGACGCAAGCGGCAAACCGTCCGTCGGCATCGCCTTCTTAATCGTTCCGTAAAGGGAAATCCCTTTTGCGAAAAAGCAAAACGGATTCATGCAGCTATTTTTTTGACAAAAGCCCGGATCGCGCTTTCCGGCTTTTCTTTTGCAGGCGTTCATGGTATACTGTGAGACGGACGGGCGGAAGAACGCCCTGCGGAGAACGGCGGACAATGGAACATCGGTCTTTTCTTTCAAAATACATCGGGAATAAAGCGTTTTATCAGGCGGTCCTTGCGATCGTCATTCCTGTCGTGATCCAGAACGGCGTCAGCCAGTTCGTCAACGTACTGGACAATCTGATGGTCGGCAGGATCGGAACCGAGCAGATGAGCGGCGTCGCGATCGCAAACCAGCTGATCTTCGTGTTCAATCTGACCGTCTTCGGCGGGCTTTCCGGCGCCAGCATCTTCGGCGCGCAGTTCGCCGGGAAAAAGGATACGGACGGCGTGCGGCACGTGCTCCGCTTTAAGCTGCTGATCTGCGTCTGCGTCTCGACCGTCGCGCTGGTCGTCCTCGGCTTTTTTCATAAACCGCTGCTCACGCTGTTTCTGCACGAAAGCGGTGCGGAGGGCGACCTTGCCGCAACGCTCGAATACGGCAGCAAATACGTCCTGATCATGCTGATCGGGCTCGTTCCCGCCGCGCTTTCGATGTGCTACGCCTTTTCTCTGCGCGAAACGGGCGAGACCTTCGTGCCGATGGTCGCCAGCGGGTCCGCCGTGCTCATCAATCTGCTGTTCAACTATCTGCTGATCTTCGGCAAGCTCGGCTTCCCCGCGCTCGGCGTGCTCGGCGCGGCGATCGCAACGGTCATTTCCCGCTTTGTTGAGCTTGCGATCATCGTGACCTACGCGCATACCCACACGAATCGCTTCCCGTTCTTCAAAGGCGTCTGCCGCTCGCTTTATGTGCCCGGCGCCCTTGCAAAACAGATCGTTCTGAAGGGCACGCCGCTTCTGTTGAACGAGGCGTTCTGGTCGCTCGGCATGACGACCATGATGCAGTGCTATTCGATGCGCGGCATCTCCGCGGTCGCGGCGCTGAACATTTCGAGCACGGTATCGAACCTCTTTAACATCGTCTTCATGTCCATCGGCTCCTCGATCGGCATCATCGTCGGCAACCTGCTCGGCGCGAACAAGCTGGAGGAAGCGAAGGACACGGACAGAAAGATCATTGCGCTGTCGGTGTGCACCTGCCTGTTCTTCGGCGCCGCGCTCGCCGTCGCCGCGCCGTTCATCCCCCGGCTTTACAACACCGGCGACGAGGTGAAGACGCTCGCGACGCGGTTCCTCTGGGTCTCCGCATGCATGATGCCGTTCAACGCGTTCACCCACGCCTGCTATTTCACCCTGCGCTCCGGCGGACAGACGCGGATCACGATGCTGTTCGACAGCTGCTTCGTCTGGGCGATCTGTATTCCCGTCGCGTTCGTTCTGAGCCGGTTTACGGCGCTTCCGATTTTGCCGCTCTATATCGTGTGCTGTTCGCTGGAGCTCATCAAGTGCGTGATCGGCTTTATCCTGGTAAGGAGCGATCGCTGGGTCGTCAACATCGTACGCAGCGATGACGCCGACGTCGGCGAACAGCAGCCGGACTGACGGATCCCCCGCCTTTCCGGAAAAGCCCTGCAGCACGGCGGTTTGTTTCGCAAATGACATAATAATACCAACGGCGATCTGTTGCGGAGAAATCTGATTGCAAGCGCTTCGCGCAAAAATGACGCCGCGGCGGTCCGATGCAGCGTCTTTTCTGATACAAGAAACGGGGAACCGTTAAGAAACCCGAAAGAGGATCTTAACGGCTCCGTTTCATTTACAAATCGGAAGAACGAGCGATGTAATAGAGTGAAGTTTTGTGCGAATGAATATAGTACCCCTTACCCCAGAAACCGGAAGATTCCTTTGGCTACGCTGCGATCTGTTGTTTTTGGAGTTAGTTGCAGTATTTGTAGAGGTTGTGCCCGATAGAAACGAGATATAACTCGGTTCGGACGAAATCAAGACTTCTTCGTCGTGTCCGCCGGTAGTTCCGGTCCTGCTTCATGATCCCGAAAGTGCCTTCTGCCTGGATAGAGCGGTTCCTCCGGAGCAGTGCGCCGTGAATGCAGTTCAGGTTTTCCAGCACTTCCTCATGGATCTGCGTCAGTTCCTGATTCAGCCGGATCGTTCGGTTCTGATCGGTCTTCTTGCATTGGGAAGCATACGGACAATCACTGCAGTCCTCACAAGTGTAGACCTCTTCCTGCCGTCCGTATCGGTTTCCTTTGACTGCCTTCCGGTAGGAAAAGGACAGCTTTCGGTCATTCGGACAGATGAGATTCCCGGCTTCATCCGTCCGGAAGTTGACTGCCCGGAACGGATCGGAAGCATACTTCCTGTCTTTTGTCTCTTTCTCGTACATGGGGAACTTCATGTATAATTCCATATCATGTTCCCGGCAGTACAGATAATTGTTGTAGGAGCCGTACCCTGCGTCCGCTACCGGATATCTCGGGTAGAAGCCGTATTGCCTTTGGAACTTCTCCATGAGCGGGACAAAGCAGTCCATGTCCGAACGGTATTGCTGTACGTCCATAACGGCAATGTATTCATCCGCGACTCCGATCTGGATGTTGTACGCAGGAAGCAGCTGGTCGTTCCCCATATAATCCTGTTTCATCCGCATGAACGTCGCGTCACGATCCGTTTTGGAATAGCTGTTCCGTTCCGGTCCGCAGATGCGCAGCTTTTCCGTGTATTCTCTCAGCTTCTCCGTATATGCCGTCAACTGCTCGTAATAGCGCTGCTCCGTGCTCTTGTGATGTCCGCGTCCCGAAACAAACGTGTCCGGATCGATATGCCTGACCTCCCGGTACCGCTCTGAGAGCAGATCCAGATATTCCGGTACGTACTCGGTGTTGGGTTCCATCCGCATACCGGTCGGAGCGAGCGTTTCGTTGATCTGCTCCAATAATGCGGTGATCTTTCCGAACATCCTGTACCGGCTTTTCTCCGTGCCTTTCCTCCACACCCAGCTGTACTTGTTCGCGTTCGCTTCCAGCTTCGTTCCGTCGATATACAAGTGTTTCAGATCTACATGCTCTTTTTCAAAGATCCTTGCGTTCACTGCCTGAAAGATCTCTTCCATGCTTCCCTGCAGCTCTTCCCGGATGAAGTATCCGAATGCTCCGTAACTCGGTGTTTCCCAGTCCATGAGATACATGTACCGCAGATTTACTTTGCAGTCATCGTCCAGTGTTCTCAGTGCCGCATATCCATGTTCCATGAATCCGAACAGTACCGTTTTCAGCATGTTGACGCGATTATACCCCGGCCGTCCTTTCTTTCCGTACGGACGTTCCCGAAGGTACCGTTTTATGTTGACTTCCTCCATGAGCTCGTCAAATGCCAATACCGGATCGCAGATATTCAACATATCTGCAAAAAACACTGGTAATCTTCCCTGCTTTGCGCTATAATTGTGTTATGGTTGTTTATTCACACAAATATTATACCACATAGCAAAGACTCCCGGAAACTTTTTCCGAGAGTCTTGCTATTTTTTATTGGGACTTTTTAACAGCCCCTTTGATCTGCGTATATCGATTAACCCAACCGCGACTTAATCATCGTCGTCGAAATCGTCGTCATCGTCGTCGTCAATATCTTTCCGGTCGTCTTCTTTTTCGATCTTTACGATCTCTCCGGTCTCGGCGTCGACGGTGTATTCGTATTCGATTCCGTTCGCCTCGAACTCGACCTCATAGACGAGCTTGCCTTTTTCGCGATCCAGCTCACATTTCAGCTTCTTGACCGCACCGGCGCTGAAGCCCGCATGGCGCAAAGCGATCTCCTTTGCCTTTGCTTCGCCGATCAGCTCGGCGCTGTGCTCCGGCGCTTCCGAATGTGTGCCGGGCGCATCGTCGTCGCGCTCCTTGTCGGCTTTGATGATCGCACCGGTCGCGGCATTGACCTTATACTCGTACTCAAAGGCGGAATCGATAAACTCGATCTCATAATACGTTACACCGTTGTCTGATTCCGTTTCGATCTTCCTGATAACCGCTTCGCTCTGCGGTACGTTTGCGTGGGAAAGCGCGATCGCAACGGCTCGTTCCTGCCCGATATCCGCAACAGGCGGTGCCGGCGTGACCGGCGGAGAGACCGGTTCACTGCTTGGTTTCTGCTTTTGCCCGAAAGAAACGATCTCTCCGGTTATGGCGTCGATATCGAATTCATACTTGCAGTCATCCTTGCGAAATTCCACGTCATAGACCATCTTGCCGTTTTCGTATTCCAGCTCGATCGCCTCCGTCAGCGTCACCTCGGACGGCTCAAGCCCGACATAGAGACAAGCGATCGAAAGCGCCTGTTCCTCGCCGATATACGCGCTTGTGCTTGCGCTGCCGGATGTGTGAATGGCGTCGGTATTTACGGGCTCCTTTGCAAGCAGCACGTTCAGCTCGTTGATGGACAGCTTTGAGAGCGCGTCGAACGAGTAAAGCGGATTGCGGCTGACCAGCGCTTGGATCAGCTGTGCTTTCCCGACCGTGATCGAGTGTTCGTCGGCAAGCGATTGCAGCGCTGCATCGTGCTGTACCGTCTGGCTTAACACCGATCCGGTAAAGCCGGCGTTCAGCTGCGCTTCAATATCCGAGGAAATACGTTCTGTAAGAGTGCTGCTTCGCGCGGCGTCAGAACCATCCACCGTAACAAGGATCGAGTTTGACATCTCGCTGAGATAACCGTTCTTCATCATGGAGCCGATCAGTGCGTTGACCGCAACGTCGAGGTCAACGTTCTTCAGCTGCATCGTACCGATCACCGTTTCGCCGTCTGCGTTGAGCGGCGTGACGCGCAGAACGCGGTCATACCGGTTGACGCGCAATTCAATGCTCGGGTTGACGTCAAGCGTTACGGTCGTATCGACCTTGTTGTAGCGCGTAAAATTGACAGCGGCGACGATCCCGACCGTCACAAGAACGAATACCGCCGCGATCGATCCGACGCGCAGCCAGAGATTTTTCAGATTGCGCTTTTTGCCGGCAGGTTTTTGCACCGTATCGATATCTTTGAGCATCGATTCCGCGTAATCGGGCGTCAGTTTTGCGAACAGATCATCCACCTTTTTTTCCAGTTCTTTATCAGGCATCATAGGAATCTCCTTTCAGCATTGCGGTGCGCAGTTTCATGAGCGCCCGCCGGTATTTGGAAAGAACGGTTGACAGCGGCAGATCCGGATCGTCTGCGATTTCCTGATGCTTGAATCCGATAACGGCATGCTGCACGATGATCATGCGCTCCTCATCGGAAAGTCTTTTCATGCACTCGTCCAACAGAAGACGCTCGTCGTTCGATAAGTGCTTTTGTTCTGCAAGCTCCGCAACCCAATCTCCGTCCGGAAGGGGATCGGTCTTTTTTCGCTTCCGCATCGCATCGCGGCAGAGGTTCTTCACAATCGTGAGGATCCACGCCATAGGCTTTCCTTCACTTCTGTAAAAACGCGCTTTCTGAAATACCTGCACGTAGCAGTCATGCAAAACGTCCTCTGCGTCCGCCGTGCTTTTCAGCATGGACAGCGCATAGCCGTACACGTTCTTCGCGGTACAGCGATACAGCAACTCCATGGCGTGCCGATCTCCGTCCTTGATGCGTGACAGCAAAGAATCGATTCTCTCGCGATCCGGGTCTTCTGCTTTTTGTGCATTTATCAACATGTCATTTTCCGTCCTTTCATCATAACAACGCACGAACACCGAAAAATATTGCATCCGTTTTTTATCATACCATTTTTTCTCATTCTGATAAAAGCGGTCTTTTTATTGTACCGGTTTTTACCTGTACAGACAAGTTCATTTATCGGATCCACTGAAGGAACCTGGTTTCGGCACGGTCAGTCGGCTCCATTCAGCATGAAAAAACATTGTAAACACTGCTGCCTTCGGCTATAATGTATATGGAGATTTTCGGAGGTATACCATGATCGACCTGCAGCATCTGGAACAGTACAGAGAAAACAACCGAATCGAAGCAAAGAAAGCTGTCGGCGGACTTCCGCAGAGCATTTGGGAGACATATTCCGCATTCGCAAATACGCTAGGCGGGATCATTCTGCTCGGTGTCGAAGAGCATCCGGACAAATCTCTCCACGCAGTCCATCTTCCGGATCCGGAAAAACTGGTAAAGGATTTCTGGGACGCCGTCAACAATCCCAATAAAGCCAGCGTCAACATTCTTTCGAGCAAAGATGTTACGATTGAACCTGTCGGCGAGGAAAGCATCGTCGTTATCAATGTCCCGCGGGCCGATCGCACCTATAAACCGGTTTTTGTGGACGGCAATCCGCTGAACAGCTATCGCCGCAACGGAGAAGGCGATTACAAGTGCACCGCCGACGAACTGCATGCAATGTACCGTGATGCCTCAATAAAGACGCAGGATATGCTCGTTCTGCAGGAAATGCGTCTGGACGTCATCAACGCCGAGAGCTTGCGTGCTTATCGGCAGCGGATGCGTCTCAGCAAGCCCGGGCATGTCTGGGATACTCTGGACGACGAGCATTTTCTCATCAAACTCGGCGCAGCGGCAATCGGCGAAAACGGTTCGGTTCATCCCACCGCAGCAGGCTTATTGATGTTTGGAAACGAATCGGATATCGTCCGTGAATACCCGCGCTACTTCCTGGATTATCGCGAAGAATACGATGACGTCCATCGATGGACAGATCGGGTCATCTCTTCTTCCGGAGATTGGAGCGGAAACGTCTTCGATTTCTATTTCCGGGTCTATAACAAGCTTCAGCTTGATCTGAAAGTCCCCTTTGAGATGAACGGGATTTACCGCGTCGATGATACGCCGGTCCATCGGGCGCTGCGCGAAGCGTTGGCAAATTGCCTGGTCAACGCCGATTACTACGGTCGGCAGGGACTCGTCATTATCAAGAAAAAAGATGTGATCACCATGACCAATCCGGGTGATTTCCGCATCGGTCTTTCCGCCGCGCGTTCCGGCGGCATCTCCGATCCGCGCAACGGTACGATGATGAAGATGTTCAATCTGATCGATATCGGTGAACGCGCGGGCAGCGGTATTCCGAATATCTTTTCTGCCTGGAAGCAGCAGGGCTGGAGCGATCCGACGATTCTGGTCTCCTCCGAACCCGACCGAAGCACGCTTGTATTGCCGCTGTTCAAAAGTGACGATAAAAAAGTGACGATAAAAAGCGACGATAAAAAAGTGACGATAAAAGCATCTGTGCAGAAGGCTTTGATCATCGAGCACTTAACAAATCAAAGCAAATGCAGCGTATCGCAGCTTACTCAGGTGTTGGGGGTGAAATCAACGAGAGTAAAGCAACTGTTGTACGAGCTCGTTTCAGAAGGCATCGTTGTTCCGGAAGGCGGCAACCGCAATCGAACATATCGTCTGAAGAGCTAAAAGCCTGCTGACAGAGTTTCCTTTATATGTATGTCCCTGTCAGTAGAAATTTACATGGTTTTTAGAAATAGCTTTATCGGGTTTCACGGTAAGGGCACAGAAACATCGGAGAAAGCTATTCAGCTCTCTCCGATTTTTTTGCACATTTGTCATTAGAATTTATATTATGAACTGCTGTTTTTCGGCAAGCCCGATAAGCACCTTTCCGAGATCGGAGCAAAAGCAAGGTATATTGTGGAATCATACCAGACAAATGAAAAAACTGAAAGGAACCTGTAAGAGACTCTCACACAGATTCCTTTCAAAAGAAAAGAGAGATTACGATCGGTTCTGAAAAGTATCGCTAATAAATATTAAGCGCTGATCTCCGACTTTTTGCGGCGCAGCTTTGCGCCGAGCTTTCGGAACAGATCGGACCGTGAGGAACCAACCATGAAGATGACAACGAACACGCCGATGACAACCTTGTTGAATGTTGTCGGAAGACCGATTGCCATCATGCCCATCTTGAGGATCTGGGCAACAACCGCACCGGCGAATACGCCGAACATGATGTTGCCTTTTCCTGCGATCGACATGCCGATAAGAACGCACATCATGGCGTCGAAAACCGCCGCTGCACTGCCCATTGTGCCCTGGACGGCGGACTGTACGCCGGTCGCGCTCAGGCTCATCAGCGAGTACAGACCCGCGAAGATGCCGGAGACCGCCAGCGCTTCCGCTTTCAGGAACTTCGGGTTGATGCCGTTCGTCTTTGCCACGACCGGATTGCTGCCGACCGCACGTACGCTGTAGCCGATCTTGCGTTTATAATACAGGATCGATGCAAATACGAACGCGACCGCGAACAGGATCAGATCCCAGGGCGTTTTGCCGAGCACCATGTAGCCGGGCGAGATGTGCGTTCCCGCGCCGTTGAACAGGATGCGCGTAAAGCTCTCCATGATCAGCATCAGACCGATGGATACGATCAGCGTTGGAATCTGCAGGAAATAATAGGCAGCGCCGACGATGACGCCCAGCACGATGCCGATCAGCACCGACAGGATGATCAGAACCGGAACGAATCCCGCAACGCCGAGGCCCAGCGCCGTCGTGATCTGCATTGCGAAGTTGCCGGCAAGGATCGTTGTCAGCACGACGCGCGCGCCGATCGAAAAGTCCCAGTTGCCGATCTTCATGTTGAACAGAACGCCCATGCCGAGCACCGCCGGCGCAAGCGACTGCCGGATCACGTTCCAGACGGCCGCCCAGCTTCTGGTTTCAGGCGAGACCAGAAGGAGTACGAGCATCAGAGCGACGGGCGACAGAATTGCGAGCGCGTACGCTTTGACATACTTTAAAACCGTTTTCATAACCATACCTCTCGTTTCAGATTTGTCCTTCCGATGCGTTTCCGGGAATCATCCCGGAAACGCATCCCTGCATCAGATTCTTATTTACCGACTGCCTTCTTGACAAAGTCAATCGTCCAGTTGTCGAGCACGCCCTGATAGTACGCTTCGTCGCAGTTTGCGCTCACCATGCCCTTGATGTCCTCATCGCTGTAGAGCTGGATCTCGGGGTTGTCAACGTACTGGGAGAAGATGTCCATTTCTTCCGCACTGCTGATGATGATCGGGGAAAGATGGAGTTTGAACGGACCGTCGGTCGTGATGTTGCCCTGCACTCTGTTGACCAGCGCGAGGAACGCAACGAGGCACTCGGAGGTGTAGCCGCCGCAGTTCGCTGCGAGCCAGCCCTTTTCAAACGCTTCCTTGTTGCCGTCGAACGTGTCGAACGTCGCAACCTTGATGGAGCCCGCTTCTCTGCCGGAGCCTTCGAGCGTGGAGATGATCGCTTCGCCGCAACCTGCCGTTCCGGATACGGCCAGAATGCCCTGCACGTCCGGATAGAGGGTCAGGAAGTTGTTCACGCCGTCGGTGATGACCTTTGCGTCGGTCTCAGTCTGGAAGGTGCCGAGGATCTCAATGCCGTATTCCTTGCAGCCGTCCTGGAAGCCGTTGTTGCGGTCGACCATCATCGCGTCCTTCGGGTCGCCGGAGATCATGCAGACCTTCTTGACGCCCTGATCCGCAAGGACCTTGACCATGTTCTTCGCCAGATCGTAGCTCGCGTCCCAGATATGGGTGACCATGTAGGGGTTCGCGTAGCACGCCGCCTTGATGTCCTCGTCGAGGATGTCGCGGTTGGATACCGCCCAGTAAACGCCCGCGTCCTTGCACGCGTTGCCGAGCTGCAGGTTTGCCGCGGTGTCCATCGGGATGAAGTAGATGCCTTCGCAGCCCGCGCTGATCATCTGCTCGCAGGCAGCGAGTTCCGCTTCGGTGGTGTAGTCGCCGAGATGCCACACGAGCTCAACGTTCAGCAGTTCCGCCGCATGGTTCGCCCACGCATAGAAGGTGCCGCCCATCGGGTCGGTGTTGCCGTACCAGATCATGCCGATCTTGTGCCTGACGTTCGAGCCGCCCTCTTGGCCGCCGTCCGCCGGTTTGTCGCTGCCGGAACATGCCGCAAATGCGAGCATCATCATAACAGCCAGTACGATTGCCAGAACCTTTTTCATTTTGTTTTCCTCCGTTTATTTTTTTGTTTTGTTTATCATCATTCCATATTTACGCAATGAGATCGTACTCAGAGCGATCGATGGAAATCGAAACCGTTGCCAGGAAGAACACTGCCTTGACGATGTCCACGTAATCGGGGTTCATGCCCCAGAGCAGCATGCCGTTGTTCAGGATGTAGTAGGTCAGCACACCGATGATCGCGGAGCGGATGCGCGTTGCGGAACCGCCCGCCATTGCGATGCCGCCGAGGCTCAGCGCGAGGAGCACGTCCGTCTCGAGGTTCAGACCCGTGTTGCCCGTGACCGCAAGGCTTCTCGAAAGCGCGAGCGTGGATGCGATGCCGAGCGTCACGCCGCTGATCACGAAAGCGATCGCCTTATATTTGTCGACGCTGACGCCGGAGAGCTCGGTCGCTTTCGGATTGGTGCCGATCAGTTTCTGGAACTTGCCGACCTTCGTAAAGTTGAAAATAAAGTACCCGACGCCGAACACCACGGCCACGACCGCAAGGAACACCCAGAAATTGTTGAGCGCGACCGCTTTGGTGACCATCATGTTCCGTGATGCGGACGCCGTCTGCGCGACGCCGCGGCCCGCGAACATCAGGCACAGACCGCCCATGAACGCCGGAACGCGTCCGTAAATGTGCACAACCGCGGAGAACAGCCCGCAGCAGACGCCGAACACAATCGCCAGAATAATGAACAGCCAGAGGTTTCCGCCGGAGCAAAGATACGCGAGTACGCTCGAAAGCGCGCACGCGCCGCCCAGCGAGAAGTCAAGGTTGTTGTGCGCCATGACGAACACGGTACCGACGGCGGCGACCAGCGCGATCGACGCCTGCATAACGATGTTCTGCAGGTTTCGCCAGGTAAAGAACTTGCCGTCCGTCGTCAGAGAAAACAGAACGATCAGGATCAAAAGACCTGCGACCGGAATGATTTTTCGAATCTTGTCACGCATGTTCCGTACCCCCCGTCAGATGATCTTCTGAATGATGTCCGCTTCGGAAAGCGACTCCGACCGCATAAACTCGCCGGTCTGTCTGCCGTCCTTCATCGTGATGATGCGATCCGCCATGCCGATCAGTTCCATCATTTCTTCGGAAACCATCAGCACCGAGATCCCCTGCTTTTTGAAATCCTCCATCAAACGGTAGATCTTGGCCTTGACGCCGACGTCGATGCCGCGCGTCGGGCAGTCCATGATGAAGATCCGCGAATCGTTTGCAAGCCATTTGGCAATGACGACCTTCTGCTTGTTGCCGCCGGACAGGTCCTTCGCCATCTGCATGACGCTCTGCATCTTGACTTCCATGATCTTCGCCTGTTCGTTCGCCATTTTCCGTTCGGCACGCGGCGAGATGTAGATCCACTTTCTGATCTTGTCAAGCGAGGACGCCACGATGTTGTCCTTGATGCTGGTCGGCTGGAAGAGTGATTCCTTGTCTCTGTCCTTCGGGATGTACGCGATCTTGTGCTTCACGGACGTGGTCGTGTTGTGAATCTTTATGCCGCCCTCGGTCAGCGTCACGCTGCCGTGCGTGGGTTTGATCGCGCCGAATACGGTCTTCAGGACCTCGTGCATGCCGCAGTCGGAAAGTCCGCCGAAGCCGAGGATCTCGCCCTTGTGCAGATCGAAGCTGATATCGCGGAACGCGCCGTCGACCGTCAGGTGCTTGGCGGAGAGCACGACCTCGTCCCCGTGCGTGCATTCAAAGTCCGCCCGGTAATAGGAACCCTCGAACTCGCGTCCGATCATTTTCTGACGCATGTTGTCCGGATTGATATCGTCTCCGTGCAGAAGATCGATAAACACGCCGTCACGCAGAATCATGACTTCGTCGCACAGATGCTGCACCTCGGAAAGGTCGTGGGAAATGATCAGGATCGCCGTGCCTTTTGCTTTCTGTTCGGCAATGATCTCATAGATGCGCTCGACGCCCTTCTTGGACAGCGCCGTCGTCGTCTCGTCGATGATCAGGATGTCCGGCTGCTTCGAAAGCGAGCGCGCCGTCTCGATCATCTTGCGGTCCTCGAACGAATACTTTTCGATGGGCTGCGAAGGGTCGACGTGCGCGAGTCCGTTCTCGTTCAGGATCTCCTTCGCACGCGCGATCAGCCGTCGCATATTGACCATGCCGCCTTTGCCGAAGCTGTCCTCCTCGCCGAGGAACATGTTCTCCGCAACCGTCATGCCGTCGATCGTTCCCTGCTCCTGCGTCAGGTACTGGATACCGGCTTTTCTCGCTTCAAGCACCGAACCCGGCTTGTACGCCGCGCCCATATAGGTCATCTGCCCCTTCGTTGGAGGATATACACCCGCGATCATGCTTGACAGCGTGGATTTGCCGGAACCGTTTTCGCCGACAAGTCCGAGAACCGTGCCCTGACGCAGTTCGATGGTGACATCCGTAACCGCTTTCGTGGCGCCGAATTCCTTGAACATGTGTTCTGCTTTAAGAATCGTTTCCGCCATATTGCTCTCCTTTCCGAACCTTATAACTCCATTCCGTTTGTACGGATTACGTTCCGATACCAGAAAAACGAATCTTTTCTGCGCCGCTCCATGGTTCCGGTCCCGTCGTCGTATTTATCGACGAAAACCTGCCCGTAGCGTTTCCGCATCTCACCGGTGGTCAGACTCACGAGGTCGATGCAGCCCCAGTTGGTATAGCCCATTAGGTCGACGCCGTCCTCGGTCGCGAGCTTCATCTGTTCGATATGCTTGCGCATATAGTCGATGCGGTAGGTATCGTGAATGCTGCCGTCCGCCTCGACCTTGTCGAACGCGCCGAGACCGTTTTCGACGATCATCAGCGGTACGTGATAGCGGTCGTACGCGGCGTTCAGCGCATAGCGGATGCCGACGGGGTCGATCTGCCAGCCCCAGTCGCTCGCCGTGAGGTAGGGATTTTTGAAACCGCCGGTCAGGTTGCCGCTGACCTTGTCCTTCTCCCCGTCCTTGCCGACGCAGATGGACATATAATAGGAGAAGGTCATAAAGTCGACGGTCCCCTTCTCGATATCCTCGATGTCCTTCGACGTGACGTTCAGAATGACGTTTTTGTCGCGCCACATCGCCGTGGCGTAATACGGATATGCGCCTTTGACCTGCACGTCGCTGCAGTACCAGTTCATATTCTGCATATACCGGTTTGCAAGCAGAATGTTGTCCGGATCGCAGTTGATCGGATAGCAGGCGATGAAGGTGAGCATATTGCCGACCCTGAACTGCGGATATTTCCTGTGCGCGAGCCGGACGGTCCTTGCGGAAGCCACGAACTGATGATGCAGCGCCTGGTAACGTTCCTGCTCCGTACGCCGGATCCCGTCGATCGGACCTTCGTAGCCCTTGACCATGCCGGTGGAAATGATGTCTCCGATCGGCATCTGTCCCGCGTTGATCTCGTTGAAGGTGATCCAGTAGCGGACCTTATCGCGATACCGTTCGAACACGGTCTCCACGTACCGCATAAAGCAGTCGATCGTTTCACGCGAGAGCCAGCCGTCCTTCTCTACGCCGAGCGCAAGCGGCATTTCGTAGTGCGAGAGCGTCACGAGCGGCTCGATACCGTATTTTCTGCACTCGTCGAACACCTTGTCGTAAAACGCAAGGCCATTTTCATTCGGCGTCTTTTCCATACCGGTCGGGAAAATGCGCGACCAGTTGATCGACATACGAAAACATCTGTACCCCATCTCCGCGAGCAAGGCGATATCTTCTTTATAATGATGATAGAAATCGCTTGCCTCGTGGCTGGGATACAGATATTCGGGATTGATCGTTTGTGTAAAAAGCTTGGAGTGCTCACGCGAACCGTTCGTACACATGTCGGGAATCGACGGACCTTTGCCGTCGACGTTCCATGCGCCCTCGAACTGATTTGCGGCCGTTGCACCGCCCCAGAGGAAGTCTTCTTTAAACATGTCGCTCTCCTTATGCTCCGTACTGCTGGATATAGTTGTACATCGCGCCGAGAATGTTGCACTCGTTGAGGTAGCGGCTGCGCACGACCTCCGCCTTCATTTCATCTGCGATTATGGTTGCTTTGCACAGCGAGTCGATCTCCGTTCTGAGATCGTCGATCAGGCGCTCCGCGCGGCTCAGTCCGCCGCCGATCACGATGCGGTCCGGCGCAAGCGTGATCTGGATGTTTTCACAGATCGTCGCAAGCGAATGCAGGAAGCCGCGATAGACCTTCAGCGCTTCGGGATCTCCCTCTTCCACCCACTTGAAAAACTGTTTGCCGTCCGCTTTGATCTTCTTCGGCGGCTCTTCAAACTTCGGATATCTGTCGGCGGCGATCGAATCGAAGAACGCCATCATCGGCGCCGCATCCTGGACTGTCAGATCGAGATTTTTCAGTTTGCAGAGCTGATAGGTCAGTCCCATCGCGCCGGCACTCATAAATCCCGTATCGAACAGATCGTGCTCTTTTCCCGACAGGAGGAAAGAAAACTCGCCGGCCGTGGTGTTTCTGCCGTGCAGCACCCTGCCGTCGATGATCACGCCGCCGCCGATGCCGCTTCCGAGCACGAGCACCGCCCCGTTTTTCACGTCGGAAAGGCTGCCCTTCCACGCTTCCGCGAGTGCGCCGCACTTGCCGTCGTTTTCAAGCGACACATTACAGCCGCACCGTTCCCGCACGAGTTCGATCACGTTTTTGCCCTTCAGCAGATCGCCATATACGCCGGAGCCGAAATGCACGCCGGTCGCCGGATCGATGAAGCCCGGCAGACTCATCGCGATGCCGTCCGCCCGGTCTTTGAATTGCGCGTAAAGATCTGCGACGGAGTCCAGAAACGCCTCGATGCTCTCAAGCGGCGCGGGACCCGTTCCCGTAACTTCCATCTCCGCACGGTCGTTCACCAGCGCATACTTGACGGAACTTCCGCCGTAATCAAGGACCAAACATTTCATTTTCGCGTCTCCTTCCGTTCTGAAATCGCGTCAAGCCGGATTTATAAATACTCCGTTCTTGATTATAATTATAAAGTTTTTGAGCGGAGCGGCAAGTTATAACTTTTCGGGTGCATCATACCCGTGTTATATTTTTTCCTGTTCGTAACACCCCGAGGGATAAACCGGCAAACGAATAAAGGGATCGTTCCGTTTCCGGAAAGATCCCCCGACCGGTAAAGTGCGCTGTGCGGCAGTTATACTTTTTTCTGCGGATATTTCAGACGATTGCGGAAATCGTCCAGCGTGCTTGTCTCATACGCCTGAATCACGTCGCGCAGCGCATCGCCCGTAAATACCTCGTGCAGCGGCATCGCTCCGATCAGTTCAATATACACATCCTCAACGGATTCGGAAAACCCGCTCTTTGCCCATTTCTGCATGGTGTCGCACCAAGCAGTCTGCGTTGTTTTGGATCCCTGCGCTCCCGTCGTATCGATGGATACACGGCAAAGGGCACGGTTAAACGACTCGATTGCCTGTTCGTCTTTCAGAATCTTTCCGTAGAAGGCCGCGTTATTTTTGATTGTATTCAAAATACAGAAAACGATCGCCTTCCACTCTGCGTTTCTGCCGTAGATCTTTGAAAACAGCATCAGATCCTCGTAGCAAATCTTTTCTACCAGATCATACATATCGGAATAGTTCCGGTAGAACGTCATGTGCGACACACCCGCGGCGTCGATGACGTCTTTGACCTTGATGCTTGCAAACGGCTTTCGGCAAAGTATTTCCGTAAATGCCGAAGCGATTCTCTTTTTTGTCGGTTCGTTCACCGCTGCTGCATCTCCTTTCCGTGTTTGATCCGGATATTATCAATAATATTCTACGTCACAAGTATACAAATTGCAACCTTTTTTTGAAATGCCATCGTCACCGTGTCGCATGTATTCATTCGGTCATTTATACATTCCTCGATGCGGTATAGTTTTCTGTCGATATGAACGTCCGCGTTATAATCGCCCGTTTTTTTCACGCTTTCCGTTTGAATGCGGCGATGCTGTAACTTGCATCCGGTGAACAGATACGCAACAATGAAACCGAGCGTATCGTTTTGCGTGTTTTCAAAACAATTTCCATTATAATCATACAAGGAGGCGGCAATATGAAGTACATCTACACCTGTTTCAAGTGCGGATTTCCGATGGCGCTCGAGGAAGAGGACTGCCCGGAATTCTGCCCTTCCTGCTCAGCTCCCAAATCGCAATATCTGCGCGAGCCCTGGTGCGGCAGCATTGAGAAGAGACGAATCCACGTCGATCCGATGGGACCCGATCCCGACTGGCCGAAGTACGATATTGCATACCATCACCCGAAGGCGTTTCCGAAGGGCACGCGTCACGGTCAGGTGCGCCGCTTCGTTACCTATTATAAGGACCTCGTTCCGACGCGCGAATTTTACGAGAAGGTTTTCGGCTGGGACACCGTTCCGATCGAAGCCGATCGGGATAAAGATCGGCCGACCTTTCTCTGCGCGACCGGTCCCGGCTTCCCGAACTGGGAGCCGCGTTTCGGTTCCACCGGCTACGGTTTCCTGAAGCCGGTCGAGGCCGATCCGACCGGTGTGCATCCGCATTTCGTCGTCGAGGTCGACGACGTGGAAGAGATCGCGAAGAAGATCGTTCCCTACGGCGGGACCGTCATCCGCAGCAGATACGAAGAGGACGGCAAGATCTACGCCGTGCTCGCCGACACCGAGGGCAATCCGTTCATCGTGTGGCAGACGCCTGCCGACGTGACCTTCAGCGAGCCGGAATCGCAGGTCTATTATAAATGGGACCGCACGAATCCGTATAAGTATGACCGGATGTACAAGTCCGATTTCGATCCGAAATCACGCTATCCCTTCCGTGCGCCGAAGAAGTTCACGCGCAAATCGCTGCACGGACGTCCGCGCTTCGGAAACATCTTCTATCGCACGGGCAATTTCAAGGCGTTCCAGAAGTTCTGGATCGATCTGTTCGGCTGGGACTTCTTCGAGCTGCCCGCCGCCGTCGGCGGAAAAGAGGCCGGCGATCCGAATCCCGGCTGTCTCATCGCGACCGGTCCGAGTTATGAAACGTGGGAAGGCTGCGTGCCCGGGCACATGAACCTCGGCTGCTATCCGTTTGAGGGTGACGTGCTGCCCGAGGTCAACTTCGGTATGGAGATCCATATGGATGTGCCGATCGCGATGACCGCCGCAGAAGTCGAGAATTTCGGCGGCAAAGTCGGCGACGACGTGCCGAAGTTCGATAATGCGAACTGGTTTGCGACCTTCACCGCGTGGGACCCGAGCGGCAACAAGCTTTCACTCTCCAAGTGCCCCGATTCGCGCACCTGGGACGAGGCGGAAGCCGGCTGGGACACCTGGGATCCGCAGCTGTTCAAATCCGGGATCTGAGTCGTGTTCTGAATAATTATGAGAGACCGTCCGTTTTTACGGGCGGTCTTTTTCGTTAGAATTCATCACGGATCGTTCGCCCGATGTTACAAACTGCGCGGTTGTTATCAATATGAGATAAACAGATGCGTTTATAACTTGAGAACCGTCAGGAAACCGGATATGGTAAGAATGAAAAAAGGATAAATACACGTCCGGAAATCATAATATTACAGAAAGGAAGAATCCCATGAGAAAAATCTACACCTGCTTCACCTGCGGAACCGCCTATGATCTCGAAGAGGAAGTCGCCCCGAAAGTCTGCCCGTATTGCGGGAAGAGCATCATCTTCGAGGAACCCTTTATCACCAGTTTCGACGACCGCCGCATCCATGTCGATCCCATTCTTCCCGATCCCGACTGGGATAAGTATGACGTTTCTTTCCACCATGCAAAAGCGTTCCCGGCGCACACCCGCCACGGACAGGCGCGCAGAGCCGTGCTCGGCTATGACGACGCGGCGCTCGCCAAAAAATACTACGAAGACGTCTTCGGCTGGGACATCGTGCTTGCCAAGGGCGAGGACCCGGACAATCCCGAACCGCTGTACTTTGCGGCGACCGGGGACGGCTTCGACAACTGGGAACCGATGTTCCCCTCCTTCACTTATGCCTATCTGAAATCCAAGAAAAAGGACGTTGAGGCGAAAAATCCGAAGTTTCTCGTGGAGGTGGACGATCTCAATGCGATCCTCGAAAAGATCCCCGCATACGGCGGCAAGGTGCTTCGCACGCCGTACGAGAACGTCGAGGGCGTGACCTATGCCGTTGCGGAAGACCCGGAAGGCAACCCGTTCTATCTGACGCAGACGCCCGAAGGTCTCGACTGGAGCGCGCCTGAAAATCAGGTCAATTTTGACGTGCGTGAATACCCGCAGATGTACCGCGAAGGACTCAAAAACCAGGGTAAGGTGCCGGAGTACATCGGCCGACCGCCGAAGAAGTTCCCCGAACAGGATCTGCACGGACGTCTCCGTTTCGGCAACATTTATTATAAGGATTTCCGCCGCTGGCAGAAGTTCTGGGTCGATCTGTTCGGCTGGGATATGATCGAACTGCCCGGCAGCGCAGGCGGCAAGGAAGAAGGTGCGGAAAACCCGACGCTGATCGCCGCAACCGGTCCGAGCTATTACGATTACGAAGGTCTTGTACCGGGACATATGAACTTCATGGTCACGCACACCGATGAAGAGACCGTGCCGGACGTTGAGTTCGTCATCGAGATCCGCATGACGGAAAGCCCTAAGGTCACCGTCGACAAGATCCTTGCGCTCGGCGGCAAGCTGCTCGGCGAGATCCCCGATGCGGACAACTGGGCCAGCATGTTCCCCGTTGCGGACCCGTTCGGCAATGTCTATAAGCTTTGGAAGTGCCCCGACACCCGTACCTGGACGGATCCCGAATCCGGCTGGAAGGATATGCCGGAGGAGCACATCGACAAGCTCTCCCTGTTCTGGCCGCCCAAAAGCTTCTGATCCCACAGTTGAAACCTCCTTCCCCTCCTGATAATAGGACTGCCGCTTCGCCGGGCAGTCCTTTTTTATCTGATTTGTTACAGAGAAAATGCAAGGATTTCTTTTCCCGACAATATACATGTGGTTGAACCGTATTTCTTTGGATTCTCCGACAAACGGAATGAAAGCGAAAGGCAATTCTTTATTTCCGGGTTTAAGGACGTTTCTCACGGACGGATTGCCATCACACCCCAATGCTGGTTCACCCCTAACAGATCAAAACCGATCTGTTTTTGCAGGGATGGAACCGGCACAAAAAGTGATATCTTTTATTGTCCCGATTCGTCCTTTTCTTGCAGTGTTCACACTTGAAAACGGTACTCATACATATCGAAGCCGCTGCCCTACGCTTTATTTATCGCTGATCGAACGGATCGAGATTCACAACCCGGTCAGGATCGACGGACACAAGCGCGTTCAGGTGAACATCTATTTCACCGGCGTCGGCAGGTTCAAGGTTCCGAACGAAGCGGAACTCATTTCCCTCTTTGATGAAACGCAGAGTGCCTGAACGCGCTCTGCAAAACAGGAACAGAGCAGCCAGCCTGACTGCTCCGCTCCTCCACAACAGAAAGCTTCCTTATGCGCGTCGCCCGAACCGGGAGCGTTTTTGATTGGCTGTTAATTCTTTATTGAAAACATGTAATATCTTTCTCTCATATGATATTCGACGGAATGAAGCTGTTTTTTTCGTCAATCGGAAGCGGCACGTCCGTCATGCAGACAATATGGCAGCGGCGATCCGATACGGAGAAATCTGATTGCAGGCGCTTCGCGCCTTTCTTCAAGGAGATTTCTCCGAGAACGCGCTGATCCGCGCCGAGGGCGCGGGCGCGTTACCGAACGGACACTTCGCGCCCGTTGGAATCAAAACATCAGCCGCAATAAAAATTGACCACCCGATTGGGATGGTCATTTTTATGGTAGCGGCGACGGATCTGGTTGAATTCGCAAAAACCCATCTCCCGATTCTGTTGGGAACGCAGGTCACCGTTTCCCGGAAGCAGATCCCGCGTCCGGTCCATCGGATCCACTGAAAACAAAACAGCTTCGATTATTTGACGATTTCCGCAGCGAATGCGGCAACGGCGGCAAGGTCTGCCGCATCCGGCTTTCCCTTATGGATCCCCTTAAACTCGCCCTTGCAGTGAAATTCACGTTCGTCCATCGGAATGCCGGCTTTGGCGGCCTCCGCCTTGACCTTTTTATAGGTCGAATTCAGCATCGCCGCCGACCCGAAGTTGACAATTTTCCCGACCTTTTCCTTATTCAGCGACGCGACGAATCTGCGCACCTCCGGATCGATGGTAAAGGCGTAATAGGAGTTCCCAAGAAATAGAATGTCCACGGGATCCGTGACGGGCTCGCTGATTGGCAGCGCTTCAACGCCGACCGCTTTTGCGACCGCTTCCGCAAGACGCTTGGTATTGCCTGTTTTTGTGTAGTATCTGACTGCGATTTTCATTGTATGACCTCCTTTGTAATTTTAGGTTAATAAATGCCTTTTTTACTCTTTATTCTCCGGAGTCGAGCAGCTGCAGCATTTTTTCCTGATACGCCTGTTCCTCCTGTTTTACGACCGCTCTGTTTTTGGCGATCTGTTCTTTTGCAACGGTCTGCGCCGAAACAAAGCAAAGCCCCGAAAGAGCCTTTTCCGATTTCAGCACGATCTGCCGGTAATACGGTCCGAGCCGGTACGCTTCCACGGCGAGCCTTTTTCCGATCATGCCGCTTGTCAGAATGCCCCACGTATCGTACAGCGTGTCGCAGGCGATCGGACCGATCACCGCATCATACGCCGAAAACGCATCCGGACGTCCCGCGCGGTTTGCGCAGATGTAATCAAACCATGTGCCGCTGCGGTACAGACGCCTGATGCGAAGACCTTCTGGATTGAACCGGTACACGTTCAGCACGCAGGGCATATCGCCGCGTTCCTTTGCCCACCGGAGCGCAAAGGACGCGTCGTCCGAAAGATAAAAGCCCTGCCCAAAGTCGGCGTTTCTCCTGCCGACGCGCAGATCGGGTTTTGGGATTTCTTCGATGCCGGTATGATAGACTGTCAGCATTCCCATCGTCCGTCAACAAAGAAACGTTGCAATATAAAAGGTATCGTCGGGCGTACGCAGACCCGGATCGTCCAGGATCAGCGCGGGAGACAGTCCGCTTTCGGCTGCCGCCAGTTCAAAGTGCGTGAGCGCGATGCCGAGGTCGATCTTCTGGATGTCCCAGCCGTTTTCCGCAACGTAACCTTTGCCGCGTTTTTCGTAAAAATGTGCCTTGCCGCCGCAGACGACGACGCGCCACGGCTGTTTGTTCACCGCGCTCGGCGCAAGGCGAACCGCTTCGAGCGCCGAAACCAGCGGACCCGCCGTTTCCGGCGTCAGCGGCGTGTCGAAGCCGTTTTCAAAGAAAAGCGTTTCAAACGGGAAACGGGCATCCGCCTTTATGCTCTTTCGCATCATGGCCTCGCGCACGGACATCTTCTTTGCCGGATATCCGAGCGGGCTTACGCAGGGCATGACTTCACCGTCGTTCAGCGCCATCGCTTTTTCAAACGCGGGGCGGTCCATCGTTCCTGCGATCCACGTCGTGCCGACGCCGAGAGATCCGGCAAACAGCACGACTTTTTCGAACGCGTATCCGAACGCTTCCTCCGCGTGCGGCACACGCGGCATCTTTCCGGCGATAAAGTCGTCCGTGCCGACGATGACCGGACTTTTCAGCCCGTGTTTTTTCGCGTCGAGCAGTTTCCATCGGATCGAAATATCGTACGGGTTTTCCAGTTTTTCGGCAAACGCGATGATCCTTTTCGCGTCTTCCTCCCGCAGCGCGGTTCCGTCAAAGGTGCGGACGCTGCGGCGCTTTTTGATGCATTCCGATGCGATCATATTGTTCTCCTTTCAGGTTTGTTCTTTCTTTTTTGTCTTACGGAACATGAATTTACGCACAACGTTGATGCCGATCTTATACGGCAGGGGGCGCAGCGCTTTGTCCGCCTCCTTCAGTTTTTCGCGGATCGGAATGCCCTGCGGACAGTGCTTTTCGCATTTGCCGCATTGGACGCATTGCGACGCGAACGCCGGTTCCCGGGTCAGCCCCACGGTCTGTGCAAACTGCATCCGTCCCTCGGACGGAGATTCGATAAACATCGCGTTATAGCAGCGGAATGTTCCGGGAATATCCACGCCTTTCGGGCACGGCATGCAGTAACGGCAGCCGGTGCAGCCGACCTTGTCCGATGCGCGGATCGCCCCGGTCACGCGCTTCAGCACGTCGAAATCCGCCTGCGTGAACGTACCGGCGCCCGCGCTGTCCGCGGTGCGGCAGTTCTCGCGCACCATATCGAGCGAATTCATGCCGGAAAGCACGACCGTCACCTCCGGCTGGTTATACAGCCAGCGGAAGCTCCATTCGGCCGGCGACCAGTCGCGCCCGCTGTCCTGCATGATCTCCTTTGCCCGCGCGGGCAGCATATTGACGAGCTTTCCGCCGCGCAGCGGTTCCATGATGACGACGGGGATCCCTTTTTGCGCCGCCGTCTTCAGACCGTCGACGCCGGCCTGCGCGTACTCGTCGAAATAGTTATACTGGATCTGGCACATATCCCAGTCATAATCGTTCAGAATACGCAAAAACCCATCGGTATTGCCGTGATATGAAAAGCCGATCTGCCGGATCGCGCCGTTCCTCTTTTTTTCTTCGATCCACTCGATCACGCCGACCGATTTGAGCTTTTCCCACATGGCAACGTCCGTCAGATGGTGCATGAGATAATAGTCGACGCGATCGGTGCGAAGCCGTGTAAGCTGCTCGTTGAAATACCGGTCCAGCGCCGCTCTGCTGCCGACAAGGTACTGCGGCAGTTTTGTTGCGATGCTGATCTTTTCACGGATGCCGTTGCGTTCGACAATCTCGCCGAGCGCCGCTTCGCTTCCTCCGTAGATATACGCGGTGTCGAAATAGTTTACGCCCGCGTGAAACGCCTCCATGATCTCCCGCTCGGTTTCTTCAAGGTCAATGCTTCTGCCCTTTTGCGGGAACCGCATGCAGCCGAAGCCCAGCACCGACAGCAGATTCCCTTTTTTATCTTTTCTGTACTGCATATCCGTTCGTCCCCCCGTTTTATGCCGCGCTTTCAAACTGGCTGTTGTACAGCTCCGCGTAGAAACCGCCCTGTTTCATCAATTCCTCGTGGCTGCCCTGCTCAACGATATCGCCGTCTTTGAGAACAAGGATGATGTCCGCGTTGCGGATCGTGGAAAGACGGTGCGCGATCACGAAGCTTGTACGGTTTTCGGTCAGCCGGTCCATCGCCTGTTGCGTCAGAAGCTCGGTGCGGGTGTCGACCGAAGACGTCGCTTCGTCAAGGATCAGCATGGGGCTGTTCTGAATCATGGCGCGCGCGATCGTCATCAGCTGCTTCTGTCCTGCGGAAACGGCAGTGTTGTCTGACAGCACGGTATCGTAGCCCTGCGGCAGCGCTTTGATGAACGTATGCACGCCGCACGCTTTCGCCGCGCGTTTCATTTGTTCGTCGGTCGCGTTCCGCGTGTTGTAGATCAGATTCTCCCGCACGGTGCCTTCAAACAGCCAGGTGTCCTGCAGAACCATGCCGAAGCGTTCGTGCACGTCGCTGCGGCGCATGTCTCGGATGCTGACGCCGTCGATCAGAATGTCGCCGTCCGAAACCTCATAGAAGCGCATCAGAAGATTGACGAGCGTCGTCTTGCCCGCGCCGGTCGGTCCGACGATCGCGACCTTCTGTCCGGGCATCACATGCACAGAAAAATCATGAATGATCGTTTCGTCCGGCTTATCCGGATAGGCGAACTTCACATGACGGAACTCCACCTCGCCGCGAACCGCGCCGGAGCACGGCTGCTTTTCACTTTCATCTTCAAGTTCCTCTTCGTTCAGAAACTCAAACACGCGTTCCGCGGCAGCAGCTGCGGACTGGATATTCGTCATCGCCTGCCCGATCTGCTGCACGGGACTCTGGAACAGGCGCACATAGATCATGAACGCCGTGATAACGCCGAAGCTGATGATATCGTGCATCGCGAGCGTCGCGCCGACGACGCAGACCGCTACAAATCCGAAGTTGCCGATGAACGTCATCAGCGGCATCATCAGTCCGCCCAGAAACTGGGACATGAAGTTGGACTTCTTCACCTCGGCGTTCAAACGGCCGAACTCAGCTTTGACGCTTTCGTCCGCGTTTGAGGTGCGGATCACGCTGTGTCCGGCGTACATCTCCTCGATATAGCCGTTGAGGTTTCCGAGGTTTCTCTGCCGCGCCACGAAATGCTTCTGCGATTTTTGAACGATCAGCGTCATCAAGATAAAGGCAAAGACCGTGGACAGCACAGAGGTTCCCGCCATGATCCAGTTGGTGACGATCATCATGACGAGGCAGCCGATAAACTGCGCGGCGGAGGATACCACTGTCGCCAGCGAATTGGACAGAGACGAGCTGACGGTATCCACGTCGTTCGTGATGCGGGACAGCACGTCGCCGTACTCATGGAAGTTGAAATAACTGAGCTTCAGCCGATTGATCTTTGCCACAATATCTCTGCGCATCCGGAGGGACAAACGCTGGTTGAAGCCCGCCATCAGGTAATGCTGCAAAAAACTCAAAATCGCGCCGCTGCCGTACAGGATGATGAGCAGGATCCCCACACGAGCGATGCCGTTCAGATCGATGCCCGTCATAATCCCGTCTTTGATGAGATCGGTGATCCTGCTGATCTGGTTCGGTCCGATGATGATCAGAATTGCGCCGCCCGCGGCAAAAAGCAGGGAAATCGCAACGACAAGCAGATCTCTGCTGCAGTATGCAAGCAGGTTCGCCATGGTTTTTTTAAGATCATGCGGCTTTTCGGCGATCCGTCCGGGTCCGCCGTGCGGTCCTCTTCTTCTTTCCATGTCAGCCCACCTCCAACTCTTCCGGCGAAAGCTGCGATAGCGCGATCTCCCGGTAAACGCCGCACTGCTTCAAAAGCGTTTCGTGCGTTCCGATTCCGGCAACGGATCCGTCGTCGATCACGACGATGCGATCCGCGTGCCTGACCGTTCCGATCCGCTGCGCCACAATGAGGCAGGTCGTACCGGCAAGATCGGTTCTCAGCCGCTTCCGGAGCGCGGCGTCGGTTCGGTAATCGAGTGCGGAGAAAGAATCGTCGAAGATCAGGATCTCCGGCTTTCTTGCGATCGTCCGGGCGATTGTCAGCCGCTGCTTCTGTCCGCCGGACAGATTCGCGCCGCCCTGCGCGATCCCGCTCTGCATTCCGTTCGGAAGGCCGTCAACAAAGTCCTTCGCCTGCGCGATCTCAAGCGCGGCGTTCAGTTCTTCCTGCGTCTCAGGGCGTCCCGCGTCGCCGAAAGTCAGGTTTTCCCTGACCGTACCGGAAAAGAGCACTGCTTTCTGCGCGATATAGCCGACCTTTTCATAGAGCTCCGCAAACGTATATGCGCGGATGTCCTGCCCGTCCAGAAGAATCTCGCCCGCGGTCGTGTCGTACAGGCGCGCGGCGAGCGAAACGAGCGTGGTCTTGCCGCTGCCGGTCGCGCCGATCAGGGCGACCGTTTCGCCGGAACGCGCCGTAAAGGAAATGTTTTTGAGACAATCCTCCGACGCATCCGGATACCGGAAGGAGACGTTTCTGAACTCAAGCGTACCGCGGTCCGAAGCCGCTGCGCCTGCGCCTTCCCGAACCGACGGTTCCGTTTCGATCACTTCCTGAATACGCGCGGCGGAGACCTGCGCGCGCGGCAGCATCATGAAAATCATGACGAGCATCATGAACGACATGACCACGTACATCGCGTAGGATGAAAACACAACGACTTCGCTGAACAGATCGACGCGCGCAAGAATCGCTTCCTGTCCGGTGACCGCAATGTTGTTGATCAGCGCCGCACCGAGCCAGTAGATTGCCAGAGACAGACCGCTCATGATCATGGAAATGAACGGCATCAGAATCGCAAGCCTGCGCGAAGTATAGAGCTGCGTGCGCATCAGCGCAGTATTTGCCGTTTCAAACTTATCCTCTTGATACGACTCCGCGTTGAACGCGCGCACGATGCGCAGTCCGGTCAGGTTCTCGCGCGAAACGCGGTTCACATCGTCGATCTGCTTCTGTACGATACGGAACTTCGGGATGACCAGCGCCATAAGAACGCCGATGACCGCCATGATCAGGACGACGGCAAGCGCCGTCACCAGCGAAAGCTCCAGGCTTTTTCCGACGATCTTCAGTACCGCCCATACCGCCATGATCGGCGCTTTGATCATGACCTGCAGGCCGATTGCGATCAGCATCTGGATCTGCGTGATATCATTCGTGGTTCTGGTGATCAGACTTGCGGTGGAAAACTTCTTGATTTCGTTTTCGCCGTAATCCGTCACCCGGTAAAAGACCTTTTCCCGGACGGTCGCGCTGAAGTTCGACGCGAGTTTTGCGGCAAAAAAGCCGACGATCACCGCAAGCGCCGTGCTGCCCAGCGCGCAGCCGAGCATCTTTGCTCCGGCGATCCAGATGTTTCTCATGGCGCTTCCCGGCGTCAGAATCAGCGTCGTGATGTCGCTCATAAAATCCGGCATGGTCAGATCAAACCACACCTGCCCCGCGACGAGCAACAGGCAAAGCAGCGCGTACAGCGCATCGCGTTTTTTCATGTATCGAAATACTTTAATCATGTTCCGCTTCCGACCTTTCCGCATACAGTTCTTCACTGATCCTGCTCATTTTCTCCAGGATCCGCAGGAGTTCTTCCGTATCTTTTTCTCCCATTCGGAACAAAAGCTCCTGCGTGAAGGAAAGGATTTTTTCCTGTTGATTTTGGATCAGCGTCTGCCCGGATTCGGAAATGGTCACGATCACGCTCCGCCGGTCCTTCGGATTCATCTCCCGCCGGATCAGTCCTTTCCGTTCCAGAGCGTTCATCAGGTTCGTGACGCCGCTCGCGCCGATGCCGGTCATTTGCTTCAGTTCGCCTGCCGTCACACCGTCCTTCCGGAAGGACAGGCAGCTTAACAGCCCCTTCTCGCCGACGGACAGACCCATGGCGTCCTTGTTTGCGGGACAGTTTCGGATCCTCTGCATGATCGTACGCATACGCTGCACGGCGTCCCGGTCATACCGTCTCTGTTCCATTTCGTTCACCTCAAAAATATTTCATATGGTGAAATAACTATACGATCCGTCACACAGTTTGTCAAGCAGATTCTGCAAGGAACAACGTGTGAGGCTATCATATCGGGAAGTTCCCTGAATTCTTCAAGACACGCTTAGATTTATTGGAATCAAGAATAACAGACGCTTTTCTATAACGTGTTTCACTTATCGTCCGCTCTTCATGGCGAGGGATCTCATCGAGTTCGCAAGGCAGAACCTCCCGATTCTGCTCGGAATCCGCGTTTCGATCCCGCGAACCCGTACCCCGCGCCCGGTGCATTGCATTCATTGAGGAGGTGAAGAAAATGGACGTCACTTATACGACGGTCGGCAATATCCGAATCCCAAACCTTGTCATGGACGCACAGCCGGAGGGAACGCTCGGCAAATACGGACGCATGCGCAAGCACTATCTTGAAGAGAGGCATGACGGCACGTTCACCGCTCTCGTTCTCTCCGACAAACTGACGGAACATCTTCTGGACGTCGACCGCACGGCATGGGAGCAGCTTGAATCAACAGTCCTCCAATTGGCAGCCGCCGAAGGCGTCACCGAAGCGCTGAAGGCCGCCGATCAGATGGAATGGCTCCGCCGCATGAACAACCTCCGCGCCCGCGCGGAGGAGATCGTGATCCGGGAAGTGGTTTATGGCGAATAGCAGCGCCATGAAACAGCAAAGCCCGAAGCGTGCGTGCGCTTCGGGCTTTGTAAATGACTCTTTTTATTTCGTTCCGGAAAGCGCAACGCCGTTGACGTACAGCGTATAGCCGTTGGAAATGATATTGGACGCGTCGCCGGTGAACGACGTAATATAGGTATCGCCCGTCAGCGTCCATGTCGACGTGGAATCCAGCGTGACATGCACCGTACCGACCTCTGTCGAGACTGTCGTGCCCTTGGCGTTGGTGATCGAACCGTGGATGCAGCCCGTAAAGGTCGAGCCATCGGTGAGGTTCAGCGTCAGAGTCGAATCGCTGCCGACCAGAATCGTGCCGGAAAGCGCTTGTTTGATTGCATTCAGCGTCGCAATGTTGCTGCCGCCGCTCCAGCCGTCCGCGCAGACGGAGAGCAGGACGTTTTCGCCGTCCTCGTTCACAAGCGTTACGTTCGTCAGCGTAAGCACCGCGTTCGTGTTGGTGACATGGAAGATATGGCCGTTCTTGGAGGTCAGCGTGCCACCGGTCATTGTGAACGAACTGGTGCCGGAATCCGCGTCGCCCGACATCGACTGATAGATCATGATCGAATCGAAGAACGTGGCGTTGCCGTTGCACTGGGTATTGTTCGCGGTCAGATCGCAGTTCGTCAGCTCGATGCTGTTCTTGCCCTCGATGCATACGCCCTCGGAGAGGTTCGAAACGAGCGTCGCGTTCGCAACATGGATCTCCGCGGTCGAGTAGATCGCAGGCGAACCGAGCCCGTTGGACGTATAGGTGCCGCCGTCGACATAGACCCACCCGCCGCCGCGATCGGTGCGGATCGGCGCGGAGGAGCCGCCGGACGTGGTGACCGTCAGATTGTTCGCATAGGTCACGCCGCCACCGGTGGTCATGACGCCGCCGGAGCCGCTGCCCGTCGTGGTGATCACCGTGTCGGTGATCGTAACGGTCGTGCCGTCGCCCGCCGCGCCGTTCTGCCCGCCGTTGCCGCCGTAGCAGAAGACACCGTTTGCGCCGGACGCCGAGGAAGTGACCGTGCCGTCGGTGATCGTGACGCTTGCGCCGTCCTTTGCAAGAACTGCCGCGTTCAGACCGTAGAAGTTGCAGTTGTCGCCGCCGTTCGAATCGCCGGTTTTGGTGACGGAGGGGCTTCCGATCGTAACCGCGTCGGTCGTGCTGATGATCAGGGCGCTTTCATCCGCGGTCGTACTCGTGTACGTCTGATTCTCCTGCGTGGTCCCGGACGTGATTTCCGTCGCAGCGGCGTATTCAAACGACGAGGTGCTGCCGCCCGGCGCCGTATTGCCGCCGAAGCCGCCGCCGTCGGAAGGCGGTTCACCCGGACCGCCGGAAGAAGTATTCCCCTCCGACGTCGTATCGGTCGTATTGTTCGTGCTGCCCGTTGCGCAGGCAACCATCAGGAGCGCTGCAAGCAGCAGGGCAAGCATACAGAATACGGATTTGTGTTTCATATCAATCTCCTCCTCTTGGACTATCATAACATAAAGAAGCTCCGGTTTACAATCGCATTTTCGATGCGCTTATCCTGCGTAGGCGACGCCGTTGACATACAGAGTAAAGCCGTTCAGATTCAGTCCCGAAAGATCGCCGTCAAGGGAAGTAACATAGCTGTCTCCGGTCAGCGTCCACGTGCTGCCCGCATCCATCGTTACGGCAATTTTGCCTTCGCCGGTGATCGCGCCGGTATAGGAACTGTTATTCAGATTCAGGGTCAGCGAGGAAATCGCATCCACAAGGATGCTGCCCGAAAGCGTCTGATCCTTTGCGTTCAGCGTGCAGTCGCCGCCGTTCTTGCCGTCCTTGCCCCAGCGTCCCGCCGAAACAATCAGCAGCGTGCCGTCCTCTGAGAGGATCAGCTCGGCGTTTCCAAGGTTGATCACGCTTGCGGTGTTCGTGCAATAGAACATCGCGCCGCTGTTCGATTTCATGCTGCCGCCGGTCATCGTGAACACGCTCGTGCCGACGCTTGCGTCGCCGGACGCGCTCTGGTACAACAGCACGTTCGCCTTGACGCTGCCCTCCTTGGTGGATTGGTCGTTGCCCGAGAGCGTGCAGTTTTCAAGCGTCACGCTGTTCTTGCCCTCGATGATGACCGCACGCGAGTCGGTCGAAACGCAGTCTGCGTTTTTCACCGTAATATCGGCGGTCGAATAGATCGCGGGACAGCCGTTTGAACCGGTGGAGGTATAGGTGCCGCCGTCCAGCACCATGGTCCCGCCGCCGCGGTCGGAGCGGATCGCCGCCTTCGACGCGCTGGTGACCGTCAGATTGGTTCCGTACAGCGTACCGCCGCCCGCGACCTGCACGCCGCCCGCGCCGCCGCCGGTGACGTTGACCGTGCAGTTTTCAAGCGTTACGACGCCTTTGTCATACGCGAACACGCCGGTCGCGTTGGAAGCCGACGCCTCCACCGTGCAGTCCGATAAAGTCAGCTCGGCGCTGTCGTACACGCGAACCGCCGCATTGACGCCGGTAAAGCTCGCGCCGTCCGCGCTTGACGCGCTGCCCGCGGATTTGATGATCTCGGCGCCGGTCACGCTTGCCCTGACCGTGCCGGACGCGGAAAGCGCGCTTTCGTCGTCCCCGGTCGCCGTATAGGTACCGCCGCTCAATGCCTCTCCGTCCGTCAGCGCTTTGGCTGCGGTTCCCGTCGCCTGGGACGAACCGCTGCCGCTCTTTTTGCTGCCGTGAGAGGATCCGCCCTGTTTGCCCGACTGCGCGCTGTTGTCCGAACCCTTGTTCTTGCCGCCGGTGCTGCTGTCACCGGAGTGCTTTCCCTTGCCGGACGCTGCGCTGTCCGACGAATCGGAATGTTTCCTGCCTTCCGGCTTTCCACCCGGTTTTTGATCCGACGCGTCTTTTTTCTTGGTGCCGTTCGACGAGTCGCCGACGGTCAGTTCCGGCACTTCCGTCGATGCGGGCGCTTCTGCGGATGCGGAATCTTCTGCCTGTACGGATATTTCTGTCTGCGTGATCTCTTCCGATGCCGTTTCATTTCCCGCGCATCCGATCACCGGTACCGTCAAAAGTCCGATGCACAGGATGGCAAGGGTTGCTTTTCGCATACGTTCATTCATATGGTTACCTCCGTTTCTGTCGTGTTATACGTTGTGTCTCATCTTCCGCGGCCGCCTCTGCCGCCGCTGCGACCGTTGCTGCCGCTTTGATTGTTGCTGCCGTTTTGACTGTCCCAACCGCTTTGTCCTCCGAAGCCGAAATTCTGACCGCCGCGTCCGCCCATCATCTGGCTCGGAATGCTGTTGACCTGCTGTCCGTTGACGATGATCGTGCCACCGTTGTACTGCGCCGATCCGTCATAGTCGAAGGTGCTGTTGCCTGTCACGTTGATGGTGCCGCCGTTGATGATGATATTGCCGTTGGAGTCGATCCCGTCGGTGTCGCCCGCGCCCATCACGACCGTGATCTCGCCGCCGTTGATCTCCACAGTGGGCGTATATGCCGAAGACTTTCTCGCCGCATTGACGCCGTCGTCGCTTGCCTGAATATCAATCGTGCCGCCGTTGATGCGGATATAAGTGCCTTCAATGCCCTCAACCGCCTTGATCGAGAGAATGCCGCCGTCGATCTGTACCACAGAGGTGCCGTGAATGCCGTCGTCGCCCGCCTGCACGGTGATGTTTCCGCCGCCGATATAGATATAGCCCTTCGTATCATCGTCATCGTTTTCGGCGTGCAGACCGTCGGTTCCCGCGGTCAGTGCCAGCGTGCCGTCCACGATCCGGATAGAGTCGTTCGCGTCGATCGCCTTTTTCGCTGCGGTGATGTTGTAGGTTCCGCCCGTGATCTTCAGGTCGTCCTTGCCGACGACGCCGTTTTCAGAAGAGGAAATCGTCAATGCCGCCGTGCCGTTCAGTACGAGATCGGACTTGGAGAAGATCACGCCGTCGGTGTTGGTTTCACCGTCGGAGCGGAACGCGCCGGTGACAGACAGCGAACTGTCCACAGAGGTCGTGACAAACACCTTATCGGCGGAGGTTACATAGATCACTGGGAAGTCCGCATTGGTGACGGTTACGCCGCTCAGCACAAGCTGCACCTTATCTTCCTTGCCCGCTTCCACGTACACGGTCATGTTCGCCGCAGTACCGGAGAGCACATAAACGCCCTCGGAACCGATATGGATATCCTGTCCGCTCGCAAGCTTATAGTAAACTGCGTCTGAGAGATCCGCTTCCTGTTTCAGGTCGCGGCTTGTGAACAGTTCATCCGCGCTGTAAACGGGAGCCGCGGAGTCTGCGGAAGCCGCACTGATTCCGAAGGTGAGTGTCAGACATGCCGCAACCACAAGGATTGCGATCGTTTTCATAAGGTTCTTCTTCATGGTGTAGCACCTGCCTTTCTTGTTTGTGTGCATAGCTTACCCCACGAACCTTAACGGAACGTAAAACCCGATAAAATTTTTAGCGACTATTTTCTTTGAATACCCATCGAATCATCATTTTTTGAAAACCGGGGCCGTTGTAAAAATGTTGTCAAAATGTTGTCAAAGCCCGAAATCAGCACAAATTTTGAAGAAATGAGCATAAGCAAGGGATGAAAAAAGCCTGATTTCTCTGGCGTTTTTCCGGTAACGGCGAATAACTGAGTATAACGGTTATAAACAGCATTTAACCCCTTTGGCCAATCAGTCAAAAGGGGTTAAATCTTACTTGCACTTCTTTTCTCTTACTCAAATCCTGGCAATTTCATTTCAGCCGTGCACAGCGCGAGCGCATCAGCTCTTTCAATGCGTCTTTCATATCTTGCGGCAGATAGGAATCGTCGCACAGTGTCAGATATTCTTCCTCGGCTGCAAGCACCTTTTTGATGATCTTCTCTGCTGCCGCTTTTCCGATTCCGCACTGTTCCGCAAAATGCAGAAAGTCGTTTCGACGAAGGTTCGATTTCTTCCCGTTCATTGTCAGCGCAAACTCTTCCCGATCCTCCGGCAGCACCAGATTAACCGGAAGCAGATCGTACGCAGAGGATAGCATGAATGCGCCGCTGCCCGTTTCGGTTTCGATCAGCGAAAAATTCTTGAGATGCATATCCGAATTGCCGGTAACGAACGAAATAACCAATCGCAAAAACAGCTCGGACAGATCCAGACCCGTCCGCACGGAATACCGGGAAATGATCTTTGCACAGCGCTCATAAGAGCCCCGATACTTGTCCATGGTCAACCGCTCGTCGAGCTGACAAAAGTCCTCCATCGCGTATTTTTGTACGCGCAGTCTCTGCCTGCCGGTGATCTTCCGATCGATGCGCTTTGTGATATACGCAAACTGTCCGTTCATCCGAAGCAGCGCGTGCGGCACGGTCTTTACGCCTGCGATCTCCGCGATTCGCATGGCAAGATCTTCGGCTTCTGGCAGATTGCGGTACTCCGGCGTCTGCGGCTTCAAAATATAGCCGGTCGGATAATTGACCAACGTCAGTCGCGGCGTGTTCTGTTGATCCAAATGCAGCGACATCTTCCGCTGCACGCCCGGTACGGTCAGACCCTTGAATACCGATTCCGTGACGAACGATGTAAGCGCTTCCTCTGTCAGATCAAGTTCCGGCAAAGTGTCCGTACCGAAAAACCTGCGGATGCAGCGTGTATGCCAACCGCAGTTGCTTTCTTCCGGCAGGATCGGTTTTCCGCAGCATAAACACTTCATTGTTCTGCCTCCTCGATCCGCACCGCGCCGATGCAGTCCTTGCAGGCAACCAGAAGCAGCCCGAAACGATCGTTTTGATCCAGCTTCCAGTTTTTGCTCACGATGTGCAAAAGCCATCCTTCCGGGATCAATCCGTCGAAAAACGGGAACAGCACGTTCGATTCATACGGCTCCTTCCGCGGCGGAAGCGTTAAGGAGATCGGTGCAGCGTCCGGTAAGGTCAGATACGCCGCATCATACGTAAACCGATACCCGCTGTCCGTTTCGGAGAGGAACCCGGCAAAGCGGTCGCGCACATACACAGACGCTTTTCGATACGCACTCATTCGTCATCCGCCTTTCCCGGCACCGCCTTCATGCCGAACATGGCAAGCGCCTGATTGACCTTGTCCATCCGAACCGTCTCTTTGCCCTGCTCCAGATCACGGACAAAACGCAGCCCGAGCCCTGCGCGCACGGCAAATTCTTCCTGTGTAAGCCCTGCTGCTTTTCTGTTTTCTTTAATAAATGTTCCGATGTTTTTCATGAGCCAATTTTATACCTCATCGGGTATATTGTCAACTTTTTCTTTTGTTTTATACCATATCAGGTATATTTTAATGGCAAATTGATATGATTATACCCGTTAAGGTATAATTTTCGCATGAAATAAGAAACATAGCGAATACGCCTTGAGAGGAAACAAGACATTGCCCTGAGCAAACAGGGCATTGAAGGCAGAAAACGGGACTTTGGCGCGAGAAAACAAGACATTGAAGGCAGAAAACAAGACATTCATACGATAAAAGCCCGAAGAGCGCGCCTCGGGCTTTCGATAAACATTGCTTTTACCGTCTTGACGGCTTCACATTCTTATCGGGGCGAATGTCTCCCTCGATGCTACCGTTCTCGTTTTCAAACTCCTTGATCGCGTTGCGAACGAGCACGAGGATATGGCTGTTCACTGAACGGCCTTCATAATCGGCGATATAGGCGAGCTTTTTCAGCATTTCCTCCTCAATCCGAATCGACACACTCTTAACG
Organism: uncultured Clostridia bacterium; assembly: GCA_947166925.1. Classification (GTDB taxonomy): domain Bacteria; phylum Bacillota; class Clostridia; order Christensenellales; family CAG-138; genus UBA3792. Next base: position 35,423 of record CAMVGD010000001.1, on the reverse strand, counting down.
GCCATGGTTCAATCTCCTTTCAGATGGCTGTATGGTGTGTTTATTTTATGTCTACAATGTGTTATAATATCCGAAATAGATATACTGTATATCTAAAGAATGTGAGGAAACGCATTTGATCGTTACATTTTGCGGGCATAGGGACGTTTTCGATCCGGAGGCGGTCGGCGCGTGGCTGAATGAGACCGTCGCGGAGCTGATCCGCGAGGGCGCGGATTGCTTTTATCTCGGCGGGTACGGGCAGTTCGACACGCTCGCCGCGGCTGTTGTGCACAAACAAAAAGAGCGGTATCTTGAGATCCGCTCTGTATTGGTGCTGCCGTATCTTGACAGGTCCTTCGACGCCTCCGCTTATGACGAAACGGTCTATCCGCCGCTGGAAAACGTGCCGAAGCGCTACGCTATTTCACGTCGAAACGCATACATGATCGACCGATCCGACGTCGTGATTGCCTTTGTCACGCACAGCTTCGGCGGTGCTTACAAGTCGCTTTGCTATACGCAGAGGAAGCAGAAACGGATCATTCGGTACGATCGGTTATAATGCGATCTTTGCTTCATTCGCTAGATTGTTAAGGGAATTGGTCAAATCTACATACCGTATTCTTCCATCCAGTCTATGATGTCGTCGCTCTTTGCTTCCGGATGCGCTTTGATGTAATCGATCATCAGCTGTACACCGTCCGCTCTGCATTTGACCGCATGGCATAGTCAAGCATTCAAGCATCATACTCCTCTTTATGATCTCAAATACTATAGTGCAAAATTAAGCCGGAAAAGCTCATTTATCGCTTTTTGGATGTTGATATCTTCAATCCCATAGAACTTAAGCTGCATAGCATAGATAACGTATTCCATGAAAATCAGGTCCAAGAGGGATGTGCCGATGAATTCTTTATCCAGATCACCATGAGCAAAGTGGTTGCGCTGATCAGAGAGTCGCTTGCCCATTTCGTTATATTTCAATTCCTCATTTTTCAGTTGATAAAGCCGTTCTCCAAACTTGCCAATAATACAAGAATAGTCTTTTCCCATCTGTACAATTTCTGCTTGTAAAGAATCAGATTCAACCATACTTTTAAGAAACTTATATATTTTCTTTTGTTTACCACTCGTTTCGTCTACATGTTTTTGGATACACTCAGACACAGCAACTTCCGCCTCTATCGTCTGTTTTGATTTTTTGATCCCTCCAGGATACAACCTGCGGAATTCCCATTCAAAAGCGGCAGTTATCATTACAAAACGTGCCGCATCAATGTGCCGTCCAGAACGATATGACTCAGGAAGATGTCTAAGATATATATTGTCTTTCGCAATGTCTGACAGGATTTCGCCTTCATGCCCGACAACATACAACTGCCTGATATATCTCCCTTTCTTGAGCGTATCTGCTTCTGTTTCGCCATCCTGGTTTAATATGAACATCGTAGCAAAGTGTTCATGCTTTCCACCCTCATACGGTGCAGAAAGCTCCACTCTGGGAATATAAACATTATCTCGATAACACAAGAACCTGATGAACTCTCGCGCAATCCACCACAGTCGATATATAAAACGATAATTATTTGTTGCTTCCAATTCAAACATCATTGATGAATCTACCCGCAGCGGAGGTTCATCAATACGTGTACTAATGGATCTTGAGATTCCAAAGCAAACTGTTAATTCTTTATCATCAACCGAAAAATGCTGTTTTTCTGTTGTTGTGGCATCAAAATCCCGTGTACTGACAGTATATGTTCCACTCTCTATATTTGTTTCATCCGGAAAGGACAACTCTAAAGCTTGATTTACCGGATAGATATAATTGATCTCAGGACAAGAAATAGAAATACGATCTACTGTTTCCCTATGATATTTGTAAAGAATATACGCGGCTAAAGAAATATGCACCACTGAATTGTGAAATCCCAGAGTGGATCCTTGTTTCGGAAGGAAAACTATACTTTGGCGCGTTTCATTACACTTTCCAATCAAATAATCTGCTCCGACAGGTATGGGATCCGCCCATGCGAAAATACCCTTCCCTAAAGGCGTTCTTCCCCATTCATCTTCGACAATGTATTCCTTGTCTTTAGGAGGTATTAGCCGCAATTCCTTTTTATCGAAAGCAAAAGTAAAGTTGATTTCTCTATATAATAACGTCCCTGTATATATGCTAAGCTCTTCTGTCATCTCATACTCCTTACAGTATTCTCCTAACAATCTTGTTCTCTAAATAATCTGGTTATTCGCCATATAGTTTCATCTGGCCTAGGGCTTCAGTGTCAGACTAAGCCGTTCAATCCTGTTTCATGCTGCGATCCAGCCGTAGCCCTGAACGGCCATGTCGATAAAGTGGTTCAACAGCAGATCGGTCTTGCTGCGGAAAGAGTCTTTGTCGTAGCTGTCTGGAAGGTCTTTGTCGAGAGAGCTTGCAATCGCCGCCTGCACACGCGCTTTCGGCTGCTCGTCCTTGTACCAGTCGACAACCAAAAGCTCGCCCTTTTCTTCCGTCAGCTTCTTGAACAGGTTCTTCGCCGAAAGCTTGACCTTCTGTTCCTCCGCCTTTGTCAGCTTCTTCCCGGCAATCAGCAGATCGTAGATCTCCAGCTCCTCCTCGGTCAGCCCTTCCGCGTCCGCGCGGTGATCTTCCGCTTTCAGATCCTCGATGAGCTGTAAAAGCTGCTCGTAGTAATCCTCATTTTCAGAGCCGCCCGCATTGTACCTGTCAATGATGTTCTTGAACCGCTGCGAAAACTGCTGCCGCGTGCAGTTTCTTGCGAGCATCTGCGCCAGCGCCTGTTCGAGGAAGGCGCGGAGATCGTCGATTTCGATCGCCTTGTACTTCGTCGTCTTGATCTCCTTCTTCAGCTCGGCGACGTCGATCTTCGACAGATCGATGACCTTTCCCTGATGAATGACGAACCCCTCGTCGTTATCTTCCGCCTGCTGCGACGTCACACTCGTGTCGAGCACCTGCGCCATGCGCAGACGTGCCCGCGCGATCTTCTCATCGTTGATCGTATGGCAGAACAGCCCATACAGATAAGTCAGCGGCGAGAACTTCGCGTTGCTCCAGTTTTTCTCAAAGATCTCCGGACGCGACGCTTCATACAGATTCATCAGCGTGTTCAGAATGACCTTGAATTTGTCCTTGTTTTCGTCGAGCGCAATAATATTGTTGTATGCGTCGCGCAGATCATCCAGCCGATCCAGCGTCGAGCTTTCCGTAATGATCGCGTCGAGATCGATCCCGAGTCCAATCAGGAACTGATCCGCTTCGTCGATCGCCTGATCGATCAACTCGATCAGCCGGTCAATATCCTTCGCCGGGAACTCCGTGCCGTCGTCGCCCGAGGCATATTCCGACAGTGCGCGCTGCATATAGCGGAACACATTGACGTAATCGACAATGATCCCGCACGGCTTGTTCTCATAGGTGCGGTTGGCGCGGGCGATCGCCTGCATCAGCGTATGCCCTTTCATCGGCTTGTCCAGATACAGCGTCGAAAGGTTCTCCACGTCGAAGCCGGTCAGCCACATCGCGCAGACAAATACCAGCTGCAGCGGATCATTCGGATCCTTGAACCGGTCTTCGATGTCCAATCCCTCCGGCGAAATATAATTCATCTTCTGCCGGTGCGTGGCGATATCCAGCCCCTGCGCCTGGAACTTCTCGTTCTCGTCGGCTTCCTCGGACACGATCACCGCCATCTCGACGCGGTTCATGTAGTTCAGAATGTGCGTCAGCTCGTTGCGCTTTTCCTGCGTGTCCGCGGCGTTGCGTTCCTGCATGACCTTCTGCTTTTCGATCGCCCAGTAGTGCTGTACCTTGTCGTACATCTTGACCACCGTGAACTTGTCGACCGAAACAACCATGCCTTTGCCCAGGAATCCGCGGCGAGGGAAATGATGCGCGATGTCCTGCGCGATCTTGTCCAGACGGTCTTCGCGCTTGATGACCTCCAGGATGCGTGACGAAGCGTTCTCCAGAAGCCGCGTTTCATCCTCGTTCAGATTTTCATCCTCGATGATGTCCAGCACGTCGTCGTCCAGGAAGTCGTTTTGAAGGCCCACCTCCGGCACGCGGCGCGAATAGAACAGCGGCACGGTCGAGCCGTCCTCTACTGACTGCGCGAAGTTGTACTCGGAAACGTAATTGCCGAACCACTGATTCGTCAAGCGCTTGCTGCCGAGCAGCGGCGTTCCGGTAAACGCGATATAGTTTGCATTCGGCAGCGCCGTGCGCATATTTTCCGCAAGGTCCTTATACTGCGTGCGGTGCGCCTCATCCACCAGCACGATGATATCGTCGCGCGTGGAAAGCACGGGGAATTTCTTGCCCTTGTCGTAGCGGAACTTGTGGATCAGCGTAAACACGAACGGCTTGTTCGTCTTCAGAAATTCCCGAAGCTGCTGTCCGTTCTTCGGCTGACATTCGTCCTTCGGTCCGATGACCTCGGTTTTCACGAAATTCTTATGGATCTGTTCGTCCAGATCCTCGCGGTCGGTGATGACGAGGAACGTGAAATTGCCGGGGATCTTGCGCTTGACCTTGCGCGTGAAGAACACCATCGAGAACGACTTGCCGGAGCCCTGCGTGTGCCAGAATACGCCGAGCTTGCCGTTCAGCTCCTCACGGTTCTTCACCGATTCCATCAGGTTGTTGACGCCGAAGAACTGGTGGTTCTTTGCGATGATCTTGTCCCGCTGATTGCGGAACATAATGAAATTCTCGATATAATCGACCAGATGCGCCTTTTTGAGGAAGCCGTCGACAAAATAGCGCACGGAGCTTTCGCCGACCGTGTTCGCGGCGCGGATCGCCGTGCGGTTCGGACGCTCCTTTTCGGAATCTACCTTCAACCACTCAAAAAAGTGATTATACGTCGCGTTAAACGCGCCGAGCCGCGTCTCAAGCCCGTTCGAAAGCACGCAGACCTGATTCAGCGCAAACAGGTTCGGAATGTCCGCAAGATACCGCTTGAGATTGCCGTTGTATGCCTCCTCCACTTTGACGATGCTGTTCTTGAGCTCGATGAAGACCATCGGCAGCCCGTTGATGAACACGAGCACGTCCGGGCGGTGCCAGTACTGCTTTCCGCGGATCCACATCTGCGAAACCGCCGTGAACGTGTTGTTTTCGGGATGCTCGAAATCGACGAGCCGCACGAAATCAAAGTCCTCCTTGCCGTTTCTGCGAAGCGAGACCTTGACGCCGTTCCGGATCTGATTGTAATACTTATAGTTGACCGCAACGAGGTCTGTGCCTGCAAAATCGCGGTTCAGATCCTTTTCGATGCCGATTAGCTTTTCCTGCGGAATCGTCGGGTTCAGCCGCACGAGCGCGGCGTGCAGCACGTCCGGCAGCACGCACTTCTTCTTGTCGCTGCGCCCGGTCCCGTCCGGCAGCGCCTCCGCCATGCCCGGCGAAGGATCGCAGCGCACGATGGAATAGCAGAACGGCTCCGCTTCGAGCTTTTGCAGTATGGCTTGTTCGATATTGTCTTCGGTGATGAAGTTAGGCATGTTAATGCTCTCCTATTACGTCATTCAATAAAAGTATCTACAAGTTTAATAAATTCGTTGATATCAGTAAAATAATTAGGATATGCTTTCTTTAACATATTAAATGATGCCGTTGATACAAGAACTATATCCGCATCCTTCTCTCTGTTTTTTTCAGCAAGATCGTAGAATGAAGTTGCCTGCTCTAATTGGTTCTTTGCATATTGGTTAATGTATAATTGATTCCTCTTTCTATCCAATTTCAAGACGTAATAGCCTTGATCACGAGAATCTACGCTCTGAACAAATCCAACGGCCACATTTATGCTTTTTAGTTTTCTCAGAACTCTGTGCTTATTCTCGTATTCTATGAATGCTTGTAATGTCTGAGATTTCTTCACCGCAGCAATGTCTTGGTTCGATGTTTCATATATCTCCAACAGTTTTGAAATCAATACAAAGAATTGTCTGTTTTCCGGATCTCCTTGCCCTATTTTTAGGGGATCGCCGGTGAAAGTATCCATTGTTTCAACAGCGGTTGCCCATAAGTGTTGAATATGTGTCCTTATCTGTATTTCAATAAATAATCCGTTATACTTTGGGTTTCTGTCACTATAATATGAATACACTATATGATAGCTCCGATATCCATCTTCCTTTGGGTTCCGAATATAATCATATTCTTCTTTTAGTTTGTGTCGCATGCTTGATTTTTTCAAGCTTGTAACCAAACTGTATACATCAGAGATCGAATCAACAATAACTCTGCATCCCCCAATATCCTGCATAGCTGTTAAACTCATGTTGGGGAATCTGTATAGCTTTTGCGTAATAGAGTATAAACGTTTTAAGCGTTGCGCAACAACTGCTTGCGATCCAGCTATCCGCTTAACATGCATGTAAATGACCTGCATCGGAAACGAATGCGCCGCGCGCCAGTTATTGATTAAGACAAGGGCTTCTTCTTTTTCTTTTGCACTTGAATTGCGCGAAACAAAAGTCTTGCCTGCTTTCTTGATCTGATTTCGTGCATATTTCACTTCCTCAAAATTATGAGCCATTTTTAACCTCCAACATTTCAATCATCTATCGAATAGTCACACCTTCAGGCAGCGGCTTTGAATTCAAAAATTCATTCGCTTTGTGGATCATATCCCTAAGCCAGATAACATTCTCTTGCAACGATAACAGTTCTATTCGCAGCTTCTCAAAGCTGATGACCAAATCCTCATCTTTATCCCGTATAAAAAGATCTCCCGCTGCCAAATCCAACGTATATATGTGTGTTTCTTTATTGTTCAACAGAAAGTCTGCAAGTTCTTTTTCCACATCATCGTCGATTATATTAAAGCCGCCGACTCCGTTATGCTTTTGAATTACAAGCGTATCCCTTTCATCGATATGCTCAATCACATTTCGTGCTCGCTTGTCTGATAGAATCGGGAATTGTTCCTGTGTGAATTGAAAGCTGTTCCTGTTTCTTTTCTTGCGTTCTTTTTTCTCCTGATTGTCTTTTCCCGAAGGGACAAAGCGATTTGCGATTTGCCCTATCGAAAACATCAAATGGTCCGAATAATAATGGTAGTATTCATACTTGTTTTCCCAAACAAATCCGTCGTTACAGAGAGTAGTCAAATGATCCAGTGAAGACAACGCGCTCGTAATTTGGAAATTCAAATAATAAGCTGCTTCTGCTTCATACGGCTTATCATCTCCGTCTGAATAAAATTTGTGACCATTTATAATCTCTATAGGCATACTTACACCTCCAGTTTTCCGCTCATCAGGCGCGGCAGAAGCAGATCGCGCTGTTTGATGAGGTTTTCGTTTTGTTTTGCAATTATTGAAATCTGATCCATTATTGGCAATACCAATGAATCAAACTGCTGCATCAGCTCTATCGGTGGGAGCATAACCTCTCCATTATTGATGAAAAACTCAAACTGGAAATTGATAATGCCGGTGGATTGCAGTTGGAACCTATCGATAATCCTTGTATCGTAAAGGAACTTCATCCAATAGTAGTAATATAGCGGGGATACAGCAGCCGAGTTAACGCGAACCTGTTTGCAAAAGCTTGCACAAATCACGCGACCCATTAACCGATCTATCACATCCTGTGTTACGATAAGCGCCCTTCCTACAGGCTGTTCTGCCGTACCTCCGGATACTTCAATTATAATATCATTCGCTTTCAGCTTGCGAGCAGAAAAATTGCTTGCTTTATGATATCTAAGCGGGCAAGAGGAAATGTCGCCTCTTTTGACACGTGGGAAATCCGTTCCACGAATAACATAGGCGGGTACTGAGTACTCCTTATCTTCATCATCGTTTCCCCAACCGCCGCCAATGTAGTATTCATAAACGTCTTTGTTCTTCATTACTTGAAATGCGCACGGAAGCTTTCCGATCCGCGACTCATAGAACTCAGCTGTTTCGTGACCGGGGAAGCGAAAACGGACAAACCACTCCTTATACAGATTCTCCGCCATCTGCTCCAGCACCCTGATCCGCTTATTGTTGACTTCAATCAGGTTGTCATAGGTGGAAAGGATGGTAGCTATTCTTTGCTGCGTACTAAATGATGGTACATACGCCCTCATTCCATATATGGTTTTAGGCGTAACGTGCGGAATAGCTGCCCCGTTCTGTAAATCGCGTAGAATTTTCCCATAGTGTTTCAACAGATAATATACATATTCAAAATGATTACCATTGATTGGTTCCACCAAAAAGCCATCTGTTATGAATATAGGCTCATTCCATAGTGAAACATAACCAGCGGATGCCCCGCTTCTTGATACAACGATGGCTTTTCCCTCATGATTGAAGCGATCGATATAATAAGCAGGCTCTTTTCCCCCGAGAATAACGGGATATGGACCTTCATTTGCTACTGCTTTAGTTATGGGTTCGCCTTTTTTAATGGTTACTATCTGGCTGAACTTTTTTAATTCCAAGCTCATTGAAACAACTCCTGCATATTCTCCGCAATCTGCGCTTCGAGCGTCTTTGCCTCCGCGTTCAGCGATTCAAACTCCGCGTTCAAATTGAGCATCGTTTCTTTGAACTCCGCTTCGGTCATGCCGTCGTCCTCGATCACCACGCCGACGTAGCGTCCGGCGTTCAGCGAATAGTCCTGATCGATGATGCCGTCCTCACCCTCCAGCTTCGCCGCTTTGCAAAGCCCGATCACGTCCCGATAGACGCCGTCCGGGAAGCGTTCGGTCAGCCAGTCGATCTGGCTTTGCCAATACGCCTTTGTTCTGGTTTCCTTATCCTCCGCGGTTTCGGGCGCGTCCGCTTTTGCCGCCTTGTATTCGTCAAGCAGGGCGGTGAACGCCGCGGTATCCCCGTTATACAGGCGGGTGATGATCCCGAGGTTTTTGATCTGCTCGTCCGTAAACTTGCGGTGCGCGCGATCCACCTGTGTGAACACGTTGCGCGCGTCGACGAACAGGATCTCGTCCTTCTTTTCGGTTTCGGGCTTGTGCTTATCGAAAAACCACAGCGTGGCGGGCAGGGTGACGGAGGTGAACATATTGGGCGGCAGCGTGACCATCTGGCTGATGACGCCCTCCTCGATCATCTTTTTGCGGATGGCGTACTCGCTCTTGCCCGCGTCGGAAGCGGAGTTCGCCATAACGAGCGCCGCCTTGCCGGTTGCGTTCAGCGCCGTCGCGAAATAGCCGATCCAAAGGTAATTCGCATTCGGCACGGTTTCCTTTTTGTCGGATTCCTTTTTATTCGATTTGGTGCTGTTTCTCGGCACGCCGTAGGTATTGAAGCGTGCGTCGGAAAGCACCTTTTCCACAACGACTTCATCCACGTTGAACGGCGGATTCGCCATGACGTAATCGAACTGTCCGAAGGCGTTATACGGATCGGAATAGAAGGAGTTCGCTTCGGTGATCTCGCCGCGCACGTTGTTCAGAAGCAGGTTCATTTTGGCGAGCTTGACCGTGTCCGGTTCCTTTTCCACGCCGTAGCAGCGGAACTGCATCTGCTGTGTTTCGCTCGCGTTGTGCCGGTGCATATACCGCGCCGCCTGCACGAACATACCGCCGGAACCGCAGGCGGGATCGAGGAATTTCTTATCGCCCGGCTGCGGGTTCAGCACCTCGACCATATAACGAACGACGCTTGCAGGCGTATAGAACGTGCCGCCGTCCTTGCCCTCGGAGAGCGCGAAGTTTCCGAGGAAGTATTCATAGATCTCGCCGAAGATATCGACGGTGCAGTTTTCGGGAATATCCTTGAAGATGCGGACGATCTTGGACAGAAGCTCCGGTTCCTCCTCCGGAACGAGCTGCGCGTAAACCTCCTTCGGAAGGACGTTTTCCATCTTCGGATTCTCCGCTTCGATGGCGAGCATGGCGTTTTTCACGAGCGTCGCCTTTTCCGCGGTGTCCGGCGCGTCGTTGATAAAATCGTAATACGCGCATTCGGGCAGATAGAAGCCGCACTTCTTGATGCAAAGCTCCTTCATCGTCTTTTCCATGCGCGTGCCGAGAAGCGCGTTGTATTCCGCCTCGATCTCCGCCTTGTGCTGCTTAAAGAGGATGTCGGCATATCTCAGGAAGATCAGACCGAGGATCGGCTGACCGTATTTGTTCGCGGCGAGATGCGCGCCCGCGCGCAGAATGTCAGCGGCGTGCCACAGCCGTTCTTTCAGATTTTTCAGTTCTTTATCGGTCATACGTCGCTCCTGCCTATATTTATTCATATTATTATACCATTTTTCGTGCATTTTCACAATGCCTTTTATAGGACAGCGAGATTTTTCTATAATAAATATAACACCGCAAATTACAAAAAAATCCATCGACATCCTCTTTTTCGTACAGAAAACAGTTTATACTGGTGATAAGATAAAAAATTATTGTCCGGGAGGAGGAGGTGGTTGAATGCCGATTTTGGTCAAACGAGCGGGCGGGAGCAGCACACCATATAAAAATGCAGAGTACATTCCGGCGTTTCTGATGATCCCGGAGGAGCTGCTGAAGCGCTGCGGAAAAGAGCTGTATGAGCTGCCGCGGACACGCGCCGCGCTGCTCGGTGACCGGTCGGTCATTCGGCAGGTCGAAAGCGACCTCTTTCTGGAATGCATCGTCGACGCCTACGCCTATATGGCGTGGCCGCACATGGGGCTGAAAGGTCGGCTGGAGGATTATTCCGGCTATAATCCGTGCTGGAAAGTCGCCCATGCAGCACCGCTGTGGATTGGTAAGCTGAACGATCTCGGACTTCTTTACACCTTTCCGCAATGGCTCGAGGCAACGGAACGGTTCCCGACAACGCCGTTCGGATTTGTGCCGTATGAGACTGTCGATCAGTTCCTGTCGATCGCCGTTCCGAGCGTCATGCAGAGGGATGGATATGCGGCTTGGCTCAACTATGTACAGAAGCACCCGTGCTTTGAAGACTTCGATGAACGGCGGTACAGCTGGCAAAAGGCAGATTTTATCAAGAAATGGTATCACACGCGGACGAAGCACCCGACGACGCTTTCGCGCGAGGTGCTGCGCATACACGAGACCGTAGACGGCGCGGAAGCCGGGTTGCTCCATGCCAACGAGCATTCGGAGTTCGAGGACAATATCGCCGCGAAGATTGACATAGAACAGTTTCTACAAACGCTGACAGAAACGGATCGGAAAATCCTGTCGCTGCGGCTGAAGGGCAGAAAAATGCACCCGCGGGGGCGGGTGCGGGGAAGCACAAATGAAATACTCCTTTTATTTCACCTCAGATTCTATCCCCATATGGTAGAGATTTGATATAGTTTTCCATATAATTCCAATCTGGATTTCCGTATGCGTCAACAGGGAGTTTTACCATCGCTTCTTCAATATGTGCACGGTATTTTCTCCCATACGAAAACCTGTATTTTTCTTGATCAATAATTGTAACGATGAACAATGCATTATACTTATTAAGTTTCGGATTGTACCCAATGGACGTTGTCGTTGAGCCAATAAAATCTTGATCCATGTAATTCGCATAGCCTACAGAACCTTCGCCGTCGCAGATAAACAAAATCCCATTACCTTTTGAAACCAAATCATCCACACGCATCACACGACGCATAACTCCATTGTCGCTTTTCTTAGCACCTATATAGTTTATTTCGTCACCATCTTCTAAATCACCTGCGCAACCGCACTTGCAGCTTTCTATCTTGAATAGCCCGGGATGATGGCCCGAATCAGAAAGATAAAAATCTTTCCATTTGTCAATAAAAAGTTTATGCCTGGTGCCCAGCCTATTTGTAGTTGATAAAGGTTTATAGTTGAGAGATTTTACATATTGTTCCATATACTCCCAATCCATATTACCTTCTGATGTTTGGGGCAGTTTTATGACAGTTTCTTTCAAATGAGTTTTCCATTTCCGACCAAAAGAATATTTGGGGCGTTCTTGACACAAAACAGTTGCAATAAATAGTCCATTATATCTGTTTAGATTATCGTTATATCCCGCCACTATATCTGTTGTGCCAATAAAATCAACATCCATATAATTGGCATAACCGACAGAACCCTGCCCATTGCAAATGAATATGATGCAATTACCTTTTTGAATTAAATCAGAATCATAGGCGCAATGAAGCATGACACCATTGTCATCTTTTTTTGCGCCAACATAGAAACAATCATTTCCTTCGCTCAGCAAGCCTTGATTAGCTTTCCCGTTTTGCAATACGGGAAAAATATCAGCGATTTTGAAATTACCCCACTTATCTACGTCAAGTTTCATATATACGTCCCTCCTTGACGAGATATGCAAGAAACTCATTGATTGTCTGTTGAAAATCATGCTCCGACATCTTTGTATAATCGGTCTTCATATAAGCTTCGCATAACCACTCGTCGTCGCCAGTGACTTTATGAGTAGCCGATTGACCATCAATAGAACGACGATTTCTATACAATTCAATCCATTCATTTTCAATATCAACCCAACGACTCTTTCCCGTGAATGAATCAACTTGTTCAACTCGTCCAAGATTCTTTTTCTTTTTAAAGCCATCATCACGACAATAGCCAAAGAAGGTATCTGGATTTGAAATATCATTATGCTTCGTCCCGATCTTAAACAACATGCAGCAAGCTGAAGCGCTTGCTCCCGGGTGGAAAATATCAATTGGCAATGTGAACACTGCATCAAGCGTATTTTCTTCAAGGATTTCTCTCTTCAGCCGGGCAATCTCACCGCTGGTACCAATAGCACAAGAAACCGGAAGTAGCACCGCCAGTTTTGCTTGATGGTTGATCGAATTAAGCGTATCAGCAATATATTTTACAAAGAACAATCCTTTTGATGGATCTTCTTTTTTATCCCGCCCCCAAGTACTAACATAACTTGCAGGCAAATGAATACGCTGTCCGTTGTATGGGGGATTCATCAAAACTACATTAGGTTTAGCTTCTTTGATCCAATCAGCCATTGCAAAGCAGCTTCCTTGACGAATGTTTGAATTGCCATCAGAGTGAATAAGCATATTTGTTGTAGCAAGCCCGTACACATTTTCATCAAACTCAATGCCGAATATTTGATGTTTTTTCACTTCTTCCTGCTCGGCGGCAGTAGCGCAGTCATCCAAAGCCTGGGTCATTGCCCGAACTAAGAACGAGCCGCTACCACAGCAAGGATCAAGGACGACCGAATGCTTGTTTACTCCCGTAACTTTTGCCATAAAATCCGTTATATGGTCGGGAGTAAAAGCCTGATTCTTATCAGACTTGCCAACATACTTATTGAAGGTAATGAAAAATAGGTTCAATAAATCTTGACCTGAAGTACTCTTGTCATTGATGAACGGCAGAATGTTATCTTCGATAAATTTGAGTATTTCTCTGAAAGCAGAAATTGTAAGTTGTCTGACATACTGATTACCGAGAACATTTCGGTTAAGCAATGCCAGCTTTTCGGCTTTGTTTATATCTGAATTAAGCAGGTCTTCTAAAACCTCTTTTATTCGGGTTCTAATCTGTGCTGCAGTCAATGAAGGGGTAGAATAGTCAAGACCATTCTTCAAAGCAAGCAAACAGGTGCCGACAAACTGACTGCGGAGCTTCTCAGGGATGCTATGGCGATGCAACAGTTCATTGAGTTTATAAGTGTTTTGCATCACCCTTTCTTTATCGTTGATCTTGGATGTGTAGAAATCAACGTACTCATCCATTGTGCGAAGAGCTGTTTCTTTTGGCATTAAGTCACCATCGGAAACAACGCCTCGCCACACTTTGACATTATCATTTGTGGTGTTGGCAAGAATAGCGACAATTTTATTACCAGTAAGTGCTTTTTCGTATTCAACATACGCGGATAACTGTGCTTCGTCTGCATCAACGAAACTCGTTTTTGTTTCTATAAGCACGGATACATTATCTTTTTGAAACCGGATATCCAGCTTTTCAAATTTGCGCCCCGCGCTATTGCAAATTGGTACGAACGGTAAAGATGCAGCTGCAAATGCTTTGGGATAACTGAATTCGTCATTCTCAATATTACTGGTAAGGTATTCTCTCCCGACAGTAGAAACGATATCTGCTCTAATCATGTTCTCCCCCTTAAAAGCCGAATTTAAGCACGCCAGTTTCACATATATAATAAATTGATTTATTATATCATTTTCCGACTGTTTTCACAAGGTCATTCATGGGACAGCAAAAAATAATTTGGATAATAGTGGCGATCCGATACGGCGTTTTCTTCATTGTATGGACATAGGAGAAAACGCCGAGCACTCCGCTTCGCTCCGTATGCGAACAGACGCTTTGCGCCCGTTCTCGCTGCCCCGACGCGACAAAAAACAGCCCCCATGAAGGGGGCGGCGATCCGATACGGAGAAATCTGATTGCAGGCGCTTCGCGCAAAGGTGACGTTGCGGCGATCCGTTACGGAGAAATCTGATTGCAGGCGCTTCGCGCCTTTCTTCAAGGAGATTTCTCCGCGAACGCGCTGATCCGCGCCAAGGCGCGGGCGCGTTACCGAACGGAGCGCGTTGCGCCCGTTCGAAGGGAGGAGCGACGCAATAAAAAACAGACCCCGAATTGGGGTCTGTTTTTTATGGTAGCGGCGAGGGATGTGCTGGAGTATGCAAAGATTCACCTTCCGATCCTGCTCGGAACGCATACTTCCGTCCGGCGAAAGCAGCCCCCGCGCGAAGTCCATCGGATTCATTGAAGGAGGTATCAAAATGAACGTCACATATACCACGGTCGGCAGCATCCAGATCCCGAATCTGATCCTCGATCCCGCGCCCGACGCCCCCATCGGCAAGTACGGCAGGATGCGGAAGCGTTTCCTGGAGCAACGGAACGACGGCACCCTGACCGCCCTCGTCCTCTCCGGCAAGCTGACCGAGCATCTTCTGAAGATCGACCGCACGGCAAGGGAGCAGATCGAAGCCACGGTTTCCAAAATGGCGTCGCTTGAGGGCGTCACCGAGCGCCTGAAAGCCGAGAACCAGATGGAATGGCTCCGCCGCATGAACAACCTCCGCGCCCGCGCAGAAGAACTCGCCCTCCGCGAGATCGTCTACGGCGAATAACCGCAGAAAGACAGCACAAAGCCTGAAGCGCACCCACGCACTTCGGGCTTTGGCCATTATTTAAAACCGTCAATTACTCTGTCAATGGATCCTGTCCCTTGCAACGCACAAGGAACCTTTTGACTTTTTATTTTGTACTACCTTATTTACTATTTACTTTGTGCTAGTCACATTTGGGCAATTTTCGCACAATTGTTCACAGTCCTGCATTTCGAAGAATTCCTGACTTCGCTTTACACCAACATACGGAATACCTTTCTCTTTGCAAATGCTGATGATCGTGCGCCGATCCTCTGCATCCATTCTGTTGCCGAGATAAACCTTTGTGATTGGGAAGAAAGCAGTATTATAATCCGTCTCCTTCTTTCGTCCTAACGGCAATAGTAATCTCCATTCGTTTTGATATGCCCAGTCAATACTCTTTCGCAATGCCCCGTGAAGATAAATATCCCATAGGTTTTCTACCGTCGGCTCCTTGTCTTTATAATTGACAAGACGCTTTGTCATGTCTGGGCGGACTTTGCAATATACAACCGGAAACAAATTCGCGAACACTTCTTCATAAGCTTTTTCGTTTGGAAGAACAGTATACTCAATGCAAAAACCCTTATGATTATTTGCATAAGCACCGCCCCACATAAGTTGGGAATAAGGCGTTGTTGTGAAACACGTTGTCCTGAACGTTGTTTTCAGCTGATTACAGAATAAACCATATTCTTCTCTGATTGCTTCACCTAGAGCTATCCCAGGTTCTAATCCTTTAATGATGTTTATTTCCGTTCGATTGCAGAGAATTTCATTAGAGAGTCGCTCCATTTCTGTACTGTCGCTTTTTGAAAATGCACCCAGAAAGCTGTTCTCGACTTTATATTGATCTATAAGGCGTCGCAGCAAAGCGTTTCCCAACTCCTGCATTGTCCAATCTTCTGATATCTTTATTTTGCAACGTTTACAATACTCCTGAAGACGCAGCTTTACATAGTCTTCATATTCAATATGAATATCCGAATCGTAAACATCATCAAACTCGCTTGGTGTTTGCATAAATACCGTATTATTCTTTAGACTGTCAAGCGAGTAATTGATCGGATTTCCGTTTTTGTCTTTAACTATGTTACCGTTTTCATCTCTTTTTACAGTATTCGGAAAGTATTTGTACAGCTTTTGGGGCATGTACTGTTTTGCACGTTTACAAAACTCCTCATAGCCCATGTTTTGCACTTCTTCAAGCGGCATTAACTCTCCGTTTATAATGCAAAACGAAGCAACGATCTTCGGTCCTACTTGCGAGACTGCTGAAAGAATCTCTCGAATGTCCATATTTCCTCTTTACGAAATAATAAATCAATCTGCAATAATGGCAATCATCTATCTCAGCCGCTCACAGCGTGAGCGGATCAGCTCTTTCAGCGCGTCTTTCATATCCTGCGGCAGGTAGGAATCGTCGCACAGGGAAAGGAAGTCGTCTTCGGCGGCGAGTACCTTTTTGATGATCTTTTCCGCTGCCGCTTTTCCGACGCCGCACTGCTCTGCAAAATGCAGAAAGTCGTTTCGGTGAAGATTCGCTTTCTTTCCATTCATCGTCAGCGCAAGCTCCTCCCGATCCTCCGGCAGCACCAGATTGACCGGAAGCAGATCGTACGCTGAGGACAGTACAAAAGTGCCGCTGCCCGGTTCGGTTTCGATCAACGAGAAGTTCTTGAGATGCATATCCGAATTGCCCGTGACAAACGAAACGACCAGCCGTAGGAACAGCTCACTTAGATCCAGACCCGTCCGCACGGAATATCGGGAAACGATCTTTGCACAGCGCTCATAGGAGCCCCGATATTTATCCATAGTCAACCGCTCATCGAGCTGACAGAAGTCCTCCATCGCGTATTTTTGCACACGCAGTCTCTTCCTGCCGGTGATCTTCCGATCAATGCGCTTTGTGATGTACGCAAACTGTCCATTCATCCGAAGCAGCGCGTGCGGCACGGTTTTGACGCCCGCCTTTTCGGCCATTCGCATGGCAAGGTCTTCGGCTTCCGGCAGATTGCGGTACTCCGGCGTCTGCGGTTTCAAAATGTATCCGGTCGGATAATTAACCAGCGTCAGGCGCGGCGCTTCCTTCTGCTCCAGATGCAGCGACATCTTCCGCTGTACGCCGGGCACGGTCAGGCCCTTAAACACCGATTCCGTCACATACGAGGCAAGCGCTTCTTCGCTTAAATCCAATGCGGGCAGCGTATCCGTTCCGAAGAATTTGCGGATGCAGCGCGTATGCCAGCCGCTGTTGCTTTCTTCCGGCAGGATCGGTTTTCCGCAGCATAAACAGTTCATTGTTCCGCCTCCTCGATCCGCACCGCGCCGATGCAGTCCTTGCAGGCAACCAGCAGCAGCCCGAAGCGATCGTTCTGATCCAGCTTCCAGTTTTTGCTCACGATATGCAAAAGCCACCCCTCCGGAATCAGCCCGTCGAAGAATGGAAACAGGACGTTCGATTCATACGGCGCTTCCCGCAGCGGAAGGGTCAGAGAAATTGCTTGGGCGTCGGGCAAGGTCAGATACGCCGCGTCATATGCGAACCGATACCCGCTGTCCGTTTCCGAAAGGAACCCGGCAAAACGGTCTCGCACATAGACAGATGCCTTTCGATATGCGCTCATTCGTCATCCGCCTTTCCCGGCACCGCTTTCATGCCGAACATGGCAAGCGCCTGATTGACCTTGTCCATCCGTACCGTCTCTTTGCCCTGCTCCAGATCACGGACAAAACGCAGCCCGAGCCCTGCGCGCATGGCAAATTCTTCCTGCGTCAGTCCCGCCGCTTTTCTGTTTTCTTTAATAAATGTTCCGATGTTTTTCATATGTCGATTTTATACCTCATCGGGTATATTGTCAATGCTTTTCTTTTATTTTATACCACATCGGGTATATTTTAATGGAAAATTGATATGATTATACCCGTTAAGGTATAATTTCTTTATTAAACAAGACAACAGAGCGAAAGCGAATGCGTTTTGAGAGAAAACAAGACATTGGTAAGAGAAAACAAGACATTGAAGGCAGAAAACGAGACATTGATACGATCAAAGCCCGAAGCACGCGCCTCGGGCTTTCGGTAAACCTTGTTTTTACCGTCTTGACGGCTTTACATTCTTATCGGGACGGATGTCTCCCTCGATGCTGCCGTTCTCGTTTTCAAACTCCTTGATCGCGTTGCGGACGAGCACGAGGATATGGCTGTTCACCGAACGGCCTTCATAATCGGCGATATAGGCGAGCTTTTTCAGCATTTCCTCCTCAATCCGAATCGACACACTCTTAACGGCCATGGTTCAATCTCCTTTCAGATGGCTGTATGGTGTGTTTATTTTATGTCTACAATGTGTTATAATATCCGAAATAGATATACTGTATATCTAAAGAATGTGAGGAAACGCATTTGATCGTTACATTTTGCGGGCATAGGGACGTTTTCGATCCGGAGGCGGTCGGCGCGTGGCTGAATGAGACCGTCGCGGAGCTGATCCGCGAGGGCGCGGATTGCTTTTATCTCGGCGGGTACGGGCAGTTCGACACGCTCGCCGCGGCTGTTGTGCACAAACAAAAAGAGCGGTATCTTGAGATCCGCTCTGTATTGGTGCTGCCGTATCTTGACCGGTCTTTCGACGTCTCCGCTTATGACGAAACGGTCTATCCGCCGCTGGAAAACGTGCCGAAGCGTTACGCCATATCGCGCCGGAACGAGTACATGATCGACCGATCCGACGTCGTGATCGCCTTTGTCACGCACAACTTCGGCGGCGCATACAAAACGCTTTGCTATGCGCAGAGAAAACACAAGAGGATTGTTCGATATGATTGTTGTGAATGAACATCCGCCTTCATCGTCTCTGCTTTATATGGTTTTGCATCTTTTGATTGTCCGGTGCATCGGCTGATCATCCGGCGTTTTTAATACGACAATCTTCCCGGCGTCGATCATGCATTGAACACGCCAAACCAGATAGGATACGTTTGCTCTGATCATGCTCTTACCCAATGTGTCGCCGATGACCACAGCCTCCTTGACCGCTTTGTCAGGGAGATTTTGTTCTATGAACCGATCAAAAAAGTCCGCATCCACGCTGATCGGGATACCATTGACGGAAACGCGTAAGAGCGCGTTTTCTTTGACAAGCTCTTCCCAGCGCTCTGCATAAGCACAGATTTCCTGCCGACCCA
The DNA here is from genome assembly GCA_947166925.1 of uncultured Clostridia bacterium. Classification (GTDB taxonomy): domain Bacteria; phylum Bacillota; class Clostridia; order Christensenellales; family CAG-138; genus UBA3792. The sequence goes on along the minus strand of CAMVGD010000001.1, from coordinate 16,160 downwards.
TCAGACGCTGCCGCGGGATCAATTCTTCCATCTCTTCTGGTTTAAAGCAGCCCCAGCCGTTGCTGAAATACATTTTGCCGTAATGCGTGCTTACCCTCGGCGCCTCCAATGCATAGATCGGCGCGTCATATTCCTTGAACAGCGTGCAAAGAAAGAACAGCCCGCACAGTGACTCTGTATCATCGGCATACCAAACGCGGATTGGATCATTATTCTGCAGATGCTTTTTGAGGCGGTTCAGATGGCGAGTGTTCAATGCGCCGATTCCGGGAATCCCTTCTTCATCGGGACAAAAGAACGTTTCCCGCATAATCATTTTCCCCGGAAGACTCTTGCGATATTTGCTGTTGATTCCTTCCTGCAGAGTGCCGATGTCAAGCATCCAATTGAATCTGAGAATATCCGCGCTTTTGAAAGAAACGCCGGTATCCGGATCCGTTATGATTTTCAAACAACCGGCGTTGGTATCGCTGAACGTCACGTTGATCATAGGTGATTCCTCCTTTGAAAACTGCAGCTTATCTTGATATTTATAATATACCACAGTCAGATGGTCAAATTTGGGATGGGTTCGTTATGGGCGATTGACACGGGTTTCTATTGCGTTTATGATGTATCTATCAAGTGAAAATGTTGGAGGTTGCTATGGTAAACTGTGATTTCAATGTAGTACCTGAAAGAGACATGGATGTTCTGTTTGCGGAAGCATTTGCAACGGATTCTGCGTTTCTCACGTTTTTTCTGGATAACGCAAGAGATGCTAAAACCCATAAAGTTTCTCGCCTTTCCTTTCCTGAATACAAAGTGGATCAAGTGGAATTATCCAAGAAAGATCGGGACGGAGAATCAGATATTACTGTTACTATCACGAATGGGACAACACGCATCGGGCTGCTAATTGAAGATAAGATCGACGCTCCTGCTCAACAGGAACAACATGACAGATATATCATTCGGGGAGGAAAGCAATTCGATACGTTTGAAGTATTTATCGTATGTCCCAAAAAATACTTGGAAAGCAACCAAGAAGCTCAGAAATATCCACATTATGTTTCATACGAAAGCATCAGCGAATACTTCGCGAGTAAAGATGATAGTATTAGTTGGTTTCGCCATCAACAGATCGAGCAAGCGATCCGGCAGGCAAGAAAGGCAGCAGAGGTAGTAATCAATGAAACAGCTCATGCTTTTTTTGAAAAGTATCACGATTATGTGAACGAACACTATCCGGAATTAGATTTAAGAACGAGCAGGAACTTCAATGGATACTGGCCTCGCTTCGCAACCAGATTTGGAAAATCCTATATCTATCATAAGATGAATGAGACCGCCAACTGTGTGGATTACACATTTCCAAATTCCAAAAAATACTATCAGGAAGCAAAACACATCAGTGATTGGTTGAATAAGCATGGATTTCATAATGTTCAGACAGCTGAAACAGGAGAATCCATTGCCCTTAGAATAGAAGTTCCGCCGATCAGTTATCAGAAAAGCTTTGAAGATCAAATTTCTGATTTGAACAAATGTTTTGATGCGGTGAAGCTATTTTCCGATTTGGCAGCGATAATGCGCAGCGGAGAATTGCTGATCGGCAAATAATATTGTAGAGTTAAAAGCGCCCGAAATGGGCGTTTTTTGTGGATTTCACTCGTATCGTTTCTGAATCTGATTCAGCAAAGCGATTACTTGATTTCGAACTGTCTGCGGTTCCAACACCTGGATGCTGTCTCCATGCTGAAGCAGCCAGTTGTTCAGACCCCAGCCGTCGCTTACGGTCACGTTCACGATTGCCTTCGTCTCGTTCAGGGAAAGAAGCTCATATTGTTCCCCGAATGCATCCTCGATGACCCACATCATATTGCGATCAACGGCTAATTTGACGCGGGTCTCATCGCCGGAATAGTTGAACAGATTTCGGTTGATATAATCCCGCAGCTTCCAGTCCGCGTTTTGGCCGAGGATCTCTTCTTTGGGCAAAGTCGACTCTTCGGTGATGTCCGCATTCCTGATTCGGTCAAGCCGATAGTAGGACAGCGTCTGATACTTTTTGTGGCTGCCGATCAGGTAATACTTATCCTGCCGCCAGATCAGCGCGTATGGACTGACCGAATACCGCATTCCGTCGTAGCTGAGCTTCTTTTCCATGTTCTCATCGGTATACAGATATTGAAAAGAAATCATTCTTTTCCTGCGAATCGCCGTCAGGATCAGATCGATCGCATTCTTTGTCGTCGGGCTTCCGTTTTTCACGTCGGACAGGATCGGCGTTGCGCCTTTCAGTGTCTTCTGACCTTCTTTACTTGACAACGCGCAGAGCTTATCTGCAAGCTTTTTGCTGTTTTCTTCGGTCAGAAAACTCGCGCCGACGGCTGCGTCCATCAGCACTTTCAGCTCCCAGTCTTCGAACTCGCGTGCAGCAAGATAATACCCGCGCTTATTATCCGCGTGCAGCAAAATCTCATGCCCACACTCCTGCAGCGCGGCGACGTCCCTTAAAATTGCTTTTCGCTCGGCTTCTATTCCATAAAGCATCAGCTTTTCCTTCAACTGGTGCGCTGTATACGGATGGTCTTCATCCGTTTCCCGAAAAATCTCAAGCATCCGCAAAAGACGAATTTTAGTAAGTTCCATGCCTGTCCCTCCAATCGCGCAGCGATATTCTCCTGACCGTTCCCAAATACGGTATGGGTTCAACAGTATTGTAGCACATAACGCATATGCTGTCACGGTGTTTTGGATAGATAATAGCTATTGCGAGAAGTCTTCATTTCCCAAACGGAACGAATGTGGTACAATGAATGCAGCTCATATGGGAGGAAGCAAATGTTTTACGGTTGGGAAACGGCGACGATCCGCGACGCGAATGGGCTGACGCCGCGGGATTACTATGACCGGCTGAAAAAGATCTGGTCGGCGGAGACCTGTGCGCCGCGCATGCGGGCCGATTGGAGTCCGAAGAACCCGACGCTCGGGCAATGCTCGATCACGGCATTTCTGATGCAGGATATTTACGGCGGGAAGGTGCTCGGCGTGCCGCTCCCGGACGGCAATTATCATTGCTTCAACGCGGTCGGCGACTGTGTATTCGATCTCACGAGCGAGCAATTTCAAGGTATCCCCTTGAACTATACCGACTGCCCCGAACAATCCCGCGAAACACACTTTGCGAAAGAGGAAAAGCGCCTGCGCTACGAGCTTTTGAAGCAGCGCGTTCTGTCCGACGACGAACAGATCGACCTCGTCGCAAAGCGCCTCCTTGAAGAATACCGCCCTGCCTTCCTCACGTTGGCGAATGACGAAAACGACCGAGACCAATAATCCGATATAATGCAAGCGCAGCCCGGTCATTCCGGACTGCGCTTTGCAGTAATGTACTTATCACGCCACGGCGTTGGAATTCACCCGTTCGATCGCTTTGCGAATGCCCTGCCAGACCGTGAGATCGGTAAAGATATCGACAATACTGCCTTGATCCGTAAACGGCGGCTCCTGCAGCACGGACAGATCCTTCATGATGCCGTTGTGGACGATGTATTCCACGATCTGGTTCACAAAGTAGATCTGTCGACTGTCGAGATTCGCGTCGTTCAGATACGCCGCAAACGCCTCCTTCGCCGCATTCATGTCCATACCGACGATCTCGCGCACAAATTCGCCGAGCGGTTTCTTTCCGTACTCCGCCTCATATTCGGCTTTCGTTCCGACTTCGCTCCAAAGGATCTGTTCGAGCGCCTGCACATCGATTGCGGTCAGCGGCACATTGCTGCGAAGCTTTGCGATTACGACATGATCGCGGTGCTGCCGCACATAGAATTCCGCCTTTGCCTTGTAGTTCTTCAGATCGTCGTTCTCGAGCTCCGACTCCTTCCATTCGATCGAAAGAATCTCGTCGTCGAAATTCGTATCGTATCGAATCTTGGCAACCGGGATATACTTGATCAGATCACGCAGATTTTCACGAATATTCTCAAATTCATTGATGCCTGCGTTCTCCACGTAATCGGTATGCAGGATCTTGTTGATCAGCTCCGACTGCGCCATGATCTCCGGAATATTGGCGACGTTGGCAATTGCGCTGACCTTCTTCATTAGATCGCTTCTCGCCTTGCCGTACTTCTTTCCTGCTAGGTATGCAAGCTCGATCCCGTACAGCAGCGCGTCGAAGCGCAGCGCCTTCGCGTCATCCTCCTCCGGCATGATCAGCGGCGCAAGCTCCTGCCCGATCACAAGCGTGTTCTCATACGTCAGCGCTTTATAGTTTTCCGGATCGGAATACAGTTCCACATATTTCAGATGCTGTTTGACCGCAAAGTTCTCGCGGTTCAATTCACGCACCTTTTTCACCATGTCGTCCACCAGCGTCTTGCGGAATGCGATCAGCTCCGGCGTCTGATAGGCGATATCCTGCAGTTTATAAGCAATCTGCGCTTTCAGATGGAAGATCGCTCCCTGCAGCGCGATCATATTTGCGGTCGGTCTTCCTTTGTTCATGCGGAAGAACTCAAAGTTGCCGCAAAAATCAAATATATAGAACTTCTGCTTGTCCGCGCCGTCCAGAAGCCCCGGACAAAGCCGCGTCCCGCGCCCGATCATCTGCCAGAACTTCGCCTTGCTCATGACCTTCTTGAAAAAGACGAGATTCAGCACCTCCGGCACGTCGATGCCGGTGTCGAGCATATCCACCGAAATTGCGATCTGCGGCAGCTTCTTCGGATCGGAAAACTCGTCAATCGCGCTCTGCGCGTAGGTCATGTAGTTGTCGATCACCTTTGCGTAGCCGGAAAGCTGCGGATATTCGTGGTTGAAGATCTCCAGAACCTTCTCCGCGTGCGCGTGGCTCTTGGCAAAGATGATCGTCTTGCCGATTTTGTTGCCGTAGTCAATCTTCAGCCCCTCGGTCATCAGCACATGCAGCACCTCTTTGATCGTGTCCTCGTTGAAGATCCACTCGTTCAGCGCCGACGACGCGATCCGCTCCGGCAGCTCGCCGTTTTCATCGACAAACGTGTCCTCATACGCCGCCTTGTCCTCGTCGGACAGATCGTCGTACACGATGCCCTGCTGAATGAATTTCAGCGTCGTTTCGACCGAAATGAAATCCACAAGATACCCGTCTTTGACCGCCTGCGCAAGCTCGTAGCCGTAGGTCGGGACGCCGTTTTCGAGGTCGAAGATCTCGTATGTGTTCTTGTCAATCTCGTCCTTCGGCGTCGCGGTCAGACCCACCAGAGGCGCGTCGAAATAGTTGAAGATATCGCGATACTTGTTGTAGATCGAACGGTGCGCCTCGTCGCAGATGACCAGATCAAAATGCCCGCAGGTAAACAGCTTGCCCTGCTCATCCTCGACCGCGTCGATCACGTTCATCATCGTCTGATAGGTCGAAAAGGCGCAGTGCGCGGTATAATTGTCCTTCTCTTCGCACAGGTTTGTCACGGAAAGATCGGGCAGCAGGTTCACAAAATTGCGCTTCGCCTGCGTCACCAGAGAATTGCGGTCGGCAAGGAACAGGATATTCTTCACCCAACCGTGCTGCAGAAGCACGTCGCACAGCGCGATCACCGTGCGCGTCTTGCCGGAACCGGTCGCCATGACGAGCAGCGCTTTGCGCCGGTTCTTCGTTCCGAACGCGTCGCATACCGCCTTGATCGCGCCTTCCTGATAGTAGCGCCCCGCAATGTCGCGGTTCACGAGCACATTCTTTAAGCTCGTGCGCATCGTCTGCAGATTGAACAGCTTTTCAAGATCGCGCTTCGACCAGATCGCGGCGCACCTGCGCTCGGGATACAGATTGTCCTGAATGCGCGTGTCAAAGCCGTTTGTGAGGAAGATCACCGGACGGCGGTGGTATTTCTGTTCAAGGATGTCGGCGTACAGCTTTGCCTGCTGCCGCCCCTTCGATACGTCCACACAGGTGCGCTTCGCTTCGATCACCGCCAAAGGCCTGCCGTCGTCGCCGTAGAGCACATAGTCCGCATAGCCCACCTCGCTCTTGTTCGGCATGCCGAAAAGCTCGACCTCGTTCTGCCAGTCCTTGCCCTCTTTCCAGCCCGCATCGGTGAGCATCGCGTCGATATACAGCTTGCGCGTCTTGTATTCCGAAAGCTCCAGCGGCTTCGGCACATAGCTTTGCTGCTGCTCCTCTCTGCGCGCGGTCAGCTCCGCTTTCAGCGCGGCGTTTTCCGCAAGCAACGCCGAAAGCTTCTGTTCCGCTTCCTTTGTGTCATCCTGAGGCGCAGCCGAAGGATCTTCCTGCGTCAGCAAAGACGGATCGAACTCCCGCGGCTCGTAATGCTCTGCATAGCAGCACGCAACGAAGTCCATGAACCAAAAGAGGTTCTCAAGCGCAAGCGCCGCCTGCTCCCGCGTGATCTTTTTGCCCGAATGCGCAGCGGTGTTCGCGACGCGCCGGATATAGTCCATGCGCGTGTAAAGATCGCGGTCGACCACGCTGCGGAAATCCTCGGTGCTCATCAAAGCATTCAGCGTGTCCTGATACGGCGCACTAAGCGCCGCGTCCACCGAATACATCCACTTGACGGCAAACTCCATCGCCCGGCGGCAGCCGATCGCGCATGCAACGGCGTCGACGGCGTACAGCTTCTCCGCGCTGATTGCCGTCTCCGCAAATCCCGCAAACTGCGGATCGTTCTGTAAGAAATCAAAGTTGGTCATGATGACCTCCTTCATTTAAATAAATAATCAGTCTAAAACACAGATTTTACAAAACTGTTTTCCGAATTCCGTCAAGCTTACATATCCTTCTTCATCTTTAATAATGTTGTAGTCGTCTTTAATCCTTGCCATGATTCTGGCTTTTAACATAACAATGTTCGGATGATTTTTCAAAGGGTTATATAGTTCCTTGTTTGTTAAGTATGTTCCTTTTGGACTGAATTCTAATAAGCCAAGCCTAACAAGATTATCAAACATGGCTTGTATATTAAACGGTTTTTCACAGTTTGCCTTTTCTCCCGCGTCAGAGTAATGTTGATATAACGTAATATAATGTCCTTGACTATTTTCCCTTCTAAGCGAAAGCGTTGCAAGAGGTGCACTATAGAAATTCGTTGCAATATAGCGCAAAAGCTTTGCTTCATCCGGTGTTAATTGCTTGATTATGTCAACATAGCTTGGATGAACGTTAGACTTATTGACCTCTGTCATTGATTTTGCCAATAAATTTGCATACAAATTTCTAAGTTCATCATTGTCCATGCAGTAACTAATGTTTTGCATAGCAGGCACCGCCACGTAAGCTTCCGGTGTTACGATTTGTTCCGCCGGAACATCTTTCAGCTTTTCTTCTAATAGTTTTTTTGTTTCTTCAACGCTATATTCCCTATGCAATATCCACTTTTCTAAAGGTGCGAGCGCTGCTTTTATAGTGCGCGGCACCAGACCTACCAGTTGCCCCGTAGGTTTTGCCACAGGATGAACAACATCCTGATACGCATCATCTGCTACTCCTTTTACCGCATCTTTTATAAGCTCTAATCCTGTTTCTTTTTCGTTCATAAATGCCTCCCGATTTTTGTTATATCATATCTCTTAACGCTTTAGTAACCCTGGTATATTTGTGATCTTATTAATCATTTGAGAATCCAATCCGATTCTTTCAAGCACGCAACAGTATATTAAACAAATAAGAGCAAATCCGACATATGCAATCTCTTTTTCAAGTGTCCTGTATCTACCATGTGTTATATCATTTCTATACTTTACGAAAGCTGCTACCGATTCTTTTGTCATTGGAAAATGTACCGGCCTAAGTTTCACTACGTTTTGCTCATGTTTTTGATACAAAGCAAAAATTCTATCGCTAGCAGGTATATCCCAATAATTCATACTACCAAATATGTTACTGTAAACCTTATCCGGTAGTTTCTGTTGCCCTGTTTGATGGTTCTTGATCAGAGTCTTAACACTATTAATCAGATTTTGTAGATTAGAATCAACTTCATCATCTCCCACTTTCGTGTGTGATAGTTCGCATTCTATTGCAGAACAGATTTCCCTAACTTTTGAATTTGTCATTCTAAACGCATCATGATCATCTTGTGGAATATAACCCGAAGAATAAATAGGTTTCCGTTCTTCATTGTTATACAATAACGTTAAAAAGGATGCTAAAGAAGGCTTGATTTCATCAAAATGAATACAAGTAAAACTATCCTTCTCTGTAAGAGGATTATCATAATAAATAAACATTGCAGCCAGATGATTTTGGTATTCGATGCCGTTAATCTTCTTTGGTTGCGATAACAGATAAATGTCATCAAAGCCCACATTTTGTCGATACACCATAAAGGATATTAAATCTTTTAGAGCGTTGTAATGTTGAAAGAAGCTTCCTAGGTTTTGAGCACTAGGAAATGTCATTCTGCAATAAACAGCTTCCTCATTCGTATGTTCTTCTTTTTGCCTATCGAAAATGATAGAGTAGCCTATTTCAATTTGAATAGTAATATCGTGTACTATTATAGAAAACTCTATTTTTTCATCTTCCTGTTCATCAACTCCAAAGTTTTTAAAATATGGTCTATATAGCTTATTAAGTGTACCACCTACAAATTCAATCCCATAATAAACACTAATATCGGTTTTATCCATATTGTTTATTGATACAACATAAGCTCCTGTTTCACACCGATATACTCCGTAAACCTCTGCTTTATGATTTCCAATATACACTCCTATATCGTGCCCATCTCTTGTCTTTCCGCGCAAAAACGAATCCTGAGGTTCTATCTCAACACGTCTTAAAGGTTCTATTTGATTATCTATTATCGTGAAGCTAAACCCATCAGCAAGAAAGCACATATTCCCAACTGTAGATGGAAAAATACCCGTGATCTGCTTTTCAAAACGATTCATCGAAATTGTCCTCCAATGTTTACTCAAAGTATTATCATGTCAATTCTCATTTTGTTTAAGTTTCAGCTTGTCATGTCGATAACCTCAATTGTATAAACACCACATTAAACGAAAAAGTCCGTTGCTATTCGACAAAAACGCAGTTTTATTACTCACCCAAAGTGATTTTGTACTAAGCTATCAGGCAACATATTCGTGTTATCTGGACTCTATTTTATGAAACTCTTGTTTGATACTTATCAAACTCGTTTGTAGCTTTTCGAACAAGATTACCAGGTTCATCACTCCCCTGCAAGAGCTTTTTTCTTGAATTCCACCAATTCTTCATCGGTGAACTCTTTTTTCTTCCATCCGTTTTGATAATAATACATCTTATCCATCGCATTGATAAAAACTAGCTGAAAGTAAGAAAACGCCTCGGATTTCTCAACCTTTTCAAGCATTTCTTCATCGATGATGCTGGTCCCTGTAAAAATGTACACTCCCCGCACATTAAACTCTTTGTATCCTTCCCATATATCGCGTTTATGCGAAATTGCGGAAATGATCTCCGGGCTTTTATCTGAATCTTCAAGTCCCTTTATAGGAGAATAAGCAAATGCTACTCTCTCAGAGGTAAGGAACAAATCTCCCCGAAATCTTTTTTCGTCCGCACCGGATACTGTTTTACCGAGAATCTTCTGTCCAAACGCCTCGACCTCTCTAATATGAGACGGGGTTGAACTTGTAACTTCGATCCCGACGCCATCTATTTCATTCTGCAAGTCCGGTCGTTCGCTTCTCACAAAATGGTCTTTCCATTTAGGAAAGCCGCAATACAATGTCAATCGTGCATATCGTTCGAAGTAGTGCTTGTCGTATTTGTTCATAACGCAATACCTGAATCTATCTCACCAAAGAATTTTTGCATCATTGTCTGTTTCATTTGTTCAAGTATGTAAATCCCCTGTTGTATTGTCACTTTTGATTTGTCGACCCGATCGGAGAAAACGGCGTATTGTTCCTGTAAATCTATTGGAGGGATAGGGATAAATAACGTCCCCAGGATTTGTTGATTCAAATTCTGAATGTTCGCGCCTCGTCCCGCCATTTTTGTCCGAATCGAATCTGTTTTTAGAACTCGAAGCAGGTATGGAATAGTAGTGGCATTATCCTGTTTGCGATAGCGGATACAGAAACCGCTAAAGGTGGTTGGTATATTTCCTGGATAGACAGCAACGCACCTGCCAACTAATGCCTTATTCCCATTTGACCGAACGAAAACTATATCTCCGTCGTGAAGCAGATACTCTTTAGATGGAGATTCTCTGAGTGAAATCATTGGTAAAGAATTAACATCCGTGATGACAGTTTTGTTTTGAAAGTCTCCTACTCCCAAGCAATGAATACTTATCCCTGTTTCATTGTTACTGAAATTCATCCCGTTCTTGCAATTTCCCATCTCCAGAAGTGGTTTTGTAGGCCACCGCTTTGCATTATCAACAGGATCTCCAAACATCTCGACAAAGCGGGCTTTGACGAGATCATCCAGCTTTTGCAGCTGCTTTTTCCGCAGGGAGATTAAGTCGTTGATTCTATCAAGAACGGTTGCTATTTGTTCTTGTTCTTCTTTGCAAGGGACAGGCACGACCAATTTCCTAACCATTTCGCTGTTTAGGTTGTTCACCACTCCACCGACTGCCATGTTTTGAAACATGCGGTAAACAGCCGGTGAACTCAAGTAATAATACAAGAATCTTTTGTCAAAGTAATAATTCTCATCACGCAGTACAAGCCAACCGTCGTGTATGCAGCCGTCGATTTTGAGTATATAAGGACGACCGAAACTCATCGAGTTTGTCAGCAGAAAATCGCCGGGCTGTACATATCTGGATTTCTTTGCGCCTTCCGGTTTAATCTTTTGTGCAGTCGAGGTTATAAACATGGAGTCTGTTGTATCACCGATTTTAATCCAGTTAATTCCATCTTGCTCATCAGTAATATACTGGTCAATCGGACGAGGAGAACCGCCCCGTTCCACCGTGCAGACATCTCCAATTCTGCGATACTCCCAAGCCATCACACCACCCCCTCCAATTCCTTCAGCCCGGCGGCGATCTGCGCTTCGAGGTCGTTCAGCTCCGCAAGGATTTCGCTTGTCGGAGGGTATTCGACGGGCTTATAGTCCGTCTGCTTATACTTGTTGATCGAAAGATCGTAGCCGTTTGCCGCGATTTCGGATTTCGGTACGAGGAAGGACTGAGCCGTGCGGGGACGGTCGGCTTCGGCGTCGAGTGCATGGAAGCGCTTAACGATATCGTGGATGTCATTCTCTTTGACGGGCGTGCGCTTGTCGTCCAGAGAGAAGCCGTCCGCCTGCATATCATAGAACCAGACCTTATCCGTGCCGCCGTGCCCGGTTTTGGTAAAGATCAGCACCGCGGTGGAAACGCCCGCATACGGTTTGAACACGCCGGAGGGCATGGAAATGACGGCTTCGAGACGGTTTCCTTCGATCAGCTCCCTGCGGATCGCCTGGTGCGCGGTACTGCTGCCGAACAGCACGCCGTCCGGCACGATACACGCGCACCGCCCGCCCGTGCGCAGCATTTTCAAAAACAGCGCAAGGAACAAAAGCTCGGTCTTGCGGGTTTTTGTAATCTTCAAAAGATCCGTCGAAACGATGTCCGCATCAAGCGAGCCCTTAAACGGCGGATTTGCAAGGATCAGCGAATACTTCTCGCGGTCGGGGTTCTGATCGGACAGACTGTCGCGGTATTCGATATAGGGGTTTTCGATGCCGTGCGCGATCATGTTCATGGCGCCGATGCGCAGCATGGTGCGGTCCATATCGAAGCCGTGGAACATGTGGTTCATGTAATGATCCTTCTTCTGCCGGTTGAACAGGAACGCGCGGCGCTCCGGCTCGTTCAGATACTCCGCGGTCGCCACCAGAAAGCCCGCGGTGCCGCAGGCGGGGTCGCAAACGGTCTCGTCGGGCTGCGGGTCCATCAACTCGACCATCATGCGGATGATGTGGCGCGGCGTGCGGAACTGCCCGATTCTGCCGGACGCGGAGATCTTCGAGAGGATGTATTCGTAGACGTCGCCCTTCGTGTCGGTCTCCTTCTGCTTTGCGATCAGCTCATAGATCGCGTCCATGCTGTCCACGACCTTCGAGAGCATCAGCGGCGTCGGGATCATGAAGATCGCGTCGTCCATGTATTTCGCATACGCACTGTTCTTGTCGGAATGCAGATTTTTGATGAACGGGAAGACCCACTCCTGCACGACGGAATACATCTTGCCCGCCGGGAAATCGCGGAAGACGCTCCACTTGAGCTGTGTGCCGTTGACCTTGTTCCCGCCGATCTCGACTTCTTCGGCGAAAATGCTCTCATACGGCAGGCCGAGCATGGCGGCTTCCTTTGCCTTGAGGTTGTCCGCGTCGTCGATGTCGCGGATGAACATCAGATAGGTCATCTGCTCCACGACCGTCAGCGGATTTACGATGCCGCCCGCCGCAAAGACGTTCCACAGAGCGTCGATTTTGTTTTTCAGTTCTCCCGTGATCATTTTTCTGCCTCCCGATTCCATGTATAGGATGTGTAGCGTCCGCCGCCGATCTTGATGATCTCGCCGCGTTCCAATAGTTCCGCCAGCGCGCGCTGGACCGTCACCTGACTGATGTCCGGGCACTGCGCCATGATCTCGCTCTTGGTGATTGTACCGATATGCGCGCGAATCAGCTCGCGGATGCGCGCCGATTTGGAATTGCCGCTGTTTTTCAAAAGCTTCAGTCGATCGTCGAACGCGCGATACGCCGCAACGATGATGCCCAACAAATACCGCACGAACGGAGCGTAATTGTTCGTTCCCTCGTGCCAATCCTGCGAGCTTTCGGCAAGCGCTTCGTAATAGGTTTCCTTGCTGTCCGCGATCAGCTTTTCGAGACTGATGTATTTCCCGACGGTGTAGCCTGCGCGGTACAGTAACAGCAGCGTCAGAAGCCGGCTCATGCGACCGTTGCCGTCCGCGAACGGATGGATGCAAAGGAAATCCAAAATGAACATCGGGATCAGCAGCAGCGGATCGCACTCCGGATCTTTGATCGCGCTGTCGAACGCTGTGCAGAGATCGTCCATCGCCTGCGGCGTCTCCCATGCGGGCAGCGGCACAAAGCGCACGCGGCACGTGCCGTCCGGCAGTTCCTCCGAAATCACGTTGTCCGCCGCCTTGAAGCTGCCGCCGATGGACTTGCCGCTGAATTTGTACAGATCGCGGTGCAGCTGCAGGATCATCGACGGACGGGGCGGAATGTATTTATATTTTTCATGAATTGTTGTAAGCACATCACGATAGCCCGCGATCTCGCGCTCGCTGCGGGTTTTCGGCATGGTCTTTTGCTGCACGAGCTTTTTCAGGCGGTCGTCCGTGGTGATGATGCCTTCAATGCGGTTGGACGCCTCGGTGCTCTGGATCATTGCGATTTCCAGAAGCTGCTCGACGGCTTCGCTTTCCGGCTGTACGGATCGCTCGCCTTTTTGCTCATGGATCGCCGTCAGCATGGCAACAATGTCCGGCTGCAGGAGTTTCGGATATTCGGTTTTGAAATCAAATGTTCGCATATTCGTCCTCACGTTCATTCTTGCTGTTATTATACGCTTATTGATTGCATTCGTCAATCTAATTTAGTCATTTTTCACATATTTGACTAAATTATAAGCGTTCATGATGAAAATTAAATGGATTTTTGCAATTCTGACGAAAAAAACGACTCGACATCCTCTTTATCGGACAGATAAAGATTTATACTGGGGTTAGCATAGAAAAAGTATCGTCCGGAAGGGGGTGTTCGGCATGCGATATCAGATCAAGCGCGAGGACGGCAGTTATTCGGAATATAAAAACGCGGAGTTTATTCCGGCGTTTCTGATGATTCCGAAAGAACTTCTGATCCGCTGCGGCAGAGAGCTGTTTATGCTGCCGCGCACGCGCGCGGGGCTGTTCGCGGATCCGGGGACGATCCGGAAGGTCGAAAGCAATCTGTTCCGAGAGTGCGTCATCGACGCCTACGCCTATATGGCGTGGCCGCACATGGGACTGAAGGGTCGACTGGAAGATTATTCCGGCTATAACCCGTGCTGGAAAGTCGCCCATGCCCCGTCGCTGTGGATCGATGAACTCACAGACTGCGGTGTTCTCCCCTCCCTCGAGCAGTGGCTGCAGGAAACAGAGCCGTATCCTGATAGGTATCATATGTTCATACCGTATGCGCTCGTGGACGCATACCTTTCGATCGTCGTGCCGCGCGTCATGCTGCGGGACGGGTATTGGGAGTGGCTCAACTATGTGCAGAAGCACCCGTGCTTTGAGGACTTTGACGAGCATCGGTACAGCTGGCAGAAGGCAGATTTTCAAAAGCGATGGTATCACACGCGGACGAAGCACCCGACGACGCTCTCACGCGAGGTACTGCGTATTCATGAGATCATGGACGGCGCGGAAGCCGGGCTTCTTCATTCCAATGAGCACTCGGAGTTCGAGGATAATATCGCCGCGAAGATCGACATGGAGCAGTTTCTGCAAACGCTGACCGAAACGGATCGGAAAATCCTGTCGCTGCGGCTGAAGGGCAAGCCGCTTGAGGAGATCGCGAAGGCGCTCGGCTTTCAAACGCACAGCGCCGTTCTGAAACGCATCCGAAAGATCGGCAAAGCATACGAACGATTCTCCGGCGAGGACTACGGGTTTTCGGAAGCAAAAATAATTTGATATTTTTCAAAAAGCAGGAACAATTTGGGCTTTTTAATGTCTTGTTATGGTAGAGGGGCGCGACCGACCGGGAAACTGTGACCATCATGGTCACTGTTTTGCCGTTGCCTGAGTTAAAAGTCTGGTCAACTTGTCCAGACTTTTTTTGTAAGCGATCCGAATGCTTCCCGACGGAACTTCGTCCCAAGTTGGGACGAAGTTATAGTTGCATACAGCATACGCACGCACTTCGTCCCATGATGGGACGAAGTGAAAAGTATCGTCAACTTGGCGACACTTTTTGAGCCCGCCTTTTCAACTTGTGACCAACATGGTCACAAGTTGATTTTATATCACAACTTCGGACCAACTTGGTCCGAAGTAAAATTGTGTCCGCCTTGGACACAATTTTCAGAAAGAACTTCTGGCCATCATGACCAGAAGTTAACCCTATAAACCCCCACTTATGATCAAATTGAGCACAAGTTGATCCGGCTATCGGCTCTGCACAGTAACTTCTGCCCAGGTTGGGCAGAAGTCAGATACGGAACTTGTGGTCAAGTTGGCCACAAGTTACCCGGCTTTCGAAACGCGCTGTAACTTCCGCCCATGTTGGGCGGAAGTTGAAAGCCGGGGACTTTCGGACAAGTTGTCCGGAAGTTGAATGTCGGGCACTTCAGGACAAGTTGTCCTGAAGTTGAAACCGTCAACTTCGTGCCAAGTTGGCGCGAAGTTGCATGAAATAATGAAGGACAACTTGTCCTTATTTATGAAAGACCAGAATAGAAATCAGGTCAAACCGGGCTGCTTTTTCTTCGCGTCAAACTTCCCGACAACTTGTCGGGAAGTTCCCAATAACGCAACTTCGGACCAAGTTGGTCCGAAGTGAAACAAGATCGTTTGATAGCCATAATTCAGAACAAGTTAATCTGTATTTTACGGCTGCCGACTTCCTGCCAAGTTGGCAGGAAGTTTGAGATGTGGTTATTTTGAGCCAAGTTAGCTCACATTTCTGCGATGGAGCAGATCGGCTTCTTGATTGCCTAAATTCCCGACAACTTGTCGGGAATTTCAAACAGGGTGTGTGCATAATGTGGGACAAGCTGTCCCTCATTTCCGACAAGCACACTTCGTGCCATCATGGCACGAAGTTATAGAAGCAAGGCTGAAAATGCGCGCCAATTCGGCGCTAATTTCCGGCAGTAAAAATTCGTGCCAACATGGCACGAATTTTTGAACAGCAAAATTATGATGAGAGAAGCCGATCTGCGCGTCGGCTTCTTTTCCTTTTTGGAGGTGATAACAAGCGTAAAAGATCGTATCGCACCGCGGCGGAAAGAGGGTTCAAATACCATTTTCCGGCTGTGGGAACGGAGCAGAACGATTGAAAGGAAGTGAAAAATCGAAAGAAACACATCTCGTTGCTTTCTCCGGGCAACCGAAGAAATGATCATTTTTCAATGGATTTTTACGGGTATCGGGTGCGTAGATTCGGCTCCCTGCACGGGCTGTACGGCGACAACAATCGCAAGGTTGGCCGCGCTTCG